>CAYUSW010000052.1:0-1946 GCA_964447445.1 uncultured Thermotogae bacterium
CCGCGTGCGACCGATCGATCTCCCTGACGCCGAAGCAGCTCGATCTCCTGAGAGTGCTCATGAGCGCACCAGGGCGGACGTTCAGCGACGAGGAGATTCTCGCCCAGGCGTGGCCCGGCTCTCCCTACGCCGACTCGAAGGACGTGAAGCAGTATGTGTACCTCATCCGGCAGCGGCTGAATGGCGTAGATCTGCCCGGCGACCGCATCCTCGTCAACGTCCCGGGCGTCGGCTACCGCATTATCCCGCCCGCGGCCGAGGACCTCGTTGACGAGCCCGTTGATTCCCCCACGATCGAACCGAGACCGTGACGCGGCCCATGATGCCCGCATCACGCAGAAGGAGGATGTTATGAGACACATCGGATTCGTGGCGGCGCTTCTCATCGGAGTCGTCGTCGCTGGAGTGGCGTGCAGAGCGCTGGCGGGCTCGGCGGTCGCGCAGTCCGCGGGCACCGTCGACTTCACGGCGTATGCGGTGTATGAAGAAGTCACCGCGGTGTACACGCCACTTACTCGTTCCATATGGGGAGTCTCTGAGATCTTCGGGGACATCCGCATCCTCGCCTACCACGGTCTCGTTGCCCCCGACGTCACAAGCCAAGAAGAGCACATTCGGCAGATCGTTCTCCTCTTGGAAGGCGGAGAGGGAATGCAGGGCAATCTGACCTTCTACCCCGCCACTCCGAAGTACTTGCTCGGCGAAGGCGGTTGTCTCAGCCTGCTCAACTCGTCGTTCGAGGCGTACATCAGCGCGGTGGAGTCCCACGCGGATGCCCTGAGCGGTTTCTACGCGTCGAAGTGCGGCGACAAAGAGTACATGCCCTCCGTTCCCGACTGCTCAGCCGAGGCTGGACGCGTTGTACTGGATAGCCTGCTGAGAAGGCTCCCCATCCTCGTAAACCGCATCACATCGCTGGCTGAGAATGCCCTCGAAGCCGCCCGCCGCATCGATCTGCCGGCCGATCCTGACGGTGCCGCGAATGAGTTCGTGACGATCTACGCGTGCGCCGTTACGGCCGAGGGCTACTGGCCGATGCTGGTTGGGGGGCATCTCCCCTCGCCCGATTCGCTGCCATCGACGCTCAACGACCTTCTCGATCTGCTCGAGCGCATTCACTACGATCTCACCGACGCGATCACCCAAGCGATCTACGGCGACTAGGAGAGCCTGCGGGCCGCGCCGGCGACGCGGCCCGTCGCCGAGCGATGCGTTGCGTTCAAGGAGGCTCCGGCACTACGATCCGCGGCGTGGCCACGGTGCACCTCTTCTCTTCGATTGCGTCGGCTGTCTGCTTGATCATCACGGCGTCTCTTGCAGCCGCCGCGACAGACTCTGCAACCCTCGTCTTGACTAATGGCACGGTCGTCACGATGACAGCACGAGGCGAGGTCCATGAAGCCATCGCTCTCTCGGGGGATCGCACTCTGGCACTCGGCACCAACGAGGAGATCCTCGCGCTCGCCGGACCTGACACCCAGCGGATCGATCTCGCCGGACGAGCCGTCTATCCAGGCTTCATCGACGCGCACGCCCATCTCCTGCGCGATTGCGGGAAGGAGAATCTGTCCCCGGCCGAAGCGCAAGCGCTGGCTCTGTCGTACGGGGTCACAACCGCGGCGGAGATGGTCGTCGAGCCGGGGGACCTGGAACGGTACAAGGGCATGGCCGAGCGTGGCGAGGTCCGCGTGCGGGCGCGTCTCTTCCTTGCCTACAACAACCTGTGCGGCAGTGTCCTCGGTCCGTGGTACCTGGGCATGACTCCGTTCGCCGAGATCGCGCCAAGACTCTCCATCGTAGGAATCAAGGTGTTCGTCGAACGCTCGTCGTGCGGCAGTGAGAGGGCGACCATCTCGTTCGGCGACGAGTTGCGCCCGCTCCTCTCGCCGGCCGGTGCCTTCTGGTATGGAGACGATCGGCCGCTCTTCTCGGTGGACGCGCTTGCT
>CAYUSW010000053.1:0-6846 GCA_964447445.1 uncultured Thermotogae bacterium
GTCCTTCCCTGACGTCGTCGCCGTCGACTGCTACCCGCTGCGATCCCCGCCGGTGCCAAACCCGCACGACGCGCCGCTGATAGCCGTGGCCCGCTGGATGGACGATGTCGTGGCCGCATTGTCCGTCGAGGGGCGGCGCGCGTCGCCGCAGGTCGTGCTCGAGGCCTTTCAGTTCGGCGGATGGAGTATGCCGTCGCGGGACCAACTGCGACTGATGGCCTACCTGGCGATCATCCACGGAGCCAAGGGGGTCTGGTACTTCTGCTACGGCGGCGCAGAGCGAGACGGCCAGCCATACGGCCCCGGGCCGGGGCTGCACGACTTCCCGGAGGTGTGGGCATACGTAGGAGAGCTGAACGCCGAGCTGGCCGCCCTCGCGGACGCGATCCTCAGCCCGCCGGTTCTCGTCTCGGCTGCCGTCTCGACCACCGGGCTCGTTGTGCAGGACCGGTACGGCTACTCGCCCATCCACCACATCGTCCGTCACCATGACGGCTGGACCTACGTCCTCGCCGCGAACGGCTCGGAGACGCGGGAGCATGAGGCAACGTTCGCACTTCCCGTCTCCGGCGCCATCGGAGCCATCGACGTGATGTTCGAGGGGAGGACGATCCTCACTTCCGGGGCGACGTTCACGGACCGCTTCGCGCCGATGGCCGTGCACGTCTACCGCTGGAGGGATAGCTAGGCCCTGATGGGGGCACACAACGCGTTCCGAACATCACACTGCGCGAGATGCGGTATGTGTACCCACTCATGACCTGCATCTGGCCAGGATGAGCCTACGCAACGAACCTCGCCCGACCACTTCGCTCAGCGTCCGGAGCGTGCCCCGCGTGCCGCCGGAGCCCCGACTACCCCTTCGGCTAAACTCCCTGCGTTCCGTCTCATCGTCGTCGTGGGCATCGCTAGGAGGTACGTTGAACACGCTTGAGGCTTACCGCAGTCTGCTGGCGGAGATGGCCAAGTACGGCTCCGCACTCAGCGTCCTTGGCTGGGACCAACAGACGTACATGCCGCCGAAGGGTATCGCCGTACGCTCCGGGGTCCGGGGGCTCTTGTCGAAGAAGCAGTTCGAGCTGCTCGTCTCCGATGAGCTCGGGAAGTACCTCGCCGAGCTGCGCCACAGGGACGGGCTGAGCGAAAGGGAGCAGGCGAGCGTCCGCCGCGTGGGGAAGAGGTACGACCGGAATCGGGCGATCCCGCCGGCGCTGGTCGAAGAGCGAAGCATCGCGCAGTCGCAGGCGCAGGCGGCGTGGGTCGCCGCGCGGAAGGCCTCGGACTTCGGTGCCTTCCGGCCGCATCTCGAGAAGATGGTCGGCTACGCGCGCACGTTCGCCGACTACTACGGCTACGAGGAGCATCCCTACGACGCCCTGATCGAGGACTTCGAGCCGGGGATGACGTACCGCAAGCTGAGAGAAGTCATCGACCCGCTGCGCGCCGAGCTCGCGCCGTTCCTCAAGAAGCTCTTGGAAGAAGGCAAGAAGCCGGACGCGTCGATCCTCGAGGGCACGTTCGATGTCGACACGCAACGCTGCCTCGCGCGTCGCGCGCTCGAGATCATCCTCTACGACTTCGAGGCCGGCGGCCTCGCCGATGTCGCACACCCGTTCACGACAACCATTGGGCCGGGCGACGTTCGCGTCACGAACCGCTACCTCGAGAAGCGGCTCCTGTCGGGCCTGTTCGGTGCGCTCCACGAGGGAGGTCACGCGCTCTACAACCAGGGCATGCCCGCGGAGCTCTTCGCCCTCGGGCTATCGCGCGGCGCGTCGAACGGCATCCACGAGTCGCAATCGCGGATGGTCGAGAACCAGATCGGGCGCAGCCTCCCGTTCTGGACCTTCTTCCAGCCCGTCCTCGCCGAGTTCTTCCCCTCCTTCGCCGCCGCGAAGGCGAGAGCCCTCTACGCCGCCGCGAATGTGGTCTCGCCGTCGTTCATCCGCGTCGAAGCGGACGAAGTGACCTACAACTTCCACATCATGCTGCGATTCGAGATCGAGGCAGGACTCATCGACGGGTCGATCGATGTCGCCGACCTGCCCAGGATCTGGAACGACGCGATGAAGCGCTACCTCGGCGTCGTCCCTTCGAACGACGCGCTCGGAGTCTTGCAGGACGTCCACTGGTCGCAGGGCATGTTCGGCTACTTCCCGTCGTACATGCTCGGGAACCTCTACGCGGCCCAGATGCTCGCGACGATCCGCAAAGAGCTTCCGAACCTCGACAAGACGATTGAGGCCGGCGACCTCAAGCCGCTCCTCGGCTGGCTGCGGGAGAACGTGCACCAGTACGGCGCAATGTACGAGCCACAGGAACTCATGAAGCGCATCGCGGGCGAGGAACTGAATCCCGCGTACTTCGTGCGCTACGTCAAGGACAAGTTCGGCGCGATCTACCAGCTCTGAGGCTGCGATGACTCGGAACACGGAAGAGCCAGCCTCGAAAGACAAGGCGCTGGAGGACCACCGAACGCAGGCGCTGTGTGCGGCGGATGGCGCGGAGGCCCTTCTCTCGCTGTTCGAGGATGCTCTCCCGCACGATGATCGCCCTCGCAAGGCAGTAGAGGCGGCGCGCGCCTGGGCGCGGGGCGAGATCCGCGTGGGTGAAGCGCGGAAGGCAGCCCTGGCTGCCCATGCAGCGGCTCGGAAGGCCTCGGCGGCCGGGCAGCCAGCCGCTTGTGCTGCGGCTCGCGCTGCCGGACACGCTGCTGCCACAGCGCACGTCGCCAGCCACGCTCGCGGAGTCACGTTCTACATCGAGAAGGCGCTTGCTCTCGCCAACGCCGACCGCCGCGCACTTCGAGAGTAAGACGGCACACTCGGGGCTGCACAACAGGCGGGCCGCCAAGTGGCCAGATCTGAACTCCGGCCGACTTCGGGGGCCCGACGGCGGCGGGCAGTGCGGATCTCAGACCGCATGTGGCGACTTGGACGGGGTTTGAGCCTCGCCGCTCGCAGGGCTAGACTTGCCACGACACTGGGGGTTGCTCGCGGCAGCGGGCGTCGCTGGGTCCAACGATCGGAGGCATCGTGCTTGCGCCATTGGAACGTCGTTTTGATCTCTCCCTCTCTCACGAGACCGCAAGGGTCCTCGGCTCCTACGCCACGACGTACAGACACATCCTCGAACGGCTCGGCGCCGAGGCCGCGAATGGGCTGTGGAACGCACTGCCAGAGGAGCCCGACGAGCTGACGCGCGAGATCTTGGCGCTCAAGGTGTGCCCGGAAAGTGAGCCTCTGGCGCAGGCCGAGATGTGCGATGGCCTCAACGGTGTCTTCACGTCGCCAGTGCGTGGCGTGACGGCCGGGCGGGCCCTTGCCTTCCTCACTGCGAGAGCGCCGTTCGTCTTCATCGCCGCCGCCGTCTCGTCCGGACAGGGTGTGCTCTCCTTGACCACGTATCAGTGGCTCCATCTCTTCCGCAACGCGTATGCCCACATTGCCGAGCAGGCGCTCGCACGATACGGCAAGGCCGGCGAGTTGATCATGTACGACGCTCTTCTGGCCGAGGCAACGGGTTGGGACAAGATCTCGGCCGATGAGTTCATGCAACAGCGGCTCGCGCGTTACCAGACGGCACCGGAGACTCCGAACGCATTCAGTGCAGGGCTCGACATCGATCTCGTGCGCGGCGACGAGCGGGAGATCGTCGCCCATGTGACGCATTGCGAGTGGGCTCGCTACTACCGCGAGCGGCATCCCTCGGTCGGGTATCTCCTCGCTTGCGCTCTCGACGATCCCATGTACCGGCTCTTGTGCGACGGCGTCCGCTTCCAGCGCCGCTCGACGCTGATGGAGGGTGACGCAACGTGCGAGTTCTGCTTTTACCGTACCGGCGAGACGTAGACTTGTGGATCGATGCGCGGGCCGCCATGGGGCGACGCCGAGCATCCCTCTGCATGGCTCCCCCGGACAGCGGTAACACAGACTCCATCATGGCTTCCGGCCGAGGAATGGAGTCCCTGCCCCGGTTTTCGGCCAGGCTCTAGCTGCTTGATGCTGAGGCGGTCTGCGGTGCCGCGGCTGTGACAGGCATGCCAAGGTGGCGATCGAAGAAGGCGATGGCCGCGGACAGCGCGGTCTCGTAGTAGTGCCGGTCGAGGGCGGAGTTCGTGCGCCAGCCGTGGCCGGCTCCCTCGAGGGCAAGCAGTCCGACTTCGACCCCGACTGCCTGGAGCGCGTCGCGGAGGATGACGGACTGGTTGAAGGGCACGCGCTGATCGCTTGTCCCGTGGACGATGAGAAACGCCGGGTCGTCGGGGCTGACGTACGTGACAGGCGACGCGTGCCGGCACAGAAGAGGGTTCTCGGCGCATGTGCCGCCGATGAAGGCAAGGATCGCCGGGTCGGCCAGCATGCCTGCTTGAGTCAGATCCGTCGGCCCGAAGTAGTCGACGACGGCCTGTACACGACTCGAAAGCGAGAGATCGCCGCTCTGGCCCTCAAGGCCTTCAGACCCGTCGGTAACACCGAGCATAGCAACGAGGTGTCCGCCGGCCGAGCTGCCCATCGCTCCGATGCGCGCGGGATCGATGCCAAGGTCAGCGGCGTGCGTGCGCAGCCAACGGACGGCCGCTTTCGTGTCCTCAACAGCAGCTGGGAAGGGATATGCCGGGGCGAGGCGGTAGTTGATAGAGATCCCGACGTAGCCCTCGTCCGCGAATCGCAGCGCCTCGTCTTCCCAACTCGACTTGTCTCCTGCCGTCCAGCCGCCGCCGTGGACAAAGACGATGGCCGGGTGAGGGCCGACGGAAGCCGGGAGAAAAAGATCGAGCCCGAGGTCGACGCCGTCAGCGGTAGCGTAGACGATGTCCTTCTCCACGCGCACTGCCTGCGTCGCGTCCGCGGTGAACGCGCGCCCCGGCAGGCTCGGACTGAGCGCCGAGGGGTCAATCCCGAACCGAGCGAGGAGAGTCGCCGCGACATCCTTCTGGTCTCCCTCACCCACCACTGGCTCGTCGAGCGAGTCCTCGCAGGCAAGCCAGACGCCGGGCGCATTGAAGTGGGTCCGCGCGCCCTCATCGAACCCGTGATCGGCCGTAACGTAGACCGCCGTCCGGTCGCTCATCCCGAGGCTTTCGAGCGTTGAGAGGATCTTCCCGAGCCAGACGTCGCAGGCGACGGTTGCATCTTCGTACTGAGGTGAGTTCTCGCCAAACCCGTGCCCTGCGTGATCGGGATCGCGGAAGTGGATGAAGGCGAAGAACGCGCGGTCTCTGAAGCCTTCGAGAACCCGGAGAGCCCTCGCTCCGACGACGTCCGCGCCCGCGGACCTGATCAGGGAGACGTCCAGCGCTGGCCCGGCGTTGGCAAGGATTTCGACAAGATTTGAGCTCTTTCCCGTGACGGCCGCGGTCGCGATACCCCCATCGCCGAAGCATTGCTTGAGCCGCTCGAACAGCGTGAGCCCGGCTGGAATCGCTTGGTAGCGGCTGTTCGAGAAGACACCGGTGGAGTCTGGCCCAAGCCCGGTCAGCATCTGCGCGTGCCCGGCCTTCGTGTCGGTCGCGTGGTCGGTGACCTGGAGCGGGACGAACGCCCCCGCCGCAATCAGTCCCGTCAACACGGGAAGCCGGCCCTGAGCGAGGAGATCGGCAAGATGCGTTCGCTGGACTCCGTCCCAGGAGATGAGAACGACGCTGTCGATTTGCTCAGTGGGTGCCTGCGCCGCCACGGCGCCGAGCCATCCCGCCGCGAGGAGCAGGAGGAGCCAGACAAGGATGCGCTTCAGCCATGAAGTCATGAGACCCCCTTTCGCCGCGAGTGTACAAGTCGGGCGCTTCACGGGACGATCGCGCCGCGGTCAACGCGCGGTCAACCTGAGAATCCGGGACACAAACCCTATTCCGGCACTCGGGCGAAATGGGGTTTGTGTCCCGAATTCCTCTTGGCATGGCAACGCGTGCCCTGCTATTCTCTTCGAGAGCTCGCCGGTTGGAGAGCCTACACAGAGGGGATGATCCTGATGAAGCGAGGGAAACTCACGTTCCTGGTTTGCGTGACAGCTCTTGTGTTGTGTCTCTCGGGATGCGGCTGGCTGTGGCCGGACGTGCCGCAAGAGGACCTGGTGGCCCAGTCGAGTCTTCCTCGGGATCTCCATCCGAGCGTCAGCGAGGCGGACGCGGAGGCGCTCGCGGCCGGCAACGGCGCGTTCGCTCTCGATCTCTACGCCCAAGTGGCCGATGGGGACGCCAACGTCTTCTTCTCGCCGTTCAGCATCTCGTCCGCCCTCGCAATGACATACGCCGGCGCGAGGAGCGCGACGGAAGATCAGATGGCAGGTGCCTTGCACTTCGACCTCGGCCAAGACGCGCTGCATCCGGCGTTCAACGCGGTCGACCTCGAGCTTGGCCGCCGCACTGAGCTTCACGAGCCGTTCGAGGGCGAGGGGTTCGAACTGAGCATCGTCAACGCCCTGTGGGGCGAGCGCGGTTTCCCTTTCCTCGGCAGCTACCTCGACACACTGGCCGAGAATTACGGCGCGGGACTCCGCCTGATGAGCTTCTCTGAAGATCCCGAAGGCTCGCGCGTCGCGATCAATAGCTGGGTGAGCGACGAGACGCACGACAGGATCACAGATCTCCTCCCCGAGGGCAGCGTGAGCGAGCTGACGCGCCTCGTCCTGACGAACGCGATCTACTTCAAGGCACCATGGCTCTACCCGTTCGAGACGAAAGACACGAAGGCGGAGTCCTTCTCGCTACTCGATGGCGCTCCAATCTCGGTTTCGATGATGCACCGAACGCTCAACGCCCGGTACGCGAGGGTCGGCAGCGTGCAAGCCGTCGAGCTGCCGTACAACGGAGACCAGCTCGCAATGCTCGTCCTCGTTCCGGATGCG
>CAYUSW010000054.1:0-3884 GCA_964447445.1 uncultured Thermotogae bacterium
CGCCGGGCGGCCGCAACTTCAGGAGAGGCTGACGTCCCAGATCGCCGACGCCCTGATGAAGCGCCTCGACCCCCACGGCGTCCTCGTCCGCGTCGAAGCGTCGCACTTGTGCATGACGCTGCGCGGGGTCAAGAAGCCCGGGGCGACTCTGGTCACATCGGCCATCCGGGGACGGTTCTACAAGGACGAAGCGTCTCGGGCGGAAGCTTTCGCTCTCATTGCGTAGCCCGCGCTAGCGCACGAGGCCTCTGCTCTGATTGCGTAGCGCGAGTCGAGCATCTTGCGCTCATCGCCTGGGCGACGAGCGGGCACGCCTGGCGCGATCCTCGATCCGCCACTCGCTGAGTCGCGGATCGGCGGCATCGAGCGGCGAGACGACGATCGTCCTCCGCGCCCCGTCCGCTGTGACCTCCATCGCGACCCGCGAGTCGCTTCCGTGATCGCAGTAGCGGGCCGCGAGAGATGCCGCGAGCTGGAGCTCCTCCTCTGTCGGCTTCCCCTCGACGAGCGACGATGGCCCCATCACGCCGAGCGACGGCTCGATGAGAATGCGCCCACCCGCGCGGGCCGTGAGCGCCTCGTTCTCGCCTTCATCTCGGCCGACGATCACCTTGGTCTCTTCCGAGAGCCGGAAGTGGCGCCCGACGCGAAGGATCTCGAACTCCTCTCGGGTCACCGCGTTCTTCCCTAGGTGGGCGAAGGCATCCAGAACGCGTGCCCCGTAGGCCTTCTCCGTCAAGAGACACCCGCCCGCCGGCTGCGGGAAGTCCTGAATGCCGAACTGCGCGGCGAGGGCAAGCTGGGACTCCCGTCCGCGCCCGCTCAGGGACAAGAGATCGTCGCGGCGCAGCCAACCCTCGCGTACCGGCAGCGTCTCCGGAAGGAGATTCGCTGACAGCGGCCGCACGAGCCGGTCGTGAAGTCCGCTCTCCTCCGCGACATCGCACAGCGCGCGGTAGTGCTGCGACTTCGGTCTCTGGCCGAGAACCTCGCCGCTGACCACGAAGTCGGCGCCCTCGTCCTCCATGACGCGCTTGCCAATGCGGAGCATGAAGATGTGGCAGTCAAGACAGGGGTTGACGGCCGATCCATAGCCATGCTTGGGGTGGCGGATCACGTCCAGGTGCTCGTCCGTGGCGTCGACGATGCGAAGCGGCAGGCCGGTTCGAGCCGCGGCCTCACGGATCCTCTGGCGGGCAGGATCTCCTCCGCTCCACAGGTGCTGGACGTGCAGGAGGACAACGCTCACGCCGAGCCGCTGCACGAGGACTGCGGCCAAGATGCTGTCGAGGCCTCCGGAGAAAAGGGCAATCGCCTTCCTGTGCGGGGTAGGACGTGGTACATTCTCGTGCTGGGACTTCTTCACATCCGGTTCACATCCTTCGTCGACGATGGTAGCGGAATCAGAGAAGACCCACATGATAGGAGGATTCACTATGCGCAGAATCACACTCACAGGGCTCCTCGTGCTCGCCCTCGTTGGCGCGGGCCTGACGATTGCCTCGGTGCAGTCTCCCAACTCGTCCATCCGGGCCACGGGCGTTGTCGCTGTCGCGCAGAGCGGTGACGCAGACCAGGCGATCGCCGAGTCCGGCGCGAGTGCCGTGAAGCGGGCCATTGCGGCCGTCGGACCCGCCGTTGTGCGCGTTGACGTGACCGGGGTCGTGTCGAGCGCGATGTTCGACTACCTCGATGACCCCTTCTTCCGGCAGTTCTTTGGGACCCCCGTACCGGACGAGGAGGACCAAGTGGTCCACGCCGTGGGGTCCGGCTTTGTCATCACCTACGGCTCGGACAAGTACATCCTGACAAACGCGCACGTCGTCGCGGATGCGACCGCGATTCAGGTCGTTGACTCGACGGGCAAGTCTTGGGACGCTGAAGTCGTCGGAGCCGACGACGTGGTGGACGTTGCCGTTCTCCGCGTGGCAGGCGACGCATCGTCGCTCGCCAGCGTTGCGCTGGGAGACTCCGACGCGGTGGAAGTGGGAGACTGGGCGATTGCCTTCGGGAATCCTCTTGGGCTCTCGTACACCGTTACTCTCGGCATCGTGAGCGCGATGGGACGGGATCTCGCGAAGCCCGAGGGCGCCGGAACCTTCTACAACCTAATCCAGACGGATGCAGCCATCAACCCCGGCAACAGCGGGGGGCCGCTGGTAAACGCACGCGGCGAAGTCATCGGGATCAGCACCATGATCACGCGTTCCTCGGGGAGCGGTGTGACGATCGAGGGCATCAATTTCGCCATTCCCATCAACAACGTGAAGAACGTTCTCGATGACCTCGTCGAGAGCGGAGAAGTGGCGCGTGGCTGGCTCGGAGTCAAGATCGGCGACGTGACCCCTGCGGCCGCCGAGACGTTTGGTATTGACCCCAACCTCAAGGGCGCGTTCGTCACCGGGGTGTTTCCCGGCGATCCTGCCGACCTGGCGGGGATCCAGGTCGAGGACGTCATCACGCGGGTCGGCGACACCACCGTGTCATCGGCCGAAGACGTGTCCCTTGCCGTGGGAGCTCTCCCCGTCGGCGCGATCGTTGAGATAGGACTTGTCCGCGACGGCCAGAGCCTCGTCGTGCAGGCCACTCTTGGCAGACGACCGAGCGAGCAGGCCCTCGTAGACTACTCGGGCGCGACGCCGGGAGCCGCGAGCGAGGCCGCGTTCGGAATCACCGTGGGTCCGATCACGGAGGTCATGGCTCACCAACTGGGATTGAACTCCACAGAGGGCGTAGTGATAATGGAGATTGCCAGTGGAAGCCGAGGCGAGCGCGCCGGGCTGGACTCTGGGGATGTGATCCTCGGAGTCAACCGGCAGGCGATCGACTCAGTCGAAGCGTGGGATGCGACCGTCGGCTCGTTGAGTGCGAGCGGGCAGGTTACGCTCACGGTGTTCCGTAGCGGACGCCTGGTTTTTGTAGCGCTGTAAGATGAGGAAGCAAGCTGTCGGAGCCCTACGGGGAGCCGACAGCCCACTCGGAGAGTAGCGCAGCCTGGTTAGCGCGCAGCGTTCGGGACGCTGAGGCCGCCGGTTCGAATCCGGCCTCTCCGACTTGGTGATGCGGGAGTAGCTCAATGGTAGAGCACTGGCCTTCCAAGCCGGTAATGCGGGTTCGATCCCCGTCTCTCGCTCCCGGAGCCCGGAGGAAGCCCCGCAGAGCTTGTTGGGCCAGTCGCGGCCGTGGTTGTAGGATAGAGCCAGGAGTTGCGCGGCCGAAGAACGGCGCAACTCCCTAGCTGCTTGGCGACGAGCGGCCGGAGACGGGACACGAGTTCTGCAGCCGGCGAGACGGCAGAACTCCCTAGCGATGCCGCAGCATCGCCCTGCGCCCGTAGCTCAGGGGACAGAGCAACGGCCTTCTAAGCCGTGGGCCGGAGGTTCGAATCCTCCCGGGCGTGCAGCATGAGATGGGGAGCGTGGCGCAATGGCTAGCGCACTGGGTTGTGGTCCCAGGGGTTGCGGGTTCGAGCCCCGTCGCTCCTCCCAGAAGCTGAGCGAGGCCCCTCGGGGGCTTCGTCCTTGTGACGTACGTCACACAATGTGATGCACATCACCGGAGTCCGCGTGGTGTCGTGCCGCGTGGGCGAGTAGAACGCGGAGTTCTGCAGCCGAGGACCGGCAGAACTCCCTAGCAGTGCGAAGAAGACGATTCTGGAGTTTCGCAATGACCGAGCCGGCGAAACTCCCTAGCTGCGAAAGACAAGATCCAGGAGTCCTGCAGCCGACCAAGTCGGCAGGACTCCCTAGCCGGACGGCTACGTATGCGCAGCCGTTCGGCCGGCGCCCGTAGCTCAACTGGATAGAGCATCGGCCTTCGGAGCCGGGGGTTGGGGGTTCAAATCCCTCCGGGCGTAGAAGCGAGAGGGGCACGTGTGTTTCGGT
>CAYUSW010000055.1:0-19747 GCA_964447445.1 uncultured Thermotogae bacterium
CGAGCAGCACGACGGTGGCCGTCGGGACGACCACGGTGCCGCCGACGTCGAGCAGCCGGCCGATGAGCCACGGGAAGACCATGCTCCCCGCGCACGACGCGACGGCAATCGCGCCGAACCGTCGCCCTGTGAGTTCATAGCGATGCGAGTACGCGGTGATCACGTTGGGGTAGATCGGGCCGACGGCGGCCCCGACGCCCACGGCGCCGATCCAAACTGCGGTGAGTGCGTGCGGTGAGAAGACAAGAAGGAGCGCGAACGCGAGGCCTCCGGCGAAGGCCGCACTGAGGATTCGCTCCGGAGTGAGTCGGCGTGCGATGAACACGGCCACGAGGCGCGACAGGCTGAAGGCAGCCCAGAACCCGCCGGTCACGGCCGTCGCGGTCGCAGCGGCGAACTGCAGGTTGACGAACTCGTAGAGCCAACTAGCGAATCCGATCTCCGCCCCAACGTAGAAGAGCATGACGCTCGTTGCGACACGGAAGCCCCGCCCGAGATGTGCCGAAGCAGTGTCCGAGGTCGAGTCTGTATCCGGTCGGCGTGCGGTTGCCGGGCGCGAGGGGGGCGCCTGCAATGGCTGCGGTGTTGTCGGGAGCGAGAAGTAGGCGGCCGCGAGGAGGGCGAACCCGATGGCGAGCAGACGATAGACCGAGGTCTCTCTGCCTGAGGCAAACGCAGCTACCAGGAACGGCGAGGCGAGGCCGCCGGCTCCGTAGGAGAAGTGGAGCGCGCTGACGAAGGGCGCGGCACGATCGCGGTACGTTCGAAGAAGCATCGTGCTCACTCCGACGTCGAGTCCGGCGGTCGCGAACCCGAGCGGTACCACCAGAAGGACGAGGAGTCCTAGTGACCGCGCCCATGGCAGCGCGGCCAGCGCGGCACCTGCCACGAGGGCGAGAGCCGCGATCCCGCGATGGATGCGGATCCGATCCATCCAGCGCGTGCTTGTGAGGGCGCCGGCGAGGTAGCCAAGCGAGCGCGTGGTCAGAATCACGCCGATCGTCGAGAGGCTCACACCGACTTGAGCGGCGAACGGCCCGAGTGTCGGACCGACAGCGCCGCCGAGGATGCCGATCAAGACATACAGAGCGAAGTAGAGGGCCGTAGAGGGCAGGATCGCGCGACGCAAGGGCACGGCCGCCGGATCAGGCACGGCTCAGGCGCTCGGCGAAGTACGTCTCGAGTTCGCGAATCGCAACGCGAGCCTGCGCCGTCGTGTCTCGCTCGCGCACGGTCACGGTCTTGTCCTGCGACGTTTGGTGATCCACGGTGATGCAGAAGGGCGTTCCCGACTCGTCCTGACGTCGATAGCGCTTCCCGATGGATCCCTTCTCGTCGTAGAAGACGTTCCACCTTGCTTTGAGCGTGCGGTAGATGCTGGCCGCGGTTTCCGGCTGGCCGTCCTTCTTCACGAGCGGGAATACGGCGACCTTGACCGGCGCGAGGCGCGGGTGGAGTCGCAGCACAACGCGCTCCTGCAAGACGCCGTTCTCATCCGGGATCGAGTCCTCGTCGTACGCTTCGCACAGGAAGGCGAGGGTGGCGCGGTCGGCGCCTGCCGAGGGCTCGATGACGTGCGGCACGAACTTCCGTTGCGACGCCTCGTCGAAGTAGGAGAGGTCTTTGCCGCTCCCGGGATACCTCACAGCGCCCGACTCGTCCTTTTCAACGACGAGGAGATCGCCCTGCTTCACGAGCTTTCCCTCCATGTGGCTGCGCAGGTCGAAGTCGCTGCGGTGCGATACGCCCTCGAGTTCGCCGTAGTCACCCTCGACGCAAAACGGGAACGCGTACTCGATATCGGCCGTTCCGCACGAGTAGTGAGCGCGCTCTTCCGCCGTGTGCTCGCGCAGCCGGAGCCGATCGCTCGCGAGGCCGAGCGACACGTACCACGCCATCCGGCGGTCGCGCCAGTACCGGTACCAATCCTGTGATTCCTCGGGGGCACAGAAGAACTCGATCTCCATCTGCTCGAACTCGCGCGAGCGGAAGGTGAAATTGCGTGGCGTGATCTCGTTACGGAACGACTTCCCGATCTGCCCGATGCCGAACGGCACCTTGACCCGCGATGTCGAGACCACGTTCTTGAAGTTAAGGAAGATGCCCTGGGCCGTCTCGGGGCGCAGGTACGCCTCGGCGGTCGGATCGATGAGCGCGCCGACGTAGGTCTTGAACATCAGGTTGAACTCGCGCGGGTCGGTCAGCGCGCACTCGCTGTGCTCGCCGGGGCGCTTGCTCGGCTTCTTCGGACACTGCCCATCCTTGACTTGATCGGCGCGGAACCGCGCCTTGCACGTGCGGCAATCGACGAACAGGTCGTAGAAGAGATCGAAGTGGCCGCTTGCCTTCCACACCTGGGGGTGGGTGACGATCGTCGAGTCGATTCCCACCATCTCGTATGCCGATGGAGCGCCGGCGGGAGCCTGCGTATCGTCGTGGCCGGTCACCATGTCCCGCCACCACGCCTCCTTCACGTTGCGCTTGAACTCGACGCCGAGAGGGCCGTAATCCCAGAAGCCGCCGATCCCGCCGTAGATCTCGCTCGACTGAAAGATGAACCCACGCCGTTTGCACAGCGCGACGACCTTCTCCATGGTTGATGCATCTTTCTGCATGATATCCTCCGCGAAACCGAGATCTGCGGCGTCTCTTGAGGCATACGAGGCGCGAGGAGGCATTATACCGCGCCTTGGGCAGTCCGCTGCTGTACCGAGGGGACACACACCTCACTTCGTCCGAACGTCGGCGGGAGTGAAGTGAGGAATGAGGTGTGTGTCCCTCGATCTAGAGGCCACGGCGGAGGAGGAACTTGCGCACGAGGGGCACGATGAGGTCGACACATGCCATGGTCTCTCCGTGGTGTAGGCCGGGAAGCGAGACGAACTCGGCCTCTGGAATCTGCAGGGCGGCCCTCTCCGCCAACGCGTGCACTTCGTCGTCCCCTCCGGCGAAAAGGAGGCACGGGACGCGTATCTCGGCCAGGATGGATTCGAGGCTATCTCGATCCTGAGCGGCGGCCTGCATCGCGACGAAGTCGAACGATCTCATGCGGTCGCGCTCCGCTGGACGCAGTGGCCCAACCTCGCGCTCCCACAGGTCGATGAATGCCTGAGCACCCAGTTCCGCACCCACTCGGAGCCACTCGCGCGCTCCGCTCATCGTTTGAGCGTACGGGTGTTGCCCCCCCAGGAGGAAGGCGCTGAAGCGCTCCGGCGCGACCTTCGCGCAGGCGAAACCGATCCAGCCGCCCATCGAGAACCCGAGGAACGCCGCCCGGTCCACTCCGACTGCGTCGAGCACGGCCACGACGTCTGCAACGCGGGGCTCCGGCCGGTACGCGGCTTCTTCGTGGGGCGCGTCGCTCTTCCCGTGCCCACGCGAGTCGACGAGCATGAGTCGGAAGTCGGGCGCGAGGGCGTCGACGTAGCCGAGATCACGCCAGGCGTCGAGTGAAGAGAAGGTCCAGTGATGGAGCACGAGCGCGGGTCCCGTCCCCTCCATCTCGTAGTGGATGCGTACACCGCCGTTGGTTGCGTAGGGCATAGATCTCCTCTACGTTTCAGGACACAGCGAGGGCGCGCCTGTCCCCTCTCCGTGCTCCGCGATGGAACCGAAGCCCATGGACTCGTACAGCTGCTCCGCGGGGTCGTTGCCGTTGGTTACAACGAGCGTGAGCCGCGCGTAGCCCTCGTCGAGGAGCGCGTTCATCGAGCGCTGAAGAAGCTGGCGGGCCAGTCCGCGCCGCTTTGCCTCAGGGCGTGTCATCAAGAAGACGACGAGCGGCGCATTGTGGGGCTCGAAGAAGCTGACAAGACACGCCGAGGCGAGGAACTCGCCTTCCTCCACGACGAACGAACAGCCGGGAAGAAAGCGGCCGTAGTCCCCGCGAAACGTCTTCTCGGTCTCCTCAAGCGCCTCGGCGAACGAGTCGCCCTCGTCGTCGATCGTGCCGCGATAGGCTGCAAAGAGGAGGATGGCGAGCGCCTCGCTATCGTCCGGGCGCACGGAGCGCGAACGGAATCCTGCTGGGAGAGTCTGCGCCTTGAGAGTGACCTCCATGGCGATGCGCCTTCGCGACATAGCGGCTCCTTTCGCCCTAGCGGCTCCGCGATGGCTGGCTTCCCTTCCCTTGCGGGCCAGAAGACTCCGGTCCCTCCGTCTTCGGCCTCGCACCTTGTTGGGTACGAAGCGAGAGAGAGATCCTCTTTCGCTCGACGTCCACCTCGACCACCGTGGCCACGACACGCTGCCCGACCTTCACGACCTTTGACGGGTGCTCGACGTAGCGGTCTGCGAGCTGGCTCACGTGGACGAGGCCGTCCTGATGCACGCCGACGTCGACGAAAGCGCCAAAGTCGACGACGTTCGTCACGATTCCCGGCAGCTTCATCCCAGGGACAAGATCGGCGATCTCGCGGACGTCGTCGGAGAAAGCAAAGGCTTCGAGCCGCTCGCGCGGGTCGCGCCCCGGCTTCGCGAGCTCGGCGACAATGTCGGTCAGGGTGGGCAGGCCGACCGTGTCTGTTACGTAGCGATCGAGATCGATCTTCGCGCGCAGCGTCGCGTCGCGCATCAGGTCGACGACCGTGCAACCGAGATCGGCCGCCATCCGGCGCACGATGGCGTAGCTTTCGGGGTGGACGGCGCTCGAGTCGAGCGGGTCTTCGCCACCGCGGATCCGGAGGAAGCCAGCTGCCTGCTCGAACGCCTTGGGTCCAAGGCGCGGCACCTTCTTCAGTTCGGCGCGACGGCGGAAAGGTCCGTTCTCATCGCGGTAGCCGACGATCGTCTCCGCAAGCTTGGCTCCGAGGCCCGAGACGCGAGACAGAAGAGGCGCGCTCGCAGTGTTCACTTCGACTCCTACGGCATCGACGCAGTGCTCGACCACGTCGTCGAGGCTCCGCTGGAGAAGGTTCTGGTCGACGTCATGCTGGTACTGCCCGACGCCGATCGCTTGGGGGTCGATCTTCACGAGCTCGGCGAGCGGGTCGACGAGCCGTCGGCCGATAGAGACAGCGCCCCGCACGGTGACATCCTTGTCCGGCAGTTCCGCGCGTGCGATCTCGGACGCTGAGTAAATGGACGCTCCGCTCTCGTTGACGAGGACGACGGGGATCGGACGCCCGAAATCAATCGAGCGGACGAAGGCCTCGGTCTCCCGGCTTGCTGTGCCGTTACCGACCGCAATGGCCTCGATTTCTTTAGCCTTCGCGAGTTGCTTCAGCTTCTGTCGCGCATCCGCTTGCTGGGTCTCCGATCCAGTCGGGTAGATCACGTCGTCCGCCAGGAGCTTCCCCTGAGAGTCGAGGCATACGACCTTGCCTCCCGTCCGATACCCGGGGTCGATGGCGAGCACGCGCTTCCGCCCGAGCGGCGGAGCCAGGAGAAGGTCGCGCACGTTATCGGCGAACACGCGCACCGCCTCGTGGTCGGCCCTCTCCTTCATCTCGGCTCGAATCTCGGTCTCGATGGACGGCGCCATCAGGCGCTTGTAGCTGTCCTCGACAGCCAGAGACACGTGTTCCGCGGACGGCCCCGCGCCGTGGACGAAGTGACGCCGAAGAAAGGCGAGCGCGGCCTCTTCCTCGGGTCGGACGGATAGACGTACGATGCCTTCGCGTTCCGCGCGGAGGAAAGCGAGAACACGGTGGCTCGGCGCCTCGGCCAGAGGCTCTCTCCAGTCGAAGTAGTCACGGTACGTCGCGCCCTCGGTCTCCTTCCCCGCGATGACCTGAGAGCGGACCCACCCTCGTCGCGCAAAGAGGTCGCGGATCTCGGCCCGCGCTTCCGCGGTCTCGTTGACGATCTCCGCGAGGATGTCGCGCGCCCCCTGGAGAGCTTCGTCTACATCCGAGACTCCGGTCTCGGGGCGGACGTAGGTCTCCGCCTCGCGTCGCGGATCCGCTATCGGATCCTGGGTCCAGAGGAAGGTGGCCAGCGGTTCGAGCCCTTTCTCGCGCGCGATCATCGCCCGAGTTCGCCGTTTCGGGCGGTACGGCAGGTAGAGATCTTCCAGCGCTGTCATGGACGTCGCTGCGGCGACGGCCGCCTGCAGGTCCGGCGTCAAGAGCTCGCGCCCGTGGAGCGACTCGAGGATGGCCTGCTTGCGCTCGGAGAGCGCTGCCAGCTGCTTCAGGCGGTCGCGAATCGATCCGATCGCAACTTCGTCCAGGGAACCCGTGCGTTCTTTCCGGTAGCGGGCGATGAAGGGCACCGTCGCGCCGTCGGCCAAGAGCTCCGACACGGCGGTGACCTGAGTCGGCGACAACTGCAGCTCTGCTGCGACGATGTGATCCGGCCGGTCGCTCACAGGGACGCCTTGCGCGTTCTCGCGCGCCACTCGGGGCGAAGGAGGCCGTAGAGGAGAAGGTCGTAGCGCCGTCCATCGCGTTCGCCGAACTCGCGATACGCTCCTTCGCGCGTGAAGCCGAGCTTCTCGTACATGGCGATCGCTCGCGAGTTGTAGTCGATGACCGTGAGCTGGAGCCGATGCAGATTCAGCTCCTCGAACGCGTAGCGGATGAGGAGCTCCATCGCTTCGCTGCCGTATCCGTGGTTCCAGTGGAGACGGTCGCCGAGGCCGATGCCGACCCACGCAGCTCGATTGGCCCACTCCACGTCGAACAGCGCGACGGTTCCAATGAGCGCATTGTCGGCGGCGCGCCGGATGCCGAACGAAAACGTCGTCGATGAGTCGTTGTCGCGGTCGATGTTCGATGCGATCGACTCCTCGCTCTCCGGGCGGGCGATGCCCGTGTCCTGGAGGCGCAGGTAGCCGCCGTCTTCCGTCCATCGCGCGAGCGTGGCTGCGTCCTCCTTTTGCAGGAGCGTCAGGCGAACGCGCTGACCGTGGAAGAGTTCCTGCTCGGCGGCAGGGATCTTCGTACTGCCTCTCGTGCTGCTCTTCGGGGATGGTTTCTGAGGTCGACTCGAGGACATGGACCGAGGATAGCTTCGAGGGCGGCGGAAGTCGAGACAGGGCATCGGGTTCTTGCCTCTGGCTCTCAACCTGCGAGGCGAAGGCCCTCGCTCCGTGGCGGGCAATCTCTCGTGCCGCTGCTGCGTCCCTCGCGCGACGGCGCAGAACCTATGCCGGGGCGTCTCTACGCCAGCATGTGGACGCGCGCGGCGATAGCCTGGCCGATCTCGAGCACCGCGAACGTCGGACGTGCGTGCGGTGGCGCGATCGAACCGGGGTTGACGAACAGGATGCCTCGCCACTCCTTCACGACGTGCGCGTGGAAGTGCCCGAAAACGATGACGTCGCAACCCGGAAGCTGCGAGGACATGGCCTGATAGAAGAGGTCGAACTCCGGCGCGTCGTAGCCGCGGCCGATGTATTGGTTCTGGAGGGCGTGGCGCTGGTGCCCGTGGTGGACACCGACGCGTCGTCCGGCGAGCGAGAGCGTCGTCCGAAGAGGGAGCCGGCCCGCTACCTCGGGCGGGTCGCAGTTGCCGACGACGGCGGTCGTAGGAGCCATCGTGCCGAGTTCCTCGAGAACGGACAGAGAAACCAGATCGCCTGCGTGAATGATGTGATGGACGCTTCCCAGCGCGGCGGAGAGCGCCTCCGGCAGGCGCGACAGGGAACTGGGGACGTGCGTGTCAGCGACGAGGCCGACGCGGTACAGACTCGGCTCCATGGGTTCAGCCTACAGGATCGAACGTCGGAGAGGCCAATCGACTCAACCGCGCTCATGCGATGGCCCCGCCCGGAGAGCTGGGGGTACAATCGGCGCGCGGAGGTATGAATGGTCCCAAGACTCCCTCACCTTCTGATTGAGCCCGGCGACCTGCCCGAGACGGTGCTTGTCCCGGGTGACCCACAACGGGCGGCGAGGATCGCCGAGCACTTGGAAGGTTCGCGACGAATCGCAGCGAACCGTGAGTATTACACCTTCGTCGGGACGTACCGGGGAGTCCCCGTCGCAGCGATATCGGCGGGCGTCGGTGCTGCAGGCGCTGTGATTGCCTACGAGGAGGCGATTCGGGCGGGGGCCCGGACTCTGATCCGTGTCGGCACCGCAGGGTCGCTCACCGACGACGTCGTGGCGGGAGACCTTGTCGTGGTCCTCGGCGGCGCGCGGGCCGAGGGGGTGTCGCGTCAGCTGGTGCCGCTCGAGATGCCTGCGATGGCGGACGTTGACGTCTCCGCCGCTTTGTGGGATGCAGCGTGCGCGCAAGGCGGCCGTGTCCACCGGGGTGTCGGCGTATCCGTGGACGCGTTCTACCGCGGCGTGCTCGACCTCGGCTTCGACGTGTACGCTGCCGCGGGGGCGCTGTGCGTAGAAATGGAGTGCTCGGCGCTGTTCATCGTCGGCCTACTGCGTCGCATCCGCACGGGAGCCATCGTGGCGATTGACGGGAACGCCCGTCATGCGGCGTCAGGCGACCACGACCCCCACCGCGAGATCGTTCGGGCTTCAATCGACCGGGAGATTATTGTCGCACTGGATGCTGCGGCCCGTCTTGCAGGTGACTCCGCTGTCACCCAGCGGATATCATCACGTGGCACGCGGGCGGAAGGAGAGTAGACCCGACATGTCTATCAGCGTCGGCGGGATCGTCGCCATTGTCATCCTCTTGGCCTGCGGAGTCGTAGCTGTCTACTTCGCCGTTCGGAGCTACTTCTGGATGCGTCGCGACCGCTCTCCCGGCGCGACGGACGACAGCGAGTCCTGGGGAACGTCGTTTTGGTCGCGCCGGCGAGATGAAACCAAGCGACCCCCGGAGGACCCCCATAGACCTGCCTAGGCGTGCCTTTCAGGACGTCATCCGCATCGATGCGATGGCCGCAGCGTCTACGACACCTTGTGGTAGGTCCGGACTCCTTGTCTGGTAAGAGACACCTCTTCCCGTGTCGGGTCCGGCAGGGAGCAGCCTAGACCGCATGTCCCGAAATCATGCGAGGAAAAGGACGGCGAGAATCAAGACAGCTAATCCGATGAGAAGAATCGCGGTCCACGGAACGGCCGACGGACGGAGAGAGGCGAGGGGCGACAGGCAAGGGGAAGAAGCGCAGGCCTCGACCGCGGAGCGAAGAAGAAGCTGATTGGCCAGGCTGCTACCCACGAAGGCTTTTGTGCCCACGAAGATCACCGGGAACTTCGACGGCATGATCCCGTACTTCGTCGCGAGAGGCCACATGAGCGCCGCGTCCGGGTCGGCTCCCTCGATGAAGCGGAAGCCGAGGTTTGGGTACTGCGCATCGAGCTCCTTCAGGACGGGCTCCATCCGGAGGCAGTCCTCGCAATCCGCGCGGTAGAAGATCACGACGGTCGGGTCCTCCGTCGCGACGCCGATCCACGAAGAGAGAGCCGACACCGCGAGCACTACCGTGAGGAGAGAGACAAGCCGTCCGGTCATGATGTCACCTCGCGAGGATCATGGACCGAGACTCCTCGCAGCGCAAGCGCGGTGCGGGCTCTTCGCCTAGGGAAGCTCCGCCAGCCGCTGGCGCAGCAGCGGGAGTGCTGCCTCGGCCGAACGCTCGCCGGCCTCAATGCCGTCTCGCGCCTGCCGAAAGCTGACCACCGTCAAGGACAACTCAGGGCGGATTAGAACCTCGGGGGGATCGAGAGCGAGTCTCTGGCGGACGATCTCCTGGCAGAGGATGGAGATCGATTGGTTCAGAATGCTGTAGAGCCCCGGTAGGGGACGCTCCGGTCGTCCGCGGAACGCTCCTTCGAGGAGCTCTGTGAGACTCGCCGGAATCCACGTCTGCTGACTGAGGCCGTCGCGAACGTGATCGCCGATCTTGCTCCACACGCTCCGGCTGCTCGCCGTGGTCGGCACGGGGCGCGGCGTGATGTCGACGGCGATGACGACGTCCGCACCCAGGTCGCGGCACACGGTGACGGGTACAGGATCGACCATGCCTCCGTCAACGAGGAGTCTCGACTCCCAGCGCACGGGGTGGAAGATGCCGGGGATCGCTGTCGATGCGAGAATGGCATCCACAAGGGGACCGCTTCGGAGAACGACGGATTCCCCCGTGTCGATATCGCATGCGACCGCCGCGAATGGCATCGGAAGCTCCTCGATGCGCACGTCGCCGAACAGCCCTACAAGGAGCTTTCGCAACTCGTGTCCAGAGCTGAGCCCTGCGTGCGGCAGCGTGGGCATGAGGCCGCGGAGGACTCTGGAGACGCCGATCGCGAGCCACTCTTTCTCCATCTCTGCCGTGGGTTTTCCGGAGACGTAGGCCGCGCCGATGAGAGATCCGATGCTGGAACCGGCGACCACGGTAGGGCGAATCCCTTCCCGTTCGAGGACCTTCAGCACTCCGGTGTGAGCTGCGCCTCTGGCGCCGCCGGATCCGAGAGCGAGTCCGATGCGAGGTCTGTTCGTCATGATCGGGAGGGTGCCGGGCGGCGCGCTGAGAAGAGCGAAACCTGCCCCGACAAAGATGACAGCAGCCTCGGACTCTCGGTGGGCTTGTATGGAGGCTGCTGTCTTCTCAATCCAGCTACTACTTCCCCTTCTTGGGTGCGGGCTTCGCTGGCTTCGCTGGCTTCTTCGCCGCTGGCTTCTTGGTCATTCCTGCCACCTCCTTCGGTGACTCGCTAATTGCGCACTTGTCTAGATGCGCAATTGCCATTATACTCATCGATGAGACCCTGTCAAGTGGTTTGCCGCGCGATGGGGTTTCCGTAGGAGGAACGGAATGATCGACCCGCATGCGACCTTCTTCAAATCCTTATCCAGCCGGTCTCGTACGGCCATCCTCAAGCTCCTCGCTCAGAACGGGGAGATGTCCGTGGATGAGCTGACGGCCGCGGTCGAACTTGCGGGGCCGACGGTATCGCGCCATCTTCAGGTTCTGCGGCAGCAGGAACTCGTGACGGTGCGCCGCGACGCGCAGAATCGCTACTACTCCATCGATACGAAGCGGCTCGAACAGCACTTCCAGGAGTTCCTGCAATACCTGGTCGGGTCGGCGTAGACTGGGCAGAGCGGGAGGGAGGCGCCTCGGATGAGGGGCGCCGATGCGCAATGGCTCACACCCACGACCATAGTTCAGGTCCGTCCTCCGTAGCGGAACGCCGGATTGGCTTTGCCTTCTTCCTGAACTTGGCGTTCACCTTGATCGAGGCGGCGGGCGGGGTCTGGACCAACAGCATGGCCGTCTTGTCCGATGCGCTCCACGACCTTGGCGACTGCATCGCGCTCGCGCTGGGGTGGCACTTCCAGCGGGTGTCAAAGAGATCGGGTGACGAGGTCTACACGTTCGGATACCGGCGGTTCTCGCTGTTGAGCGCTCTGTCGATGTCGATCCTGCTGATCGGTGGCGCAGCCATCGTCTTGTGGAAGTCCGTTCCGCGCCTCATCTCCCCACAAGAGACGAACGCAACCGGCATGATGGTTCTCGCCTGCGTCGGAATTGCTGCCAATGGATGGGCGGCACTCCGAATGCGCGGCGGACGGTCGCTGAGCGAGCGCGTCGTGACGTGGCACCTCTTGGAGGACGTCCTCAGCTGGTCGGCCGTGCTGGTGACGGCGCTCGTGATGCGCTTCCTAGACCTCCCAATCCTCGATCCGATCCTATCGATCCTCATCACGACGTACGTGTTGTGGAACGTCGTGAAGCGACTGCGGGAGACGCTGGTGGTTCTTCTTCAAGGTGTCCCCGGGGGCGTCACGCTGAGCGAAGTGGAAGACGCTATCCGTGCCGTGCCAGGCGTGTGTGACGCGCATCACATTCATGTCTGGTCACAGGACGGCGAGCACCACGTCCTGACAGGGCACGTCGTGGTGCCGGAGAACGTCGAGCACATGAAGCTCGCCGAGCTTCGCCGGCGCGTCAAGGAGGATCTGAAGCGATTCGGGATCAGCCACGCGACGCTCGAGTTCGAGCATCGGGGCGGGCCGTGTTGTGAGGACGAAGTCGGCGTGTGCCGAACGGGAGGTAGGGAGTGAGTCGCGTCGCCCTGGTGCGCTGCTCGTCGTACGACCCCGCTGAGGTGAGAGCGGCTGTCGAACGCGGGATCGGGCTTCTCGGCGGAGTCGCACGCTTCGCTCGGCCGGGGGAGAAGATCCTCCTGAAGCCGAACTTGCTCATCGGGCGAGACGTGGAAAAGGGCGTGACAACTCACCCGAGCGTGTTTCGTGCCGTCGCCGAGGTGCTGGGGCGTTCGGGAGCCGCGCTGAGCTACGGCGACTCCCCCGCATTTGGGCGAACGGAGGCCGTCGCCGGGCGGGCCGGAATCGCCGAAGTTGCCCGGGAGCTCAGCATTCCCCTCGCGGACTTCGTCACTCCGGCCGTCCTTCCCTATCCGGCGGGGCGACTGCTCAAGCAGTTCACGATTGCACGCGGCGTGCTCGACGCGGATGGAATCGTCTCCCTGTGCAAGATGAAGACGCATGGCCTCACGCGGATCACCGGGGCGATCAAGAATCAGTACGGCTGCATTCCTGGGCTTCTCAAGGCGGAGTTCCACGCCCGGCTCGCGAACGCGCACCTCTTCTCTCAGATGCTGGTCGATCTGAACGGTGCCTTACGGCCGCGGCTCTTCGTCATGGACGGCGTGATCGCGATGGAGGGGAACGGACCTCAAAATGGGACGCTTCGGCCGATGAACCTCCTCCTCCTGTCGGAGGATCCCGTCGCGCTCGATGCGACCTTCTGCCGAGTGATCTCGCTCGATCCTCTTCTCGTCCTTCCGATTGTCTATGGCGAGGCAGCGGGCCTTGGCGTGGCGGGGAACGTTGAATACGTTGGGGACCCGTTGGAGCGCTTCACCGTGACCGACTTCGTCGTCAATCGCCGGCCTGTCTCCACAACGGGCACGGCGCCTCGATTTGGCCGCGGCATCCAGCTCCTGCGTCGCTTGATCATCCCGCGGCCCGTGATTCGTGCGAAGCGCTGCACGCGGTGCGGCACTTGTGTTTCGATCTGCCCCGTCGCGCCGAAGGCGGTGGACTTCGTGGGCGCGCTGCGGTCGTCTCCGCCCGTTCACTACTACGATCGATGCATCCGCTGCTATTGCTGCCAAGAGGTCTGCCCGGAGGGTGCGATCGAAATCACGACGCCGCTCTTGGGGCGAGCCATTCGGCGCGCATCGTGACGTCACGCCCGTCACGACTCTGTTCCTGGCTCCGTTTCGGCAAGAGAGACGACGCAACGGGCGTTTGGCGAACGCTCCAACGCGTGGCAAGATAGCCATGCCTAGCGGACGCGGGAGGCGGCTTGAAAAGGGCTTCGGTAATCACTCGCATTCCTTTGGGAGCAACGAGCGCCTACGTGATTTGCGAGCCGGTCCCCGTTCTCATCGACAGCGGCATGGTGGGACAGGACGCCCTCCTGCGATGGAAACTCCGGCGGATCGGCGTTGAACTTCGCGACATCGCTCTGATTGTCGTTACGCACGCGCACAGCGACCATGCCGGCTGTCTCGCCAAGCTGCGCGTCTCGACGGATGCCGCCATCGCTTGCGGCCGCACGACGGCGGACTACCTTCGGCGCGGGACGAACGCGTGCATGAGGCCGCGGACCGTGATGGGTAGGGCAATCTTGCCCATCATGTCGCGCTTCGCCTCGTACCCGGCTGTGGACGCGGACGTCGAAGTGGCAGAGGCGATGACCCTGGCGCCGTTCGGAATCGACGGGGTAATCCTTGCGACGCCGGGACACACGCGGGGCTGTCTCTCAGTTCTTGTTGGGCACGATGCCGTGGTGGGTGACCTTGTGAGCGGCAGACCGTGGCGGCCGCTCACCCAATCGATGCCTCTCCTGCTCGAGGATCGAGACGCGTGGGCGAAGAGCGTCCGCCTGCTTCTCGACCGCGGTGTGCGGACCTTCCATTCTGCTCACGGTGGACCATTCGATGCCGATCGTGTCGCCAGATTGCTGTAGGCGCAGGGCCCTACTGAGTGACCTGCCCGATGCTCCACACACCGAGGATCACGAGGCCGAATCGCAGAGCCGTGGCCGCTCCCGCCGCGAGCGAGAAGAGGACTGGCCGTTGGCCGATGACGGCGAAGAGATAGAGCGAGACGGTGTCCGGAAACCCGGGGATGCAGAGGAGAAGGAAGACGGCGAACACGCCGAATCGCCGCACGAAGCGCTCCGACCACTCCATGGCCACTCGCAGCAAGCGATAGCGGGCGACCAAGCGATGGAAGCGCTCGGTGTTCTTCATTCGGTCGCCGAGGAAGAACAGAAGGTAGGAGCCGACCATCTTTCCTGCGACGGCGAAGAGAACCATCCACCCGACGGGCAGCCACTTGTACGTGGCGAGCGGAAGCTCGGCCGGCGTCGGCAGAATGACGGCCGCGCCCACTTCGTAGACGAAGACGAGCAGGAGCCCGACCAGCGTGTGCATAGTCCCAACGTAGCGGACGCCAGTCGACCCAGCAAGGGCGTTGACGCCACAGAACGCGCAGCCGCCACGGTGGAGAGGAGACAGACATCCGTACGAGCGACTCCGTTCATGAATCGTGGTGCGACGTTCCAGCCTCTGCGGAGATGCGAGCCAGAGGCTGATGGCTCGACTTCTCTCCGCGTCCTCGGCGACCTCTGCGGTTCGTATCTGTGAAAGTTTTTAGATGGCGGCGAGGAACTCGCGGACTCCCGAGAGGAGCATCTGCACTGCGACCGTCATCAGGATCATGCCCATGAGACGTTCCATCGCGATGAGACCCCGCGGGCGCAAGACACGGCCAAGCCCTTCTGCGCCGATCAGAACGGCTGTCGAAACGCACCACGCTCCGGCCAGCGCTGCCGTCCACGACAGAAGCCGGGTTGGCTCACGTGTCGCAAGCAGCATCACCGTGGCCAAGGCCGAGGGGCCGGCGATAAGTGGAATTGCGATCGGGACAATGAACGGCTCTCCTTTGAGCGACGACCCGAACATCCCACCCGGGGGCGGGAAGATCATCCGCAACGCAATGAGGAAGAGGACTACTCCGCCAGCGATGCCGAGTGCCTCTTTCGAGATCGCCAACATGCCGAGGAGGTAGCGGCCGAGGAAGAGGAAGGCGAGGAGAAACCCAAGCGCGAACACCGACTCACGAAAGAGGACCCATCTCCGCCGTGCGGGAGACACGTTCTCGAGCAAGACGACGAGCACGGGAATGTTCCCGAGCGGATCGAGAACCAGGAGCATCGTCAGAAGAGCCGTCAGTATCGACACCCGCGTTTCACCCGGGCCATTCTAGCGCGCGGGCTGAACGGGGACACAAACCATCTACGTCGGCGTTCGAGCGAAGTGATTTGTGTCTCCATCTCCAGGGCTTTGACTCGCCGCGGTCACTACGATATAATAAGGTTGCGACGGATACTTCTTCTACAGCTACGCCGCCGCGATCGAGACCACCGTCTTGTCACCAGGAGGTGTCGTACTGTGCTCACGAAAAGCCTACGCAAGAGACCGAGCTTGCGATGCGTTGGGTTCGCGCTTGCTGCATGTCTCTTCCTTGGGATTCCTCAAATGTTTCTCGCCGAGCACCTCGTACAGGCCTTGGCGGCCACATCCGGAAGCGATGCCCGCCTCGGACTTGAGGCGCTCTTTGGGGATCAGTTCGTTACGCGCGCTGAGTGGGGAGCAGTCGACTCCACCGCGGAGTCGAAGTACCTCGCGGTCAACGGAATCGTCGTCGACCAGTCGATCAGCGTGGATAACGTGACGGACTGGAAGGCCCTGGTGAGGTCCATCCAAGTGGAACATCAGGAACAAGGCTACGGGGACATCGGATACCACTTCCTCATCGACCCCTACGGCTATGTGTATGAGGGGCGAACCGGCCGGATCAGTGAGCCGGGGTGCCTCTGGGATGGATCATGCTTCTCTGTTGCCGATAACCCCTACACGGGCCTGGAAGATGCTGGCGTAGGCGCTGTAACCATCGACCTACTGGGCGCGTTCCTCAGCGAGCTTGAGTGGGATGACTTGAGCCCGACCGAGCGGCAGTACTACCTCCCAGGTTCTCCGACCGAGGCCGCACTTGAGTCTGCACAGCGCCTCATTGCCTGGATCGTTGATGGCACGGGCACAGATTCCTGTTTCCTCATCGCGGAGCGGGACGTCAACGACAGCGAGACGGTCTCCCCCGGATGGAACGTCTATTCGCGCCTGGAAGCGATCCGCGATGTCGTCGAGCTGGAGAAGAGAGTCATCCTGATGCCGAATCTGCTTCAACTCCCAGCACGCGGAGACGAAGAGGCCCTCAGCGGCGAGATCAGTGTATTGGCCACGCACTGGTGGCAGGCCTACAGGGGAGACGACTGGATCACTCTCACGAACGGCACCTTATCGGACGACCCGTACGGCCGCTGGATTGAGGGGCAAGGAGCTGGCGAGGTTAGGTTCAAGGTCACGGAGAACACCGGACTTGGACCTCGTACAGGCCAGATAGCCATCGGTGGAGCGCTGTTCACGGTGATGCAAGATGGACCGGTGAGTTCGTCTGCGAGGTGCGGCCCTTCCAGCTACTCGATCAGCCCGTCGAGCCAGTCATTTGGGCTGGGGAGTGGAACGGGCAGCGTGAGTGTGCGGACCCAAGGTGGCTGTGCGTGGACGGCTGTGAGCAACGCGGGCTGGATCACGATCAGGTCAGGCTCGAGCGGCTCGGGGAACGGGACGGTCAACTACTCGGTGGCGAACAACGTCGGGACCGGGACACGAACCGGGACGATGACGATTGCCGGGCAGACGTTCACCGTGACGCAGACGGGAGTGTCGTGCAGCTACTCGATCAGCCCGTCGAGTCAATCGTTTGGAGCGGGGAGCGGGACGGGCAGCGTGAGCGTGACGGCGCCGAGCGGCTGTGCGTGGACGGCTGTGAGCAACGCGGCCTGGATCACGATCACGTCAGGCTCGAGCGGCTCGGGGAACGGGACGGTCAACTACTCGGTCATGAACAATCCGGGGACCGGAACACGAACCGGGACGATGACGATTGCCGGGCAGACATTCACCGTCACGGAGCAGTGAGCTAGCGGCATCCGCACCAGCAGGCCACGTCAGGTCGATCCATCCAGGCCTGGACGTGGCCTGACTGTTTGCGGCTCGAAGAGAGAGGGATCGTCGCCCAACGGAGAGAACGCGAGGCGTCCATCTCAGTGCGCATTGAAGAGACGAAGCCTGCAACTACCTGTTTTCGGGACGCCCTCAACCGACTCCTGAGACCCGTGAGCCGCGTCAACAGAACGCAGCTCACGGAGAAGAGCGTCTTCCAGAACCTAGCGTTCCCACTGCGAGCGCCGGTCTTTCGCAGTCCGGGTGACGCGATCACTTCCGAGCAGGTACGCGTGCTTCGGCGAGACCCGTTTGCCGTCGCAGATCCTCTTCTCGCTTTCCTCAAGGATGGGACAAGCTGCCGACGACGAAGAACGCGACGACGAATCCAGACACCATGCGAGTCACAGCTACCAGGCGATTGGAATCGTGCACCGTGTTCTGCGCTCTGGCCCGCCTACCGGCGGCCCGCGTTCCCAGCTAGTCTGCCCAGCTCCGGCAATGCACGCTACACACCATGAGGGCCAGCCCGGCCCGGTTCGCGTGTCCGATGCGGGAGCACGATCTCCTACGACACGAAGCAACTCGGCTCAAGATCGAGCTGGGAGTTGGCGCACCAGCCGGGCTTTCCTGAGCACGTGTTCGGACGTGCTCTCCCACCTAGGGACACATCAGGGGACCATAGACGTCGGACCAGGGGCCTGCGGCGCCGCACCTCGATACGACCCGAAGCTTGTAGCGGCAGAGTCCAGGGCATGGGGCCGTCGTGTGACCTACCGCGAAGCTTGTCACCCCTGGCGTGTCAGCGATGTCGGTATCGAGGAGTTCCCATGCCCCTCCGTCCGCCGACACGTAGAGCTCATACTTCGCTCTGGACATCTCGCCCGCGCCCTCCACGTAGGGGCCGCGGAGGGTCGCCCAGTTGTCGGTTGGCCCTTGGCAGGGCCAAATGTCGGTGCTGGTTACAGCAGGCTCTGCGGGCCTTCCGCAGAGAGGTGGCGCCGGACCGGGCTCCTCAGCCAAGAGCACCGAGGCGTACTTCGCAGAGATGTAGTCACCCATCACTCCCAGATCCAGATTCGAGAGCGCCCTCGTGTAGATCATGACCTCGGCAATGTATCCGCTGTAGTACTGGCCTTCGTAGGCCGGGACACGACCGATCGTTGCCCCCGTGAAGGCCGCAAGTTGGCTTCTCAGGTCGTCGCTCGCGACCTCGGCGCCCTTCCACAGAACTCGTCTCCCGACCTCCGAATCGAGGACGAAGGCAGACCAGACGACCGTCTCCACCGGCGGAGCCTCTATAGGTCCGTCCAAGGCAGCGAAGAGGTCAGTCATCTGCAGCATCTCGGCATCGAGGTACCCAAGGACGAGGTTCCGTCCAGCGAGGAGGGAATCGCCACCCACGTAGAGGTTCAGCGGCGAGCTCACGCGTCTCGCGTCGACAACGACGACCGTGTAGTCGCTGTCGGCGAGGAATTCGCCATCGAAGCCAAGGCATGCGCCCCGTTTGAACAACACGGCGGGGGTGCCCCGAAGCGTAGCGACGACTGGCTGGAAGGCGGGATCGAGCTGCGTGGCGTGTCTTTCGTTTCCCGACTGGTCTCTCCACTCCACGACATTGCCTCCGTCGGCCACGATGCCGACGTCCGCCCTGAGCCATAGGGCGAGGCCCTGATGGCCCCCGCCGGGCCATCCTGTCGGTTGCGCTCCTGGGAGGAACACAAGTGCCGCAGCCGCGCCAAGCGTCGCCAGCGCTGCTGCCAAGACCCGAGTCCCCAGAGCACGCGATCTTCGTCCCATCATGGATCCTCCTTGCCGCGGCGAGACTAGCGGCAAGCGAAGGAGGATGCAAGAAGAATAGACACTCGCCGTGCTCCCCCTGTCGCTGTGGGATAGGAGGCTTGCCGGTGGGTCGAGGCGCGGGCGCTCCTGGCCGCAAGGACGCGCCAAGACTGCCGCGAGCAGAGAGCGGTGAGCACTCGCACGTCGACCTTGACCGCCTCTCGTTTGAGCGAGAGACCGTGGTCCAGATCAAGAGACCTAGCGGCCAGACTTGCACTTCGTGGTGTCACCAGAGAAGAGGCGGAGAGGAGCGTGTCTTCTTGTCCAGACCCGGGCGTCTTCTCCCGGGGGTCGAGAGGGCAGAATGTCGGCAGGGTACACTCAGGCAACTTCCTCAGGAGGGGTGTTGCGAATGAAGAGACGCGCTGTGGGTCTCTGTGTTGGGCTGATGCTCGTTCTCGGATTGGGGGCGATGGGGCAGACGGTCTCGGAGCTGATCGCTGGCGCAAATGCGGCGTTCGATCGCTGGTCGACGCCGTTTGAGTTTAGCGCCTACCGGGAGAAGCTGGAGACGGCGATCTCGCTATGGGAACAGGCGCTGCCGCTTGTCCCCGAGGACGACGCGGCGGTTCGGGCACACGTGCTCAACAGCCTCGCACAGGCGTGCTTTGAGATGGGCGAGGCCTATCTCTTTGCGCCGGCAGAGCGAGAGGCAACGTACGCAAAGGGGCGGGACTACGCTCTCGCCAGCCTTCGCCTCGACCCCGCCTTTGACATCACAGACGAGCGCGACGGATTCCGGGCGGCGCTCGCCTCGGCCAGCGACGTTGCGGCTGTGTTCTGGTACGGCAACAACCTGGGTCAGTACTTCAGCTACAACCCGTTGATAGCGATCACGGGCGGCGTCCGCGATGTCCTCGCGTGCTACGAGCGCGCCGCGGAACTCGACGAGACCTACATGGGCGGCGGGCCCCATCGATCCCTCGCGGCGCTGATCGCGCAAGCGT
>CAYUSW010000056.1:0-8737 GCA_964447445.1 uncultured Thermotogae bacterium
AGGCAGCTAGGGGGATTCCGGGTGGGTGGATGAATCCCAGGCTGCCTCTTTCACAGAGGCAGACAGCTAGGGGATTCGGCGGAGGCCGCCGAATCCCTCTGGTGGTGCTAGGGTATGGAACTGGCAACCGAGGCGGGGATCGCTAGGTCGAGGACGATGGGCCAGTGGTCGGAGACGGCGCCGGCCGGCATGGTGTGGGCGATGGTGACGTAGGCGACGCGCTCGGCGAGTCCGCGGGAGACGAGGATGAAGTCGATCTGCGAGTGTTCGCGTGCACCGTCGTCGATTCCGTCTCTGTCGCGGTCGTACCAGTCGCTGTAGCGTTCCTCCTGCGGCAGCGTTGCGCAGACGTTGACAAGCTCGTCGCCCTCGGCGGCGGGGTCGAGGTTCTCGAGGATCGCAAGGACCTTGGAGATCGGCTTGTTGCCCGCGGCATCGAGCGCGGTGCCGTCGAAGTCGTTCAGGTCGCCGAGCACGACGACCTCGCGCCCAGTCGAGATCGCCTCGCGGGCGAGGTTGGCGATGACGGTCGCTTGCGCTTCGCGCTCGATCGAGCGGTCGCATCGGTCGGGATAGGCGAGGAAGTGGGCGCCGAGGATCGTGATGGGTGTTCCGTAAAGATCGAGTTTGGCGACGTAGTGCTTAGATACGCCTTTGGTGCCGGTGCCGCAGGCGAGCGATGATCCGGGGACGGGGTACGCCACGCGATTCTCGGTGCGGCTCGGTGCCTGCAGTGGGGCGAGCGCGGACAGCGCGGCGACGTCTTGACCGGTCGAGGTATCGGTTCCCTGAACGAAGATCGGCGTGTACGCGTCGCCTAGCAGCGCGTTCAACTTGGACAGCATCTCGGCATTCTCGACCTCGGCGAGGCTGATGTAGTTCGCGCTCAGCTGGCGGAGGGCTTCGGCGACGTCTTCGAGGTGCTCTTGCGCGGCGGCGGGAGACGCCCACGGGGACTCAGCGGGGTCCGCAACGCCGTCGAACAGCCACTCGGCGTTGTACGCCACGATGCGGAAAGCCGACGGGGTCGGATCCGGAATGAGGTTCGATACCCGCGTGCAACCCGCGAGTGAGACAACGAAGAGAACGAGGACCGACAATCCCCGCCGCGTCATGCTCCCACCTCCACCGAAGTGTATGGGAGGCCAGTGGGGTCGGCAAGAAGATGATAGAGATATGCACATAACACGAGAGAGGAGAAGCGAGAGCTACACAGAGGAGGGGTGAGGGAAGATGGCCGTCCAGCAGGGAACGCCTCGCAACGCACCGAAGGGGCGCGTTGCAGTACCCTTGACGGCGGCCTATGGCCGAAAGAGGAGGAAGAGGATGCTGATCGCGACGCCGAAACGTTGGTTCTCGTGGGACTTCGAGGTTCGCGAAGGAGGCGGCGCGCCCGTGGCGGACCTCAAGCTGTCGATGTGGCGAGAGCGAGGCGCGATCACGGTCGGTGGAATCGAGTTCGGCGTGACGCGCGAGGGCCTCGTGGGCGCGTTCATCCTTGAGGGAGCCGGAGGTGCGCTGGCGCGAGCGGAGAAGCCCAGCGCGTTTCGTAGAGCCTTCGCGATCGAGTCCGGCGGCAGGCAGTACGCCTTGAAGGCGGCGTCGGTATGGGGGCGCAGTTTCGCTCTCCTTGACGGGGATAGGGAGATCGGGGCCGTCAGCTCGGCGAGGGTGTTCAGTCGGCAAGCGTGCGCCGACTTGCCGGAGGACATGCCGCTCGAGGTCCGGTCGTTCATGATCTGGCTCGTCCTGATGATCTGGAAGCGACAGCAACAGTCCTCAAGTTCCGGCTAGTGGGGCCGGCCGAGCCGGCGTCGCATGGCACGCGGCGTGGAAGGGAGAGGGCCGTGAGTTCCGATGATGTCCGAGCGTTCCTCGACGGTCTGACGTCCGACGCTCGCGAGATCGTCCTCGCTCTGCGCGATGCGATTCTCCAGACGGCGCCGGACGCCGAGGAGACTCTCCTGTGGGGCGGCCTTTCGTACCACACTCCGTGGATCGGCGGGCGCGTGAAGGGCGCGGTGTGTCAGATCACGGCGAAGCGCGGCGAAGTGAGGCTCGAATTCATTCACGGCGTGCGCCTCGCGGATCCGAAAGGACTGCTGCGCGGTGACCGTCTGACGAAGCGCTTCGTCTCGATTCGGTCAGTTGCCGATGCGCGGCGTCCGGAGATCGCCGCGCTGCTTCTCGATGCGGCGACGGTCGAGCTCTCGCCCGGCGCGTAGGTCGCTCTGCGCCTCCGTCGGGTATCCTGCTGGAACTCGCTGGGGGAAGGGGGCCGAGAAGAGTGGGGCAGAAGGATACGGACGAGCAAGGGGCCGGCTTCTACGCCGAGACGTACGACGCCGCGGTTCCGGATTGGCCGGGCGAGGTCGCCTTCTACCTCGAGGCCGCCGACTGGGCAAGGACCCGCGGCGAAGCAGTGCTCGAACTTGCCTGCGGCACCGGCCGTGTGGCGCTTCGTCTTGCGCAAGCGGGCGCAAACGTCGTCGGCCTCGATCTCTCGGCCGACATGCTGGCCGTGGCCGGCCGGAAGTCCCGGCAGATTGATAACGTACGCTGGGTCGAAGCTGACATGCGCGCGTTCGCCCTTGAAGAACGGTTCGGCCTGATCCTCATTCCCGGCCATGCGTTCCACAACCTACTCGCGCCCGAAGACCAGGCGGCGTGCCTCTCGTGCGCGAGGGAACACCTCGTGCCGGGCGGCATGCTCATCCTTCACTTGGATCATCAAGACATCGCGTGGCTCGGCGACCTCGTCCGAGCCAAGGGCGGTGTGTTCGAGGAGGAAGAGACGTTTGAACGTCCAAAGACAGGGCGGAAGGTGCGCGCTCTGCGCGCGTGGGCATATGAGCGGTCGACCCAGACGGCCATCTGCCAGACACGATGGGAGGAACTCAACGAGGATGGCGACGTTGTCGAGACACGAGAGACGGAGCCGATCCGGCTGCACTGTCTCTTTCGCTTCGAGGTCGAGCATCTGATGGCGCGCGTCGGGCTTGAGGTCCGCGCGACGTACGGCGACTTCTCGGGCCAACCGCTGGCCGACGACAGCCCACAGATGATCTGGGTGGCGCGCCGGCCGGAAGCGGGTGTGCCCGAGGAACGCGAATAGCGATCGAGGAGGGTTCCCGATGGCGCAGGAACGGTCGCAGACGGAGAGCCGATACTACGGGCAGACCATTCCCGTGCACGTGGAGATCGACGTGACGCAGGTCGTCTTGTCACAGCCGGAGATGCGCGAGTTGCTCGGGGAGGCGCACCTGATTGCTCTCGGGAACTGCGGTTGTCGCGAAGAGGCGCATGTCTGCGATCACCCGCTGGACGTCTGCTTGGCGATCGACAAAGAAGCGCGGGATGAGATCGCACAGCACGCCTGGCGCGAGATCTCCATCGACGATGCGCTTGCGGTGCTGGAGCGTTCGCACCGCGCAGGCCTTGTCCATGTTGCATACCGCAAACCCGGCGAGCCGATCACGCTCATCTGCTCCTGCTGCACGTGCGGCTGCAATCCCCTGAAGCGCCTGGTGGGCCGCGACTACCACGAGGCGATCACCGAGTCGGCGTTCGTCGCCCGCTTCGATCCGGCGACCTGCGCCAACTGCGGGACCTGCGCCGAGCGGTGCCCGTTCGGCGCGTTCCGTCGACGTGATGGCTCGGAACGCCCGGAACTCCACGCTTCCGCTTGCTTCGGCTGTGGACTCTGCGTTAGTACCTGTCCCGTCGGTGCGATCACCTTCGTGCGGCGTTGAGCCTGCCCTGCGCCGTCAGGCGACGAGCGCAAGAGCGGCGGCGATGTCTTGCGCGATCATCCGGCGCTTCGACTTCTCTATGAAGAAGCTCGGTCCTGCCGGGAGGTACGATGGGAACACCCGGGCACCACGCCACGTGTACGTCGGGCCGCGCAGCTTGTAGGTTGAACCGGCCGGAATGACGCGCGGCTCTCCGGCACGCCGCGCGATCGCGTTCACAGACTTGATCGCGACATCCCCCATCAGGAGGAGGACCCGGACGTTGGAAAAGAGCGCGAACTCCCGTTCCAAGAGAACGGAGCAGGCGTTGACGGTCGAGGTCTCGATTCCGTACGCTGTCTTGGCGCATTTGACGGCCGTCGTGAAGTAAACGCCACGCTTCAAGAGCTCTGTGATGGACGTCACACTCGCCCCCGCGTCGCGAAACGCCTGGAGCGTTGTCGCCGCGAAGAGAGGCTCGCCTGTGGCGTAGTAGCCATCTTCAGGGCGTGGCGCCGCGGATTCCGAGACGACGACGACCGAAACGCGTTGAACGGCGACGTCAATCGCTGGGACGGAGTACAAGTCGTGAGCGACGTCCGCACACGGGAGATCGAGGCACGCCACGCGTTCCGATACGCGCATCAAGCCCCCTCGGGAGTCATGGAGCCCCGAGCCGATGTGTTGCCGCCGACGGTCTCTCTGTCTCTAACGGGCCAGCAGGCCGAGGTAGTACGGCCAGATGACGAGGCCGACGATGCACTGCCACCAGAGGAGTTTGGCGAACGCTATCGTGAACAGCCATCCACCGAACCACACCGCTCCCGCGAGGCTCCCCATCCCCATCACTCGGATGTCTCTAGACATGTTTCCTCCTTGCCCACGAGCGCATTCTACTCGCAGGGCGCGGCGGCGTGAACAACGAGTCCATGGCGGCCTTCGCGGCGCGGACCCGCGGAGGGCCGTAACTCATAGCGCGCGGCGGATCCCGTCGATCAAGCGGTCGATCTGCTCCTCGGTGTGGCCGGAGCACAGGGCAATGCGCAGAGACTCGACGTCGGGCGCGTCGGAGTAGCCGCGCGGAGGAACATGCAGGACGACAATGTCCTCTTGGTCGAGCGATGCCCAGACGCGGTACAGATCGATCGACGCAGACCCCGTCAGACTCACGATGGGAATCACGGTGTCGGCCAGGTCGAAGCCGAGGCCGCGCAGTCCGTCGCGGGCTCGGCGCGCGTTGGCCCAGAGGGCGCTGCGCATCTCGGGATGCCCCGCGAGGAGGCGAATCCCCGCCGCCGCTGCAGCTAGGGCAGGAGCAGGCGGCGCTGAGGCTCCGAGGGGGACCGACGATCGCTGCCGGATGCTTGCTTCGAGAAGAGCGTCGCCAGGGATGATGCCGCCGCTTCCGCCGAACGCCTTGCTCAGCGTGGCGCAGAAACGGAGACCTTGTCCCTGCAAGCTGTGATGCTCGAAGCTTCCCCGCCCGTGGTCGCCGATCACCCCGACGCCGTGCGCATCATCCACGCAGAGCAAGCTCGACTCGTAGCGGCCCAGCACATCTGCATACGCGGACAAGGGCGCGACGGCGCCCGTCGAAGGAAAGACGCCGTCCGTCATCATGAGCGGCCTTGCGCCAGGCCGAACGTGCAGCTGAAGCTGGCCGGCGAGGTCGCCCGGGTCAAGATGGCGGAAGAGGAAGAATGGCTTCCCCGTCCCGCGAAGCGCGTCGAGGATGCTGTAGTGCGCCGCGCTGTCCGCGAACGCGAGGTCGTACTCGTCGCGCAGCGCCTGAACGAGGACCGCGGGGCCGAGATAGCCGCTGGTGACGCACGTGATCGTCTCTGTCCCGAAGAAGCGGCTTGCCTGGTCCATGAGGTCCTCGAGAGGCGGGGTAGAGATGCCCGTGGCCGGCCCGATGCCATACGCCCGGGTGGCCTCGCACGCGGCGGCGACCACCAGCGGGTGCGCATGCAGGCCGAAGTAGCTCGTCCCGCAGAAGTAGTCGACTTCGCGTCCGTCGATCCGCGCCCGCGGCCCAACTGGGGACTCCATCCGTCTCTTCTTCGTGTCCACGCACGCCTCTCTCCAAGCGAGCCCACTCTGCATGCGCCCGGAGAGGCGATCGTACTGATTCATGACACGGCCGTGCGAGCGCGGGACCGCTCTGCCAAGGTCAGGTCAAGCCGCGGAGGCAGAGGGAGTGAATCGCGTGCCCCTATGAACTGGGCGTCCCGCTGGCGCTCCGGATGGTGTGCTTGCCGCGACGGTCCATCCACGTGATGGTGGCCCAGAACGTCATACTGAGAGGCGACGCTGTCGGATCCTCATACGTCGACGTGAACACCTGGGCCGCGCCGCGGAACGTGAAGGTCTCCGTCTTGTGCGTGCCGCACGGAGCGGACCAGTCGACGCGGATCTGGATCGGCATGTCGCCCTCGGTCCCGACTTGCGTTGCCTCAAACGTGCACGCAAGCGATGAGGCGCCGTGGCCTCCCACGGGGTCATCCAGGATCACGATGTCGGCCGCGATAGGCAGGGATGTAGGCCCCGGCCCAGGGCCAGGCCCCGGCCCCGTTCCGATGCCGGACGTGGGGCTGCAGCCGAAGGATGCGAGGAGAAGCGCGGCGGGCGCCACGAGGAAGAGGGCACGCCGGAGCCGCGTGACGGTCATCTTGGGTCTCATGAAGGTCCTCCCTACGACTTAACGAACTGCCACCCGTCTGGTTCTTCGATGACAAGCTGGGGCCGGGGCGAGGAGTGGAAGGTTCCGACCACCTGAATGGTCTTGCCGACCTTCCCGAGCGGGATCAATCGATCCTTTCCCCTTCCCTCGAGTTGGACGGAAAGAACGCCCGTGCCATCGTCGAGTGCAATCTCGCATCCTGCCGTGCACTGCGTCAGGATTGTGCCCTTGAGGGCGATCGACTTCCCTTCATAGGCAGCGGCACTCTGGATCAGTTCGTCGACCGTCGGAGTTGTCGAGAGCGTGGCCGAGCCGGAGGCGGGCGCGGTCACTGGCTGCTCCGGCTGTGCCGCTCCTGCGGTCACGGGGGTCGCCGAGGCGGCCGGCGCTGCCGTGGCGGTCGTGTCGGAACTCCCTTTCGCACTGCTGGTCGTGACGACGGCTGCTGAAACGATCGAGGACTCGCGGGGCCGGAACTCCATGAAGGCGACGACGGCTCCCGCAGCCGCCAGAAGGCCGACCAGGACCCAAATCACTGTCTTGCTCATTGCACTCTCCCATCGTGAATCGTGACGTGTGCCGTTGCGCGAGCGGCAACCGAGGCGTCATGCGTGACGACAACCAGGGCAAGCCCCCGCGCGTCGTGAAGACATTCCATGAGTTGCAGAACGCTCTTTCCGGACTCGGAGTCAAGACTGCCCGTCGGCTCATCTGCAAGAAGGATGTCCGGTGAGTTGACGAGAGCTCGGGCGATCGCGCAGCGCTGCTGCTCGCCGCCCGAGAGCTGTGACGGGTAGTTCAGCTCCTTGCCGCAAAGGCCGACGTCGGCCAGAGCGGCCCGGGCCAGCTCTACTCGTCCTTTGACGCGCGCCAGCTCGAGTGGCAGGAGCACGTTTTGGACCGCGGTCATCGCGTCGTTCAGGTAGAACTGCTGAAAGACAAAGCCGATTCGATCCCTTCGCACGCGGCTCAGTTGTGCGTCGGACAGCCTCTCGATCGCGACGCCATCTACGAGCACGGAACCCGACGTCGGGCGGTCGAGGCATCCGACGAGATGAAGAAGCGAGGACTTGCCGGATCCGGACGGGCCGACGATCGAGATGAAGTCGCCGCTAGCGACCCGGAAGTCAACGTCGCGGACTGCCGTGAACCGTGTGCCGTTCTGACCATACTCCTTCGATACGTTCTTCAGTTCGACGATCATAGTTCCCTCAGAGCGCGGATGGGTTGAACCCGGGTAGCCAACATGGCGGGGTAGACCGCGGCCACGGTGCCGACGGCAACGGCCACCGCGAGACAGATCCCAACGAACGCAAGCGAGTACTGCGGGAGCGCTTCGAGCCCGAGGCCGCTCGCTCGTGGCAAGAGAAGCGTGGCCAGGTACCCGGCGGCGAGGCCGACGAGGCCGCCGACGGCGGACACGGTGACGGACTCGTAGAGGAACAGGTTGAACACTTCGCGGCGAGTTGCGCCGACCGCCCGTAGGAGTCCGATGTCGCGGCGTCTCTCCTGGACCGACATGATCATCGTGTTCATCGTGGTGAAGACCCCAACCGCGATGGCGATTCCCGCGATGAGGATCATCGTCTGGCGCACCGTGGCAAGGATGCCGACCAACGTGTCGAATACTTCGTTCGGGGGCACGGCCTGGACGCCCATCATGTGGCCAAGCGTGGACCGCGTCTCCGAGACCCGCGACACGTCGGCCGTACGCACGAGGACGGCCGAGATCTTCCCCTGAAGCGCCAGGACGCGTTGTGCCTCGGCGAGCGGGAGGAAGACGAACGTGTCGTCGCGTCCACCGGTCACGGGAAGCACCTTCGCAACCTGAATCGTGATCGGGGCGTAGAGACTGATCTGGATCGAGTCGCCGACCGCGAGTTTGAGATCGGCCGCCGCCTTGCTGCCGACGACGGCGCCTTCGAATGTGGTCAGATCCCAGTGCTTCAGAGCCGCCGTCTGGATATCGGTTCCGTAGATGGGCGTGAGGGTTCCGTTCACCTTGGCGCGGCCGACGACGGCGGGCGCGGCGATGTCGACGTTGTCCACGGCACGGAACTCCGCCAGAGAGCTCTCGTCGATGTACTCTATCGTGTCGGCGCCCTGCATCAGAGACAGCGTGAGCGAGTACGGGCAGCCGACGGGCAGCACGATGATGTGAGCTCCGAGGCTGTCGAGCTCGCGTTCGAGCGCGGACGCAATGCCGGCACTGAATGACAGCAATGCGAACAAGGTCGCGACCCCGACCGCAATCCCGCCAACGGTCAGTGCGAGCCGCGCCTTGCGGCGCTTCAGGTTCGCCCAGAGGATCCAGTTCATTCCT
>CAYUSW010000057.1:0-2033 GCA_964447445.1 uncultured Thermotogae bacterium
GACGTCGTCGTAACGTGCGGTCTGTGAGAGCTTGACCTCGATCGCGAGCAGGCTCCGTCCCCACTCGATCACGAAATCGACGGATGCCCCCGCCTGCGAACCCCAGTGAACCAGCCGCCCCGGCGGGACGACAACAGGACGCCGACCGGGCGCGCGAGCCCGATCCACCTTGATGCTGCACTTCCATTCTCGCGTTGAATGGTTTCCATTCACGCAGTGAATGGCTTGCACACACGACCCCCGAATCCAATCCTCGGGCGGCCAGCGGGTTGGAAGCACCGGAGGCAGCTGCCGTCTCGTGATGCCACGGACTCTCACCCGGTCACGGCGTCTCAGTCATTCCGGATGTCGCGGCCAGATCTTCGCTCTTCGCCCCAAGGAGTCTGGAAGAAGTCGCCTATCGGCCGCTCTCGCCTTCCGGCCCGGTCGCGGGTGTCGCGGCATCAGGTAGGAGCGTCTCGATGTCGCGCACGGGCCGATAGAGATAGCCGGCGACGGCAGCGGCCGCCCCGAGGAGCCCGGCCAGCACGAACATGAGTCCGATCCCGGATCCTGGACCGCTCCCGACGAGTGTCTGCAGCACGCGTGCGACCGTGCCCGACCCGGCCATGAACGGCTCAAAGACTCGGTCAGCGAGGACTCCGCCGGCGATCATCGCGACCGTCGCGGCGAGCTGTGTGACGACGATGCGCGCAGAGAAGATGCGCCCCTGGAGGTGCGCCGGCGTCTTGGTCTGCCAGATCGCCTGGTTTGCGCCGAGCCCGATCGGCATGATGGCTTCGGCCAGGAACGCACCCGCCGCCCAGAGGAAGATGCCGCGACCCACGCCGACCAAGATGTTCCCGACGAGGCTCGAGGCAAAGACAGCCAAGAGAATCCACCGCATTCTGTGGGTCTTCGGACCTCCCCAGATGCCCACGACGATTCCGCCGACCACGCCGCCGACTCCCAAGATCATCCGCACGGCGCCGAGGGCGAGTTCGTCCGCCCCGCTGCGCGCCAGCACCATCGGGGAGAGCAGGGCAAACCACACTGAAGACGTGACGTTCACGACGAGGATGAGCAGGAGAACACCGCGCAGGCTCCGGTGCGAGAAGATGTAGCGAAAGCCGAGCATCATGTCGGCCCAGAGCGTGCGCTCTGCCGGCTCCTCGGCCGCTGCGCGCGGAGGCTGCGGCACGCGAACGAACAGCAGGCTCCCTACGGCGAACACGAAGGTCACGATGTCGATCATGAGGATCGTCCCAATCCCGGTGAACGCGAGCAGCGCGCCGGCGGCGATCGGCGCGAAGACGCTCGACGCGGACTCCACAAGCCCGAGCATCGCGTCGGCGCGCGTGTACTGCTCCTTGGGCACCATCAGCGTGATCGACGCCGAGTACGCGGGAACCTGGAAAGACCCGAAGAGTCCGGAGAAAGCGGCCGCCGCGTAGAGGTGCCAGATCTCGAGGTGCCCTGTCTGGAGGAGGACGAAGATGGCGATCGTCGCCAATCCCGCCGCCACGTCGCTGAGCATCATCGCCAGCTTGCGGTTCCACCGATCGACCAGCGCGCCGGCCATCGGCGTCATGAGGATCCGCGGGAAGAACCCGAAGAAGACGACGAGCGCCAACACGGTGGCCTGTCCCGTCACCTCCCAGGCCCAGATGGTCAGTGCAAACTGCGTCATCCCGCTGCCAAGAACCGAGACGAGTTGCCCGAACCAGACGACGGAAAAGCCGAGCATGCCTGAAGGTCGTGACGAGGACACCGCTGCCTCCTTCTTCCCGCGAGCCCCATCATGGCGGATCGCAGGCGCCTGACGAACGGCACATGTCCCGACCTGGCGCGCCTCGGCGTCACTACACCAACACCCGCCAGCGGGTGCGCTGTCGATGAGTGCCGGAACACGGCGCGTGATGGCGGGACCTGACTCCGCAGCCCTCTCCAGGGAAGTGGCTCTTCGCCCGCGGCTCCGCGCACGCTACACTCCCCGGGATCTAGAGAACTGCAAGAACAATGCGCCTACTGCGATAGGTTGGCAAGGAGATGCA
>CAYUSW010000058.1:0-17569 GCA_964447445.1 uncultured Thermotogae bacterium
CCCGAAGGGATTCGACCTCGACCCGAAGGTGCTCCAGGCGTCGAAGGACCTCGCCAAGAAGCACGGCGGGGCGTTCAAGATCGTGAACGACATGGAGCAGGCGTTCAAGGGCGCCGACGTGGTCTACCCGAAGGCCTGGACCGTGCAGCCGACCGACGGCAAGACGCCGATGGATCCGGAGAAGGCAAAGGCTCTGTTCGAAGCGAACAAGAGCTGGATCACGACGCAGGACAAGATGAAGCTCACGAACGACGCGATCTACATGCACTGCTTGCCCGCCGATCGGGACATGGAGGTCACGGACGAGGTCATCGACGGCCCCAGCTCGGTCATCATCGAGCAGGCCGCGAACCGTCTCCATGGGCAGAAGGGCATGATGGCCTGCATCATGGCCTAGACGGGAAAAGCATCACCGCAGAGCGCGCGGAGGTCGCAGAGGAAGGACAGACCCGGGTGGAAGACTGACAGAGGTCTGGGAGAGCAGAGCACACCGCAGAGCGCGTGGAGAACGCAGAGGGAGGCAAGACCTGGGATAGGTCAGGAGCACAGGATCGAACCAGGGATTCCGAGAGGCAGAACCGCGGAGGACGCAGAGGAAGTAAGGAGAACCTGGAACGGGTTGGAGTCGAGACCCGAACCAGGAACCCCGAGGGGTGGACCCGCAGAAGATGCGGAGGTCGTAGAGTGAGAGACAACGAACCTCAGGCTTCTGATCCTGTACTCCTCCGCGACCCTCTGCGTACTCTGCGGTAGGCATGTCGGAGACGTTGGGACCGCGCAGAGGCGAGACGAATGGACCTAGGGGAGAATCTGAACCAGATCACGGACCGGATCATTCGAGCCGCCATGGACGTGCATTCGGCACTCGGACCGGGACTGCTCGAGTCCGCGTATGAGGCTTGTCTTGAGTACGAGCTCAATCAGGCCGGCCTGCAGGTGGATCGTCAGGTCTCGCTGCCCGTTGTGTACCGCGGCGTCAAGCTGGAGTGCGGATATCGCCTCGATCTGCTGGTCTGCCGCCAGGTGGTCGTCGAGGTGAAGGCGATCGGCCTGGTGACTGCGATCCATGAGGCTCAGGTGATTAGCTATCTGCGCCTATCTGGATGCAGAGTCGGCCTTCTGCTGAACTTCCATGTCCTGCACCTCAGGGATGGGGTTCGCCGCTTGGTTAATGAGTTTCCCGATTCTCTGCGGCTCTCTGCGACCTCTGCGGTGGTCAGTTCGGAGAAGTCGGGGACCGCAGAGGTCGCGGAGGGCGCAGAGGGGACGAAGAACCAAGGATGGGTCAGAACCGAGGCCACGGAGTATGGGGAGGGCGCAGAGTGAGAGGCAACGGACTTCAGGTTTCTGGTCTTGTAGTTCTCTGCGAACCTCTGCGCTCTCTGCGGTTCAGGCTGTTACGAAGGAGGAGTCATGAGCTGGTTTGATCTCGCGGGTCGGGACCTGATCAGTGAAGTCGACTGGACTCGCGAGGAGTACGACATCGCGATGAAGGTCACCGACCAATTGAAAGGCGCCTACTACAGCCGCATCGCTCACCCGACGTTGCAGTACAAGACGCTCGCGATGATGTTCTTCGCGGGGTCGACGCGGACGCGAATGTCGTTCGAAACGGCGATGACGCAACTCGGCGGGCACGCGCAGTTCATCGACCCGCAGACGACGCGTCTCTCGCTCGAGGACAAGCCGGGCGCCGGAGAGACGGTGAAGGACACGGCCGAGGCGATGGAGCGGTACTGCGACGGAGTCGGCATCCGGCTGCTCGATGACAAGATTCGCTACTACGGTGAAGCGGACGAGGTGATGCAGAAGTTCGCGAAGCACTGCCGCGTGCCGATCATCAACATGGCGTCGGACATCAACCACCCGTGCCAGTCGCTGACCGACATCTACACGATGCACGAGAAGCTCAACTCGGACGTCAAAGGGAAGAAGATCGTGATCATGTGGGCGTGGTCGCCGTGGATCCGCGGGTTGTGCTCGGTGCAGGGCACCGCGCTCATCTCGTCGATGTACGGAATGGACGTCGTGGTCGCGAATCCTCCCGAGTACGACCTCGACCCGAAGGTCATGCAGCAGTGCCGCGACCTCGCGTCGGCATCGGGCGGATCGTTCCAGATTGCGCACGACCTCGATAAGGCATTGGACGGCGCGACCGTCGTCTTCCCGCGGAACTGGTTCACGAAGGATCGCTACCAGATGGGGAAGGAGAAGGAAGCCGAGATTGCGAAGAAGTACGTGAGCTGGAAGTACTCGGCGGAGCGCCAGAAGAAGCTTGGCGACCCCGGGTACCTCCTCCAGTGCATGCCGGTGGACCGCGGCAACGAAGCGGACGCAGAGGTGTGCGACAACAAGCTGTCGTGGATCCTCGACCAGGCTGAGAATCGTCTCCACACGCAGAAAGCGATCCTCACCCTGACCATGGGAGGCCGCTTGTAGTGAAGCCGAAGCGCGCGACGCTGATCGGCGCCGCAATTCCGCGGCCCGATGCCGTGGACAAGGTCCGGGGCGAGGCGAGGTACGCGGACGACCTCGCCTTCCCCGGCATGCTCTATGCGGCGGTCGTTCGCAGTCCGCACCCCCACGCGCGCGTCCTCGAGATCCAAGCCGACGACGCGCGACGGCTTCCGGGGGTCATCGCCGTCCTGACGGCGGCCGACGTTCCGGGCGAGAACGTCGTTCACGTCATCGTCGACGACCAGCCGGCGCTCGCATCCGGCGTGGTCCGCTACGTCGGCGAGCCCGTGGCGCTCGTGGTCGCCGAGATGCGGGACCAGGCACGCGCCGCCGCGGCCTCGGTTCAGGTCGACTACGAGGTTCTTCCCTTCGTCTCCGATCCCCTGGCTGCGCTCGAGCCCGACGCGCCGCAGATCACCGCGCCCGGGGCGTCCGAGGGCGGGAATCTCTTCAACCGTATGGTTCTCTCCAAGGGCGACGTCGATCGCGCCTTCGCCGAAGCCGCAGCTGTCGTCGAGGGTTTCTACGAGACTGGGTACCAGGAACATGCCTATCTCGAGCCCCAGGGGGCGGTGGCCGTCCCCGAGGACCTCGGATCGATGGCCGTCTACGGGTCGATGCAGTGTCCGTTCTACGTGCAGAATGCCGTGGCCAAGGTACTGGGATGCCCGCACGCCAAGGTGCGCGTCATCGCGGCCGCGACAGGCGGCGCCTTCGGCGGGAAGGAGGACGTCCCATCGCTCATCGCCTCGCTCGCCGCGATCGGCGCCGTGGCGACGCGGCGGCCCGTGAAGCTCGTCCTCGGACGGGCCGAGGACGTCTTGACGACGAGTAAGCGACATCCCTCGCGCGTCTCATACAAGACCGCGGCAAGCGCGGACGGGACGATCACGGCGATCGACGTCGACGTTGTTCTGAACGCTGGCGCATACCAAACCCTGTCCTCGGCAGTCCTCTGGCGCAGCCTCGTGACGGCGGCGGGTCCCTACCGCGTGCCGAACGTGCGCGTGATCGCTCGCTCCGTCGCGACGAACACCGTCCCGAACGGGGCATTCCGTGGGTTCGGCAGCCCCCAAGTTATCTTCCCGCACGAGTCGCAGATGGATCTCCTCGCCGAGCGCTTGGGCATCGATCGGGTCGAGATCCGGCGGCGCAACGTGCTCCGCGCCGGGGATCGGACCTCGACGGATCACCTGGTGGCCTCGAGCGTTGGCGTTGCCGACACGCTTGCACGCGCGGCAAAGCTCGCCGACTGGGCGGCGCGCCTCAGACGGATCGAGTCCGAGAACCGGACGTCACGTGAGACGCGGCGCGGTCTCGGCGTGGCCTGCGTTCTCTATGGCGTCGGACTCGGGGGCAAGGCCCCGTTCCTCGACAAGGCGGGCGCGACGATGAAGCTCGAACCGGACGGCTCGATCGCGGTTGCGGTCGGCACGGTCGAGATGGGCCAAGGGCTCACCACTGCTGTTCTCCAGGTCGCGGCCGAGGCCCTCGGCATACCCATCGACCGCGTGCACCTCGCGCCGGTCGACACGTCGCGCGTCCCTGACAGTGGACCAACCGTAGCATCGCGCGGAACGATGATGAGTGCGCTTGCTGTGCTGGACGCGGCAGCGAGGTTGGGTGAGCGCATCGAGCGGGTTGCAGAGGCTCACAAGATTCCGAAACGGGAGATCGCCGCCCGCCTGCCGGAAGTTGCCCATCACTTCTGGATGTCCAACCTCGATCCTGCGGTCGAGGGCTGGGCGTCGACGGAACCGGTGAGTTGGGACCCGGCGACGGGGCTTGGAGACGCTTACCCCGTCTACGCGTATGCGACGCATATCGCGGAAGTTGAGGTCGACGTCCGGACGGGTGAGACGCGCGTCGTGGACTTCGTTGCGGTGCACGATTCGGGTCGCGTTCTCAACCACGCCCTGGCGGAAGGGCAAGTCGAGGGCGGGATCGCCCAGGGCATTGGGTTCGCGCTGATGGAGTCGATCGACGTGAAGGAAGGTCGGCTGGCCGTGAACGGGTTTACGACGTACCGGATCCCGACCGTTCGCGACGTTCCCCCCGCCGGCGCGATCGACTTCGTCGAAGACCTCTTCCCTGCCGGCCCCTATGGGATGAAGGGCATCGGCGAGGTGCCGCTCATGGCCGCACACGCCGCAGTCGCTCGCGCCGTCGCCCACGCGATAGGGTGCAAGATCGCCAAGTACCCGCTCGATCCGCCGCGAGTTCGATGGCTCCTCGGGATCGACGCGTGACCGATCCGCGTTTCCGCGGCTCCGGAGCGATGGAGGGGCTGCTTGCCGCCGCGCTCTTCGGCCTCTCGGCTCCGCTCTCCAAGCTTCTCTTGGCCGATGTCGATCCAGTGGTTCTTGCCGGACTTCTCTACCTCGGGGCCGGGATCTGCCTGGGATCCCTGGCCGTGCTTCGGATCGCCTTCGGGCGACGGGACAGCGAAGCTTCACTCGAGCGCCGCGACCTCCCGTGGGTGGGCGGCGCGATTCTCGTGGGAGGGGTCCTCGCTCCCATCCTGCTTCTCTTTGGACTGGCCAGAACGCCGGCGACTACAGCCTCTCTCCTCTTGACACTCGAGACCGCGGCGACGGCTGGCCTCGCGGCTCTCCTCTTTCGGGAGGCCGTTGGACGAACAGCGTGGCTTGCCATCGGACTGGTGACCGTGGGGGGGCTGCTCTTGGCGTTCGACCCCCAGGGAGCGTGGGGACTCTCTTCCGGATGCCTTCTCATTGCCGGCGCATGCGTCCTGTGGGGCCTCGACAACAACCTTACCCGCCACGTGTCGCTCCGCGACCCGATCTCGCTCGTGACCCTCAGAGGTCTCGGGGCCGGCGTGTTCTCTCTCCTGCTCGCCCTTGTGCTCGGACGCCCGTTTCCGCCTTGGGGCGCTGCGGGGGCCGCCATCGCGCTCGGTGCGGCCTCGTACGGGGCCAGCATCGTGCTCTTCGTTCGCTCGTTGCGAAAACTCGGCGCCGCGCGAACGGGCACCCTCTTTGGCGCCGCGCCGTTCCTCGCGGCAGGGGTGTCGCTGCTCGTCTTCCGCGAAGTGCCGGCGCCCACGGCCTACGTGGCACTCTTCCTCATGCTTGCGGCGGTGTGGCTTCTTGCCCGCGAGCGCCACGAGCACCCGCACCTCCACAAGCCGATCGTTCACGCGCATCGACACGCGCACGACCTGCACCACACCCACACCCATGCCGCCGGCACGATGACACGGGAAGCTCACTCCCACGTCCATGAGCACGCCGAACTCCATCACGCCCATTCCCATCGGCCGGACGCGCATCATCGCCATCCTCACATGGGGAAAACCTAGACAGATCTAGGCCCGATGCGCCCATCCGATGGGGTGGAAGAAGACGCGGGAGGTCTAGGCGTCTTCCCGCGAGAAAAGAACGTGCGGGAAGGCCGAAGCGTCTTCCCGCGAGATGAAGAACATGCGGGAAGGCCAGAGCGTCTTCCCGCGAGATAAAGAACATGCGGGAAGCCGGAGCCTCCCGCATGCGCGATGTTGTCAGAAGAAGGGTCTACAAGCCGAGGAGTTGGAACAGGGCGCCGAAGTTCACGGAACCGCCGACGAGGCTCTGCAGATCGGTCACCCCGAGCATCCCGACGATCGTGTTGAAGAAGTTTTGGATGCCCTCGGCCGGAGCCGACATGATGATCGGCAGGAGCGAGTCCTGAAGCGACATGCCGAGCGCCTGCGACAGTTGGACGAAGTAGGCGCCGTTGTCTGCGAAGAACTGCGCGAACGCGGCCTGAAGAGCTGCCGGGTCCGCCTGACGCATGTAGACGATGCCTGCGCCGAAGAGGTATCCGAGTTTCTCGATGGTGGTGAAATAGGGGGTGCCCATCGCGCGGCTTCCCGCCAACCACACGATGAACGTCGGCTGTGCCGTCACCGGCTCCCACTCAAGAGGAAGCGTTCCATAGCTGACCAGGTCTCCGACGAATGTGAACGCGGCCCCACTCTTTCCCTGCAGGGGGACGAGGTTTCCGCCGATCGCGTTGCTGCTGATGATGTTCACGGGCTGGCTGAACTCGATCTGCAGGCCCGTGACCGGACCGCCGGTTGTGTTGTTCAGGAGCCACAGAGCGACGTCGCCATCGGGATTCGTGAGCGGGACGATGTAGTCCACGGCCGCCATCGCCGACACAGACACCGCCACCACAACCGCCAACACCGCGAAGAGCCTCTTTCCGAACACCATGATGCCTCCTTGACGCAACAGACTGGCGAGCATTCTAGCGGTCCTACCGAACCTCGGCAATGCGAACGGAAAGGCCTCCGCTACGCTTGTTCCAGGCACGCGGCCATACGGCCCGCGTAGTCGAGGTCCGCAGGGGTGGTGATCTTGATGTTCCAAGTGTCCCCCACAACGGTCCCGACGGGAGACCCCATCGAGAGCACGGCGGCCGCGTCGTCGCTCCATGGTCCATGCGCTCGCTGCCCCCCGAGCGCTGCGCGGAGTTCTTCCGTGCGGAATCCTTGAGGCGTCTGGACGCAGACGAGTCCTATCCTGTCTATCATCTCCTGCGTCACCACCCCGTCCGTCCCGACGCGACGGAGCGTGTCTACGACGCCGATCACGGGAATGCATGCGCCGTACCGATGCGTCCCATCGATGACGCGCTCGACCAACTCCAGCGACGCAAACGGGCGAGCGGCATCGTGAACGAGGACGATGTCCCCGACTGCGATGGCCACGCCGGCGAGAGCGGAGTCCTGTCGTTCCGCACCTCCGGCCACCACGCGAACCGGGATGTCCAACGGCGGCAAGCACTCTGCTGCGAGCGCCAACTCGCTGGAGCGGGCGACCACGATGAGCTCGTCGATGCGCGGCGAGCGGCAGAGCGTCGCGGCGGCTCGGGCGAGGATGGTCGTGCCCGCGATGGTCAGGAAAACCTTGTTCCCCTGCCCCATCCGCTGCCCTCGGCCGGCGGCAAGGAGGACGGCGCTTACGCTCATGGCACCGGGACTGTGATCGCGGTCAAGCCAGTCCCGTCCGGTAGGATGGCGTACACCTCCCACGCCTTGGTTCGGTCGGAGTTGAAGAAGATGCGGCCATCCGATGACCACGTCGGGTACATGTTGTTTCCTGCGTCGGTTGTCAGGCGCCGTGTCTCGCGCGTCGTCACGTCGATGACGTAGACATCGACACTGCCATGGAGGTTCGATGCGAAGACGATGCGGCTCCCGTCCGGGGACCAGGAAGGAGAGAAGTCGTCCGCCTGATTCTCCGTCAGTTGCCGCACCGCGCCGGTTTCGAGATTCCTTGCGTACAGTTCAAGTTTCCCGCCGTTGATGGACTCGTACGCGAGCCATTGTCCGTCGGGGGAGAGGGCCGGCTCGAGATAGGTCAGCGCCGGACCCGAGTCACCGCCGAGCAAGGAGCAACCGGCGATGGCCCACAGGGCGACCCCCAGCGCCACGACTCCACCTACGCGAAGGCTCATCGCGCTTCCCGTTCCTTCTCCCATCGCGGCACCTCGTTCGCCGGCTCTGCGAACAGCATTCTCCCGGCATCGGTCTGCAGCGTGCTCTTCACGGTTGCCCGGATGGTTCTTCCAACGTGCCGCCGCCCGTTCTCGACGACGATCATGGTCCCATCGTCGAGGTAGCCGACGCCTTGATTGATCTCGGCGCCGCGATCGATGATCTCGACGTCGATCTGCTCCCCGGGCACGAATCGCGGCTTGAGTGCCTTGGCGAGCTCGTTGACGTTGAGGATCCCGATGCCCTCGACCTGCGCCACGCGGTTCAGGTTGTAGTCCGTCGTCATAAGAACGGCATTCTCGTCTTTCGCGAGGCGGATCAGCTTTCGATCGACCTCCGCGATCGATGGGTAGTCCCGAGTCACCACGCGGATCGCCACGCGGTGGTTCTCCATGAGCTGGTGCAGGATCTCTAGACCCCGCCTGCCCTTCCTTCGGCGCAGACTGTCGGCCGAGTCCGCGATGCCCTGCAGTTCGTCCAGAACGAACTCCGGAATGAGGACTTCGCCCTCGATGAAACCCGTCGCCATGAGATCCCCTATGCGGCCGTCAATGATGACGCTCGTGTCGAGGACTTTGCTCATCCCTAGGCTCTGCCGACCGTTCGCGGCCCGCTGTCGCCCGTTCTCGGCGGGCGGGCCCTGCCAGAAGGGCGATGCGATCGCGAAGCCGACTCCCAGGCCGAGTAGAGAGCACCCTCCGACAAGGCATCCCTGAGCGACGTAGACGCCGCTTGCGGGCGGAAAAAGCCTGCCGAGGCTAAAGCTGAGCGCACACCCAAGGACCGCACCGAAACTGCCGCCGAGAGCGCAATGGAAGAGGCGCGTTGCGAATGCCGGGTTCTTCATGGCACGAGTCAGCCGACACCAGACCACGAGCAGAACACCGGCGACGGCGGCTCCGACTGGCGCTCCGACGAGCGCGCTGGAGAACCAGGACGACAGACCTGCGATCGGGGGAACGAACCGATGCGTTGCTGCGACCGCGCTCCCGAGGATCAGGCATCCCAGCACGAACAGAACGCGAACGACCATGGCGTCACCCTAACGATGCGCCCCACCCCGCGCACCCCGTCTCCGCACGCGCGACGATTATACGCGTTGCCCCGCTTCGAGTACCTTTTTCGTGAGGCAATGCGGTTGCTTGAATTCCCTACAAGCTTTCGCTATCGTGTTGGACCGGAGCGCCGGGTGGGGACGCGGCATGGGGGGAAAAGAACCTGTCTGACGAATGGACCATCCGTGAAGTGCTGAACTGGACTCGCGGGTACTTCGAGGGTGCCGGAATCGCTCAGCCGCGCCTTGAGGCCGAGATTCTCTTGGCTCATGCACTGGAGGTCGAGCGCCTCCATCTCTATCTCTCCCCCGACAAGCCGCTTACGGCCGACGAACGAACGAAGTTCCGAACCTTCATTCAGAAGAGACATGCCGGTACTCCACTTCAGCACCTGATTGGCGAGGTGTCCTTCTACGGGCTTCGATTCAGAGTACGTCGAGACGCTCTCGTCCCGCGGAGAGAAACGGAGGAGCTGCTCGACCGGACCCTCCGCCTCGTCCCACGGGACGAGGCGGCGCGCTGCCTCGACCTGGGGACGGGCAGCGGCGTGATCGCCGTCTGCCTGGCGCGATACCTTCCCCGCGCATCGGTGACCGCCGTTGACATTTCGGCGACCGCACTCGAGCTCGCGCACGAGAACGCTCTGCTCAACGGAGTCGACGGCCGAGTCGTCTTCCTTGAGAGCGACTGGTTCCAGAGTGTGAGCGGGGACTTCGATCTCATCGTGTCCAACCCCCCCTACGTCGACACGGATGCGCTCGGCGAGCTTGCTGCAGAGGTCCGCGATCACGAGCCACGCGTGGCACTGGATGGGGGAAAGGGAGGGATCGAGCAGATCAATCTTCTCGTCGCGGGGGCGGGCGATCACCTTGCGGCAGGCGGCAAGCTTCTGCTCGAGATCGGCCACGGACAAGGCGATCGAGTACGGGAACTGCTAATGGGTTCCGGGCTAGAGAGCGTGAGCATCGAGACGGATCTCTCCGGACTAGAACGATTTGCCTCAGCGCGGAGGCCTCGATGATCCAGGTCTCCGAACTGCACTTCTCGACCGAAGATGGGATCAAGGTCCTTGAGGATGTCCACCTGCACGTCGACCGCGGCGAGTACGCGGTCTTGACTGGACCCGCTTCCGCCGGGAAGACTCTTCTGCTCGGGCTTCTCGGCGCATTGGTGCCGCCCCAGCGAGGGCAGATCCTTGTCCACGGGCGGAACGTGGCACGACTCAGCCGGGAACGAGCTCTGGAGCTGCGGCGGCGAATCGGATTCATGCCGCAGGGCTTTGTCCCTCTTCCACGGACGGTCTTCGACAATCTCCTGTTCAAGCTCCGCGTCCTCGGCGACGATCGCGAAGATGCGGATGAGAAGGCTCTCCTCGCCCTGGAGACGGTGGGGCTGATTCGGGAGCGGGCGACCTACGCCGAGGACTTGCCGCCCGTGGAACGGATTCGACTCGGATTGGCTCTCGCCCTCTGCAACTCCCCGTTGCTCCTTCTCCTCGACGAGCCATTCGAAGGTCTAGATCCAGACGAGCGAGAGAGCGTCGGCTTCCTCCTCGCCAAGGCCCACGACGGCCGATCCACCCTTGTCGTAGCCACCCGCGGGCCGCTGCCTAGGTCCGCAGAGCCGGATCGAGTGTTCTCCCTGGCGGAAGGGAGGGTGACCCTATCGTGAACGCGTTCTTCTACTTGGAGAGCGAGCTCCTGGGCGCGATCCGCGTGCGGAGCGCCGTCTTCCTTTCCCTCGCGCTCTTGGCGCTCTTCCTCTTCCTGGCCTCGTTCGCGTGCCTGTTCCTCCTTCCGCCGGCATCGGCCACGCCGCCCGGCGGGTTCGCGGCGAACGAGATTCGCGCCTACGTGTCCCCGCGCCTCACTCCGGGGGCCGTGAGCAACCTCTACGCTCGTCTTCAGGAGCGTGCCGACGCTGTCAGCGTCCAGTTCAGCCTTCCGGAGCAGGTCACATCAGATCGAACCGGAGGGCGATTCACGCTGATCGCGAAGTCCGCGGCGGCTCTTCCGGGCCTCGCCTCCGCACTCAAGTCGACGGAAGGCATTGCCAGCGTTGAGACAGGACCGGCCGGTGGATCCGGCAGGGTGGCTCTCTCCGAAGGCGCTCGCATGGGCCTTCTCTGCGGGCTGGTCGTGTTCGCCCTCCTATCTCTCTTGCTCGCGCGCGAGGGCTTTCGCGCTCTCCTCTACGCGTTCCGCCACGAGATACGTCTCATGAGGCAATCCGGAGTCGCCGAACGGCGTATCGTGGCGGCCGTCGAAGTCACCGGCCTGTTGATCGGACTGCTCGCCGGGGCCTTGCTTGCGGTGGGGCTCCTGCTCTACGACATGTCTGCCTCGGGGAGTGGCGCCGTCCTCGACAGCACACGTCTGGTGGGTGTCGTGGTCGTGGCGCTTGTGCTCGGGGTTCTGATGGGTGGTCTTCTCGGCCTGCTCGGGGCTGCGCACCTTGCGTCGGACCGCTTTGCCCCGATTCCCTAGCCCTGGCGGTCGTTCGTAGGCACGTGAGCGTGCGATGGGGTCATTCTCCTGCCCAGGAGAGACAGGCCGCGCTGCATCAAGTACCAGATGCCGATCGCCACGAAGATGGCCTCTGCCGCCTTGAACGCGAGCGAGTATGCGACGGCTTGTCCGGTCGTGATGGAGGGGGCCAGGAGTCTGAAAATGCCGATCGCTCCGGCCTCGCTTGTGCCCAGACCACCTGGCGTGATCCAGAGGAAGAAGCCCAGCAGGATGTAGAGAGCGTAGAGAATGGCGAGCTGCCCGATGGCGAAGTGCATCCCCAGCGACGCGCCAAAAAACACTTGGGGCCTAAGGAAAGTGAGGAACGTTGTGACGAGCTGTACGAGGAAGGCGAGCAGCGTCGCCTTCCTGTGACGGGTGAACGCGTAGCTGACCTCGTCCTCGGTCTCGGACACCTTACTCGCCGCACGGCCAAGCCGCTCCTGCCACCGCGGCACGACGCGTCCGAGCCATCGAATGATGCGGCTGACCCACTTGAGGTTCCACGCGAAGTTCACGAGTCCGATGACGATCCACGCCGCGATGAACCCAAGCCCGGCGATGAGGACGCGCTTCTGGCCGACGGGAATGGAGGGCGACATCACGGCGTAGAACCCGCCGACGAGCATGAACAGTGTCAGGCTCACGCCGAGCAGGAAGCGCTCGACGATGATCGTCGCGAAGACGCGCGTGGCGGGAGCCTCGGTCTTGTCGGCGACGAGGAAGGCTCCGACTGGCTCCCCGCCGAAGTAGAGTGTCGGGGTCAGGTATGAAACGGCGAAGCAACTGATCCGCGCCCCGATGATGCGGCCGAGGGGCGTGCGAATGCCGTACGCCCGAAGGATGATTCGCCAGCCGACGACCCACGCTGCAACGGTCAAGAGGACGGTCCCGAAGACCTCGAGGGCGCCGAGGATGGTCAGCGCCTGCATCGCACCGAGAGTCTCGCGCCAGCCGACGAAGTAGAGGACGAGACTGACGCTCGCAGCGCCGATGAGAAGCGAGCCGATGAAGTTGAGCGTGCTGCGCAGCGGGAGCCTCATGGGCGAAGTCTAGCGACAGGGCGGCGCACCATCAAGATGCGAAGCGGCGTCCAGCGCGAGGCGAAGAGCTGCCTGGATCGCCTGGCGGCGCACGCCGGCCCGATCCCCGGAGAAGTGGAGCTCATGGGCTGTGAGCGTCGCAATCGTGGCGACGCCGATGAACACGAGTCCGACCGGCTTGTCGGTTGTACCTCCGCCGGGTCCGGCGATTCCGGTGACGGAAACCGCCACATCGGCGCCGAGACGCGTGAGGCACCCAGTGGCCATCCGCTTCGCGACCTCAAGACTCACGGCGCCGTGTTCGGCCAACACGCTCTCCGGCACGCCGAGCAGCGTGCTTTTGAGGCGATTGTCGTACGCGACGATTCCACCGAGGAAGAAGGCAGAGCTGCCGGCCTGATCCGTGATGGCGGCGCCGAGCCCTCCGCCCGTGCACGATTCCGCCGCGGCCAGTGTTCCGCTTTGCGCCAAGAGCGCTGCTCCAAGCTCCCGCACGAGGGCACGCGTTGTCTCGTTCATCATGCTCCTACGACTGCGGCGCGCCCGTGCTCGCACCGCGAGAGAAGAGGACAGGATGGACAGCTTGGCCGCCGCGGCCGGCACAGGGAGCGGCCTAGGCTGATGAGGAGAAGGTGGAGATCAAGCATCAAGGCGGCGTCGCGGGGAAGTACCTCGTTGGCGTGACGGAAGGCGTCCCCTCCGGGCGCAATCCATCCGGTGCGACGAAGCACGCGGCGGATGTGGGTGTCTACCGGGAAGTAGGGCTGCCCGAACGAGAACAACAAGACGATGGACGCCGTCTTCGTCCCAATTCCACGGGACGCTCGAAGCCAGGAGAAGGCTCTATCGGATGACAGCCGTCCAAGGAAGCGGAGATCGAGACTGCCCTGAGTCTCACGGATTCGGCCGAGCACGTCGCGGATCGTCTGCGCCTTCTGGGACTGGAGGCCGGCCACGCGAATCGCCGCGGCGATGTCGGCCACGTCAGCGTCCACGACGCGTTCGAGCGACCCGAAGCGTTCGAGCAGCGAAGCGTAGGCGCGATCTCGATTCGCGTCGTTCGTGTTCTGAGACAGAACGGTTGTCACGAGCGTTTCGAGAGGATCGCTTGCCGCGTGGAGAGGCTTCCCCAACGCGGCCGCCAGCCGATCCCGAATCCACTCTGCCGTGCGGCGCTGCATGGGCCAGAGGATAGAAGAGGGGGCAGAAGGAGCGCAAGCGGCTATGATTCCGACCCGGAGGTGGAAGCGTGATCCAAGCGACCAATGGACGGGAGAGTGTGCTGCGCCTTGCCGACGGCGAGGACCTCGTGGAGTCCTTGCGAGGGCTTCCTGTGGACTCGGCCGTGATTGCGTGCGGGATCGGCATGGTGCGCAACCTTCGGTTGGGATACTGGAACGGTCGCGACTACGAGGACACGCGCATCGAAGAGCCGGCCGAGCTTCTTTCGCTGCAGGGGACTCTTGCGCGCTCGCCGGACGGGCGGGTTGTCCACTGCCACGTGGCCGTGGCGACGCGAGATGGTGACGTCCGAGGCGGGCATCTCCTGGGTGCGACGGTCACGAACACGGCCGAGATTGCTCTGCTCCTCGTTCCGGGGATCGAGCTGGAGCGGCGCCCTGAGAAGAACGGGGTCCTGGCGCTCTTTCCCCTAGCCGAACGAGGCGCCGCGCGGTAGCCCGTTCAGGAACTCCGGTCCCGCAGCGCGTTCTCTCCCTTCGCGCTGAATGTCCAGAACTTCCAACAAAACGTCGCTGCACGCGACGAGAAGGCGCCCCGACTCCCGCGGGCCGAAGGAGCCCGGGGACATGGGGCCGACAGCCACGTCGGTAAGCGCCGTGCGATGGATCTTGATTCGTTCTCTCCCGAGCGTGGTCCAGGCCCCGGGCCACGGTGACATGCCGCGGACGCGGTTGTGCACGACGCGCGCCGGCGCAGACCAAGGGACGAGCCCGTCGTCGCGCGTGAGCTTCGGGGCGAGGGAAGCGCCGTCGGGCTGCGGCACCGCGGCGAGGGTCCGAGATGCGAGCCCGGCGACCGTATCCACAATTGCCTCCGCGCCGAGCAGGGCAAGACGCGCTTCGAGCTCCCCTGCGGTCTCGTCCTCCTCGATCAAGAGCGGGCGACGGAGCAGGACGGGTCCGGTATCCATGCCCCGGTCGATGCGGAACGTGGTGATTCCCGTGGTCTTCTCGCCGTTCGCGATGGCCCAGGCGACGGGCGCGGCGCCGCGGTACTGCGGGAGCAGAGAGGCGTGGATATTGACTGCGCCGAGTGGGGCAAGGTCGAAGACGGCGGGCCGCAGGAGTTGGCCGTACGCGGCAACGACGAGCAGGTCCGGGCGCGCATCGCGAAGCTGGTTGACGGCGTCCTCGTTGTTGACGCGTTCAGGTTGAGAGATGCGGAGGCCGGTCTCGATGGCCGCACGTTTCACCGGGGACGCTGTGACCACCGCGTGCCGGCCGGCGGGTCGGTCCGGCTGCGTGACCACGAGGACGACGTCGTGACACGCAGCGAGCGCTCGCAAGGCAGGGACAGCGAACGACGACGTGCCGAGGAACGCGATGCGCATCACGCCGCCTCGCGCCGCTGCTTTCGCTTGTACTCCTGAATCGTGCTCCGCCGTCGCGCCGGGCTGAGGTGGTCGACGAACATGTGGCCATTCAGATGGTCCATTTCGTGCTGCATCGCACGAGCGAGGAGGTCTTCGCCCGAGATCTCAACCCGTTCCCCATCGAGCGTCGTCCCCGCAATGGTGGCGCGAGTTCCCCGTGCCACCGGCGCGCTCACGCCGGGGAGACTGAGGCAACCTTCGTACAGGTCCTCACTCTCCCCCTCCACGAGGACGAGTTCGGGATTGATAAGGATGTGAAACTCGCCCTCGACGTCGAGAACGATGATTCGTTTGGGTACGCCGATTTGCGGCGCCGCGAGGCCTGCCCCATGCTCCCGCAACATGGCCTCGACCATTGCCGCGCAGACCGCGCGGACGTCATCGTCGATCTCGGCCACGGGCTCCGCCGGACGGCGGAGCACCGGATCCCCGAATCGTCGAATGTGCGTGGCTTTGCCTTGCATGGCCATCGGCCGCATTATAGAGTAGTCCTCTGTATGCCACAAGAGAACAGCGATTCGCGCACTACGGTGGACAAGGTTCTCCATCTCGAGGCCAGGACGGGTTTCCGCGACGTCGCCGTGACGGGTGGCCTGGAGGCGTTCCTCGCGCGGCACTGCCCGGAGGAGGCCGTGCTGGCTGCCGGCTACGCGTCGTTGTCGCCCGCCGAGCGGGAGCGCGTGGTGGCTCGTCTGCGCGAGCACGTTAGCCCGGACCCAGGCCGGGAGACAGCGCGCGAGGTCCCGACGCCGGACCGACTGCGCGAGCCCATCGCTCACATGAAAGGCGTGGGACCGAAACGCGCCGAGATGTTCGAGCGCCTGGGCATCGCCACCATGGAGGACCTGCTCCACTACCTGCCGCGGCGCCTTGAGGACCGATCGCGGTTCGTGCCCATCGGCAGCCTGCGGCACGACGAAGATGCCGCGGTTCGAGGGCGGATTCTGACGGTGGGGCAGCGCCGCGCGGGCCGCGGCATCGCCCTGGTGAAGGCCGCGGTGGGCGACGGGACTGGGTTCGTCTATGCCACGTGGTTCAACCAGCCGTGGCTGGCGAAACAGCTGCGCCGCGGCGAGGAAGTGGACCTCTTCGGGCACGTCGAGTTCCGCTTTCGGGAGTGGCAGATGCAGTCGCCGGTCTGGGAGCCGGCAGGATCGGGAACCGAGATTGGGCGGCTCGTTCCGATCTACCCGGTCACCGAAGGGTTGTCGGACCGCCTGCTGCGTTCTCTCGTCAACCGGAGTCTCGACGGGTATCTGGGAACCTTGCGCGACGTCGTCCCGGCCGACGTCGCAGCGGAGCACCGCCTTCTTCCCAAGGCTGCTGCGATCCTCGCAATCCATCGTCCGGCAAGCGCCGAGGATTTCGAGAAAGCCCGGCGGACGCTGGCGTTCGAGGAGCTGTTCCTCCTCCAGCTCGGCCTCTTGCTGGCTACGAGGGACAAGGCGGGAACCCCGCACCTCGGCTCCGGACGCTTGGCGAACTCATTCCTCGCCTCCCTGCCGTTCTCGCTCACGCAGGCGCAGCAGCGGGTGCTGCGCGAGATCAAGAGCGACCTGTCGCGCCCCGTTCGCATGATGCGGCTTCTCCAGGGCGACGTCGGATCAGGAAAGACGCTGGTCGCTGTGGTAGCAGCGCTGCTTGCGATCGAGGCAGGGTTCCAGGTGGCGCTGATGGCGCCGACCGAGATCCTCTCGGAGCAGCATGCGGCGAATCTCGAATGCCTTCTCCGCGGGTTGCCTGTGCGCATCGCCCTTCTCACGGGGAGCACGGCGGGGAAGGACAAGCTGCGGCAGGCAGTGGAAGATGGCGACGTGGATCTCCTCATCGGCACCCACGCGCTGATCGAGGAGGCGGTTGCGTTCCGATCTCTTGGGTTGGCCATCATCGACGAGCAGCACCGCTTCGGAGTCATCCAGCGGTCGCAGATTGAGGAGAAGGGTCACGACGTCGACTTGCTCGTGATGAGCGCCACGCCGATCCCGCGCACCATCGCCTTGACCTTGTACGGGGAATTCGACGTCTCCATCCTCGATGAGTTCCCGCTTGGCGAGAAGCGAATCCGCACGGAGTGGGTCGCCGAGCGTCTGCGCAGCGAGGTGTACGACCGCGTTGCAGGCTACCTGGGGGACGGCCGGCGGGGCTACGTGATCCTGCCACTCATCGAAGAGTCGGAGAAGGTGGACGCCAAAGCGGCCGTGCAAGTCTCGGAAGAACTGGCCGAACGCTTTGGCCGCGAGCGCGTTGGGCTCCTTCACGGCCGGCTCTCGGCGAGCGACAAGTCCGCCGCGATGGAGCGCTTCCGTGTGGGAGAAACCCGCCTTCTTGTATCGACGACGGTGGTCGAAGTCGGAGTCGACATTCTCGATGCCGACTTCATGGTCATCGAG
>CAYUSW010000059.1:0-9951 GCA_964447445.1 uncultured Thermotogae bacterium
CACCGACTCCTTGCGGCAACGTCGCTCTCCGTCTCGTCGGGCGAGCTGGCCGGCGCTTGCCTCGGCCAGAAGATGATCGAAGAGGCCGCGGCCACGTGGGCCTGGGTGGCGGTGCGCGAGCGGATGACCTGGCGGTACGGAGAGCGCGGCTACCGCTATCTCTATCTGGACGCCGGTCACGTTTGCCAGAACCTCTACCTGGCCTGCGAAGCGATCGGGTCCGGAGCCTGCGCCATCGGCGCCTATGACGACGCAGCCGTGAACGCCCTCTTCGGCCTCGATGGGACGGACCAGTTCGTCATCTATCTCGCGAGCGTCGGGAAACGGGCAACGGAGCCCCACGCGTGAGGGAGCGATCGAGCCCCCGGCAGGCGGCACAGTCCGCGCGGCGAGGCTCACTCCCCGAGCAGGATGGGCAGCGTGCCCCCGCAGCCCCCGGGCGGCGGCTCTTGCACGATGAGGCTGCGGCACACGGACGATTGCGCGCCGCGCGCGTCGCGCACGACAAGCGTGATCGTGTAACGGCCGGCGGAGGTGTAGGCGTGGCCGGCGACCGCGCCGACCGCAACAGTTCCGTCGCCGAAGTCCCAGGCGAATTCGAGGGGCGCTCCTAGGGGGTCGCTGGACGACGAGCCATCCGCCGTCACCCACTGGCCGACCTGCGGCGCGTCCACCGACAGGCTGAAGCTGGCGACGGGCAGCGGCAGGTCGACGACGACTTCGACCTGCGCCTCGTCCGCCCTCCCCTCGGTGTCCCGCACCGTGAGCCGGACGACGGAGATGCCTGGAATGCGAAAAACGTGAGTGCAGCGCGTTCCGTCCACAGGCGGCGTGCCATCCTGAAACGACCACTCGCAGTCGACGATGGCGGTCTCCGCGTGGGATGGTGTCGCGTCGAAGGTCGCGGCGAGCGGAGCCGGACCCCGCAGGGTGCTCGCGCCGATGACGGCTGTTGGACCGCGGCCGTCGCGCGGGCCGAGGGTGCAGCCGCCGGCGGGAATGAGCGCGACGAGGGCGAGCACGGCAAACAGCAGGCTGGGCCGCTGCTGTCTCACGTTCTCCCTCCTCTCGCGATCTCCGATGCGTGGGACTCCGATCCTGCCGAGAACAGGCGGCCATCCTTCAGCCAAGGCTCTGGTGACATGAGTGGCAGTCTCCCGACCTGCGGGCTAGGATGCAACGACGGGGGTGCGTCCGGATGGAGACAAGGGCAGTGCCTGCTTCCGTGTTCAGTGAGTTCGCTGCGGCCAGCCTGACGCGATGGCGAGCGCTGGCGGGCTGCGCAGTGTCTCCGCAGGACTCGCGATGGGGCGCCGGTCGCGTGCGCGATATCCGCTGGGAGGGCAGATCGGATCGCCCGGACGATCGTGGATCGATCTACGTCCGCGTCGAGTACGCGGGCGGGCTTAGAGTACGCGTTCATGCCCGATCCTTCGGGCGCATTCACGGCGACGTCGTCGTCGACGCCCCGCTTGCCGACTTCGTGCTGCGGTGGTACGCGGGCGGCGATACGCCCGGGGAAGAGGGGGAGCGGGCCCTCGCGCTGGCGGCTTTCGACCGCGTTCTGCAGGATCGGCAAGACGAGGAGCGAGGTCAGCGTGTCGAGGCTCTCCGCCAACGGTCCTCCGCCCGCGGCGCACCCGGCTCCTCTGTCTGACGCAGTTCCACCACGCCGTCTCCGGGCGTCTTCCGCCAGGACACGGAGACCCGACCGGCGGCCCAAATGTCGCCTCGTTGCCGTCCAGGAGACGGCGTGCGGGAACCCTCGACGCGAGTATCCTCCGGTCAAAGAGCAAGGAGGAGCCGCAGCGTGAGAAGTCCCTACCGCGTCGCCGTTGTCATCAGCCTGATCGGCATTGTCTTCGGCTCCATGGCGATCGGAGGCGGTGGCGCGATCGGTGATCCGCCGACGATTGTCGTGATCGATGCCGGGCACGGCGGAAAGGATCCCGGTGCCCTTGGCGTCTCCTCGAGCGTCGAGAAGGACATCACGTTGGCCGTCGCGCGCTGCGTGGCTCTCCAAGCGGTGCGCTACCCGAACCTCTACATCGTCCTGACGCGCGTGGACGACCGCTACGTGGAACTGCCGGATCGCATCGCGCGCGCCCGCGAGGTCCACGCGGCCGCGTACGTAAGCCTGCACGCCAACGCAGCCGCTGATTCGACCGCCCGCGGAGTCGAGACGTACGTCGCGTACGGAGCGCGAGATGAGAAGGGGAGCGAGCTTCTTGCCGCCGCGCTTCAGAGAGGGGTCGTTCGAGCGACACGATCCAAGGATCGAGGCGTGCGCTCAGCTTCGCTCTACACTGCGCGGGCCCCGATGCCGGCGGCGCTCGTGGAACTTGGCTTCATCACGGAGAAGGGCGATGCCGCGATCCTGGAGAGCGAGACCGCCCAAGAGCGCATCGCCACCGCGATCCTCGACGCCCTTGCGGATTTCGTCGGCGAGTAGCCAAACAGCTCCGGCTCCCGCGCGGCGTCTCACACTGCAATCCGCTTCCAACCCTTCTCGCGGAACTTCAGCGCCATGACGACGGTCAGGATGACCCAGTAGAGATACTCCCCCATCCAAGCCCCGGAGAGCCCGAGCGGTGTCCGCAGCCCGAGGAGAAAGACGAGGGGCAGATAGGCGCCGCCGCACACAAACAGCTCCGCCCGCAGGACGAAGCGCGTGTCTCCCGCACCCTGCAGCGCCTGAGACAGGACGAGGGCCGTCCCGGCGAACGCCTGGACGAGGCCCAGATAGAAGAGCGGGGCGCGGCCGGCGGCGAGGACCGACGGCTCGCTCGTGTAGATGCGCAGGAGCGGTTCGGGGATGGCCAGGAATAGGAGGCCGATGGCGCCCATCCCGTACGCAGCGAGGCGGGCTCCTTCCCAGCCGATTCGCTCCGCGTCGTCGGGACGTCGAGCTCCGAGGTTCTGCCCTACGAGGGTTGCCGTGGCGACTCCGAGGCCGCTGGCAACCGTGATCGGAAGCGAGTAGAGCTGCCGGATCACATTGGTGGCCGCGAGCTCCGACGTCCCGATGCGCGACACGACGAAGAAGAACCCGAACCAGCTGCCGTAGGAGATGACACGCTGAAGGACGATCGGCGCGGAGAGACGCAGCATCGAGCCTCCCCACCGCGCGATCGATCGCACGCCGCCGTACGGCGCGAAGCGGCGCACCGCGGAGAGCATCGAGACGGCGACGTAGTAGGCGAGACCGCATCCCATCGCGAGAGATGCCGCGAGACCGGCGCCTTCGATCTCGAGGCGGGGGAGCCCGAGTCGGCCGAAGATGAGGCCGTAGCCCAAGACGATGTTGACCCCAGTGACCAGGAGAGCGTTGTACAGGACGTGGCGCGTGATCCCTACGCCGGCGTAGAACGCCCCGTAGGCGGAGGCGAGGAGCGTGAAGGCGGCTCCGTAGAGACGGAACCTCAGGTATGCCGAACCCAACTGGGCGATGCCTGGATCGCTCGACAGAACGGGGCTCACCGCGGAGGCGATCCATGGCGCGGCAGCCGAGAGAGGGATCCCGATGGCCGCAGCAAGCAAGAGCCCGGTGCGCAGCACTTCGCCGCAACGGCCGCACTCTCCTTCCCCGAAGCGCCTCGCGGTCAACGTCTGGATTCCGACCGAGATCGAGCCGAGCGAAAACACGAGCGCGAAGAAGAACACACTGGCGATGCCCGAGGCGGCCAGCGGGTCTCGTCCAAGGCGGCCGAGCATGATCGTGTCGACCGTAGACAGGAGCACCGTGGACAGCGAGCCGAGGATGACGGGCGACGCCAGCTGAAGAACCCGCCGCGCCGGTCCGCGGTGGATGATGAACGACGTGAGGAATGGGATCTGCCTCATCCGCCCCCTCCTGTCGGGGCGACGGCGGATGGCGACTCCATCTGCGTGACGAGCACTCCGATCAAGACGAGAAGCGTTCCCCCCAGCTTTGCCGGCGTGAGCGCAACGCTGAACAGGAGGGCTTCGGCGAGAAGCGTGACGACCGGAACGAGATTCACGGACACGGCAACGCTGGTGGCGGACAGGCGGACGAGCGCGTAGTTCATCGCGAGAAACGCGACGCCGGAGCAGAAGATGGCGAGGAAGAGGAGATAGCCCCACCCTGCGGGAGACAGCGGCGCAACCCACGAGAATCCATCGAGCGACGCCAGGGGCCCAAACGCTGCGAGGGAGAGGAGCGCCTGGTAGAACGTCAGTTGGAGCGGAGTGATCCGGCGCAACGCGACCTTGAGCAGCACAGTCTGAATCGCCGCGCAGAGGACGGCGCCCAGGACAAAGAGATCGCCGGCGAGACTGGCGCCGGCCTCGCCCTGAGATGAGTCAATGAGAAGAATCACTCCGGCAAAAGCGAACACGATACCCACTGTGCGGCGCCACGTGACGCGCTCCATCCGCCGTGCGAAAGCAATGGCATAGACGCCGATCGGGATGGTTGCGATGATGATCGAGACATGGCTCGCTTGCGTCCAGGCCACGCCGTAGGTCTCGAACAGGTAGTAGCCGACGGGGCTCAAGATGGACAAGAGCGCGAGCGTCACGAAGTCCCGGCGTGAGACGCGCAGCGTCGCCTTCCACCCGCCGCGAAGGGCGCCGTAGACGGCGAGCAACAGGGCGGCGATCGCGAAGCGCGCGAACAGGAGCGCGAGAACGGGAACGGTTGGCAGGAGCTCTTTCGTCGCGAGGAACGACAGTCCCCAGATCGTCATGGCACTCACGAGAGCGCCGTAAGCCCGGACGTTCGGTCGTGAGTCCAACGGCCCCGCCTTTCGCTCCGCGACAAGAGCGCCTGCCGCAGGTGGCCTCTATGATGGAGGAACTGCAGTACTCCCACAAGGAACCGGCCATCCATTGATGCTCGCGCGGTGATGCGCTACAACCCGAGGAGCAAACACCCCGGGGCGGGCGAGTCGGGAGGAGTGAGGCCGCGATGGTGCAGGTGGCGAACGACAAAGCGTTGCGCGATCTCGAGTTCGATCGCCTGAAGAGCGTTGTCCGCGGCTACGCGACCTCCTCGCTCGGCGAAGAGGCGGTCGATGAGCTCGTCCCTATCACCGATGAGCCGGCGATCATCGCTTCGTTCGCCGAAGTGGAGGAAGCTGTCGCGTTCCTCGGCGTTTCGGGCCGCTTCTCGCTGGGCGGCGTGCGGGACCTCGCGCCGCTTCTCGATCGTGCGCGGCAGGGAAGCGGCCTGAGTGGCGAGGAATTCCTCGCCGTCCTTCAGACTCTCGATGCAACCCTGGATCTCCGTCGGCACCTCACAGAGCCGGATGGCCCGCCTCGCCTGCGCGCCCACGCCGAGCGCCTGGCGGCAGGAGGAGACGCCATGGGGCTCCGGATCCGGCAGGCAATTGACGAGCGCGGCGAGGTTCGCGACGACGCGTCGCCAGAACTGACGGAGCTCCTCCGTAAGCGGCGGACCGTTGAGGGACGCGTCGAGACGAAGCTGCGCGGACTCATCGAACGCAGCCCGGAGATCGTGAGCGAGCCCTCGATCACGCGGCGGCGCGGCCGCCTCGTGGTTCCCGTCAAGAGCGGCGCGATCAGCATGAGCGACTATGTCGTGCAGGATCGGTCGGCGACCGGGCAGACGCTGTACGCCGAGCCGACGTGGCTGGTGCCGGAGAACAACATGCTGGCGGAGCTGGCGGATGGCATTCGTGACGAAGTGCGCCGGATTCTGCGCGAGCTGACGGAGGCGTTCCTCGGGAGCGAGGCGGCTCTGCTTCGGGATCGAGCCGTCCTCGCCCACCTCGACGGCCTGTTCGCGCGAGCTGGATTCGCCGTGGCCTATCGCTGCGTGTCACCCCGAATCGGTCCTCGCCTTGCGCTCCATGATGCGAGACATCCGCTGCTCGGTCGCGAGCGCGCCGTTCCGATCACGCTCTCGCTCGGCAGCGACCGACGGATGACCGTGATCACCGGTCCGAACACCGGAGGAAAGACAGTCACGCTGAAGACGTTGGGTCTTCTGACGCTGATGGCGCAGTCGGGGATTCCCATCCCGGCGGCCCCGGACTCCGAGGTGCGTGTCATGGCGAAGGTCCGCACCGACATCGGCGACGAGCAGTCGATTGCGCAGAACCTGTCGACGTTCTCCGCTCACATGAAGAACATCGTTGCGATCCTCGCAGATGCCGATGGAGAAGCGCTCGTCTTGCTCGACGAGTTGGGAGCGGGGACGGATCCGCAGGAGGGAGCGGCTCTGGGCCTCTCGATCGTCGAGGCACTGCTCGGAAGCGGAGCCTTGGTCGCGGTTTCGACCCATCTGACGCCGCTCAAGTACTTCGCCATCCGGCATCCTGAGATCAAGACGGCATCGATGGAATTCGATCTTGTCACGCTCAGCCCGACCTTTCGCGTCATCGAGGGAGTGCCCGGGCGGTCCAACGCGTTCATCATCGCCGAACGACTGGGGCTTCCCGCCGACCTGATCAACCGGGCGCGCGAGGTCCTTTCGGCCGGCGAGATACGCGCCGAGGACATCATCGACGAGCTGCACCGCGAGCGGCGGGTTCTCGTGGAACAGCGAGAGGCCGCCGAGCGGGACCGCCGTGCCGCGCGTGAGACGCGCGAGATGTATGAGTCGCGGCTCGGCGAGTTCGAGCGGGACAAGGAGCAGGCCCTCTCAGAGAGAGCCCGCAGTCTCGAAGCGTTTCTGCGCGACGGCCAGAAGAGGGCCGAGGAAGCCCTCGCGCGGCTTCGCGGCGAGGAAGTCCAAGCCGCGGAGGACGCGAAGGCTCAACTGCGTGAGATCGTCGCCCTTCGCGCCGCCGTGGCCGAGACGCGCGAGGCGATCGAGGAGGCCATCCGCCCGGCGCCCCTTCCGGCCGGGATGATCGACGTCGGCCAGCTCGTTCACGTGCGAAGCGTTGACAGCAGCGGGCGGATTGTGCATGTCGACTCGCGGGGCAAAGTGGTCGTCGACCTCGACGGCGGCATTCACGTGTCGACCGGAGCGAGCGATCTCGAGATGCCCCGGCCGGCGAAGCGGACCGACAGCCAACGGGAGAGATCGACCACGATGAGACGGCCGCGGCCGAGCCAAGTGCCGCTTCAGCTCGATCTTCGAGGGATGACCGTGAGCGAGGCGCTGCGACACGTCGAGACGTACCTTGACGACGTCCTCCGCGCTGATCTACGGAACGCTCGGATTCTGCACGGGAAGGGGACCGGAGCGCTGCGGGACGCAGTGCGCGCCTATCTGGCATCGTGCTCGTTCGTGACGTCCTACAAGTTCGCCGCGCCCAACCTGGGCGGAGACGGGGTGACCGAGATCGAGCTGGGCAGTGAGAGTCCCACAGATTGAAAGAGAGCTTGCCGATCGCTAAGATCGGGCCAACACCGACGGATCGAGAGAGGTTCTAGGGTGGAGATCACAAAGGTTGAGATCCGACCGATGCGCGATGAGGGGAATCTCAAGGCTTTCTGCTCGGTCGTGTTCGATGATGTCTTCATTGTCCACAGCGTGAAGATCATCCAGGGCAAGGAGTGCCTGTTTGTCGCGATGCCGAGCCGAGAGGTGAAGAGCGGCGAGTTCCGCGACACAGCTCACCCGATCGACAACGACTTCCGCCTGCGCATGGAAAACGCTATCCTGGCCAAGTACCACGAAGTTGTCGGCCAGGAGATAGGCGTCCCGGCCTACCCGACCGAGGATGTGACATTCTAGGGCGTCGCCAAGCGGAAAGGCAGCGGCCTTTGGAGCCGCCATTCGGAGGTTCGAATCCTCCCGCCCTAAGAAGAAGCCCACGGACACGCGCCGTGGGCTGCTTCTTAGGGCTGCGTGGTGAGAACCTCCGTCTCAAGGATGGAGTTCGCCACGGCCTGTCGGGCGAACTCCCAAGCGACTGGAGAACGGAAGAACCGCTCCAGTCGCCATCCTCCCCCGCCCAAGTTCATGTGGCCGTGGGCTGCTTCTTAGGGCGGCGTGGTGAGAACCTCCGTCTCAAGGATGGAGTCTGCGAAGCAGACTCCCCAGCGGACTGAGGAACCGCCGAGTCACTTCAGTCGCCATCCCCTCCCCTCGAGGCAGAGCCACAGGGGATGAGAACCTCCCCTACAAGGTGCTCTCTCCCGTTCTCACCCCCGCCATTCACTGCGCATGCTACCGGGTCCCTCTCGCAGTTCAGCCGTCGGACAGAATGGGAAGAATCGGCTCAATGGGGATGAGATAGAGCCAAGACCGATATCGTTGGGGATCGGTCCAGTCCGCTCGGTGGGTGAGGTCGAGGTCGCTCGTTAACCCGTAGCCCGCGTTCAGGCCCAGCGATCCGGACCATGCGGCGTCAAGAAGAACGCTTGTCGCGGGGACTCCCCTGTTCGAGGCAACCTGCACGACTTCGGCCCAGTGCCCGTCGACGATCGAAGCGGCAGCGGCGAGGATCGAGCTGACCCACTCGGCTCCGGAGTCCGCGGTGTTGTAGTCGGCCAGACTGCCGATGCTGTCGTAGTCCGGCCAGGCTCCCTGATCCGCAGAGCACGCGGCCTGCGCGACCCTTACGTTCGAGAGACTACTGAGGTTGTCCATGAAGCTGCCGCTGTGGCAGGAGCAGAGGAGGAAGTTGAACAGGGTGCCCGGGTGCTCAGCGAACTTGTCGTGGAATTGCTGCGCAGTGGTCCACACTCCCCCGAGCCGGATGCCGTCGATGCCGCCGTGCGCCACAATGACGATGGTGATCGGGCTCATCTTCTTCTCGACCATCGCATCGACTGCATCCAGGACGCTGTCGGCATCTCCTTGCACCAGGCCGTTCAGTTCGGAAAAGGCCGTCTTGTAGGAGTTGAAGAACTCCACGGCGTTGAGATACGTGTCGTTGGCGCAACCAAGCAGATTCTCGGTCGGCATGAGTCCCTGGACGATCAGGAAACCCTCGCGCTGGACGCGAGAGACGATGCCGATATCGAACTCCATCAACCCGCCTGCCACATCCTGCCGAACGGCGTTCCCCGCGATGATGCGGTCATCGCCCGGCAGGAGGTCTCGGAACTCGGCGACCGGCTCTCCGTTCACTCGAGGCCACCACACCGCGTCGATGATCTGATGCGCACCGGACTTGCCGACGAGGATGAGCCGGACCGGGTGCTCAAAGAACGCGCCGGGTTGGAGGTCCAAGAAGAAGAGGAACGACTCCTCGCCGATCGTCAGTCCCTTTGGCCTGGCTGCGAGTGCGCCAGGCTGGATTGGGGCATCCTCCTCGACAAGACTGCCGGCCGGAAGCGCCTCGTCCATCCGAGCGCAGAGGTACGTGGCGCCGGCCGGGACGGCGCCTGGCAGGACGTCATCGAGCACGATCTGGACTGCCTCCCGCATGTCTGTGTCCACGTCTGGCTTCTCGAAGAGGTCACACGAGGCCACCACAAGAGCGACGAGCATCCCCACAACGAGGATCAGCGCCCTACGAGCCGCCATGTTGATCACTCCTTTCGGTCAGGCACTGGGGGTGGGAAGTCGATCCGCGCCTGCGGTGCTCTGGCCGCACGTGGCAACACTCTAGTCCTTTGCCCGCGACACGAGCCAATCGTGTGTGACAAGCATGCGGCCAGCCCACGAGATGGCCATGGAGATCGATCTTCACACAGCTTGGCGAGGGCGTGCTCTGGCGATTTCCCACCGCACGGAGTCCCGGGCCTCGCAGAGTTGCCTCTCGCGCCGCGCGGTTTCTTCTGACAGCTCCGAGCAGTATCATCATGCGCAGACTGCGGGAGCGATGTTTCGCCTGGCTCACCTGCAGGAGGAAACCACGTGCAATGAAGCCGAGACCGATTGAGCAGCTGGCACAGGAACTCAAGATCCGCATCGCGCCGGATAGCCTCGAGCGGGCGTTTCTCCACAGCTCGTACTCGAATGAAGTCGGCGACCCGCGGGGATCGAACGAGCGCCTGGAGTTCCTCGGCGACGCAGTCATCGATCTCGCGGTGACGGCCCACCTGTACGAAGCCTATCCCAAT
>CAYUSW010000060.1:0-3631 GCA_964447445.1 uncultured Thermotogae bacterium
AATGCCGTAGTTCCACTGCCCGTTCTGCCAGTACCACGTCCCGCCCGGGAACCCGATGAACGGCGGATAGAAGTAGTAGTAGCCGCTCGGCGGCGCCGGCGGGGTGTACGCGGCGAGGATCGTGAACGACGTCCACGCGGTGGCCCACTGCGGCTCGGGGATGATCCCCTTGATCTGAGCCTGGATGCTCAGGGCCGCGGCGCTTGGGGTCGATCCGATCATCGGGAACGGCTGCCCGTAGGGAGTCGGCGCCAAGTTCAGGGGCACAGGGCTGGCGATGATCTGAAGCTGCTCCGTCCCGAGAGGCGGCGCGATTCGCCAGCTTCCCCCCAGCGTGTACTGGCCGGCCTGGACGTAGTTATAGGATCCGCCAGGGAAGATATTGTTAGGGAAGATCTGTTGAGTAAAGCCATTCGGTTGGATGTCAATGATGTAGATGTACGCAGCCTGACTGACGGCGTACGTGATGGTCACGCTCTCGCCGATGACGTAGGAGGGCTTGTCCGTCGCGATCGTGACGGTCAACCCGCCCGGAATCGGCGCCGGGACGATGCCGAGCGGCGCGACTCCGCTCTCGGCGACCGCGAGGGTGGAGACGAAGAAGACACTCAGGATCCCGAGAAGCAACATGGAACGTTTGACCCTTGTCATGTTGATCACCTCGCGCTACATACACGCGGGCTGTGGCGCTCGTGTCACTCGGCAGGCGAAGAGATGGCGCGGGCCACGACGTGGAGGTGCTCGGTGGAGTCGCGAAAAGCCGGCAGGTCGCATGTCTCGGCGACGAGGCGCAGGATCACCTCGTACGCCTTGGGATCCTCGACCGCGATGCGTTCGACCTCGTCGAGCATTCCCGCAGCGAATCCCTCAACGCCGGCGCGCACTTCGACGGCGAATCCTGCGGCGCGCAGCTCCGCGATGGCTTGCGGCGGAGTCATGAACGCGGCCTCGGTGAAGGCATCCTGTTCGCCGACCTGAACGCATGTCCCAAGAAGCTTTCGAGTGTGCGGCTCGTCCGCGTACTGCTCGGGGAATTCCGTGAGCCCGGAGCGCAGGATACCCCACGGGTTGAGGAATCCCACGATCGCCGGGGCGCCGGGCTTGAGGAGGCGCCGAAGTTCGGAGAGGGCGGCGCGGCGGTCGGCCTCCTCGACAAGGTGGTACATCGGCCCGAGCAGGAGCGCGGCGTCGAATTCGGCGTCGCGAAAGCGCGACAGATCTCGCGCGTCGCCCTGCAGGACGGCGTCTGCAGACAACTCAAGCTCAGCCAGTGTCGCGCGAGCGTGGGCCACGTTGCCCGGGGACAGGTCGACCAACGTCGCCCGATACCCGCGCCGCAAAAGCTCGATCGTGTAGCGCCCCGGGCCACCTCCGACGTCAATGACGCGGCCGCTCGGCGGGAAGTGCTCGTCGATCAAACGCAGGGTGCTCACCAGCTCGAAGCGCCGATACGGTCTGGTCAAGCGCTCCCACTCGCGATCCACGCACCCGTCGTAGTAGTCGCGGACAACGTCGCTCATGCGGTACCTCGTGAAGAGCGTACGGGAGCGAGCCCGCTCGGGCAACGGCCGCCGGCGCCCCGCGGCATAGGCGAGCCCGCTTGCCGCACGTGCGGTGGGCAGCTACCGTGCTGGGCATGAAGGTCATCGGACTTGCCGGGCCGGCCGGGAGTGGGAAGAGCGCTGTCGCAGAGGAGCTTGCACGCTGCCCCGGCGCGGCTTGGCTCGATCTCGACCGCCTCGCCTGGTCGACGTATGACCCTGGGACTCCGACGTTCACCTCGCTCGTGGTTCGCTTCGGGGCGGGAATCCTCACTTCCGAAGGACGCATCGACCGGGCGGCGCTCGCCGAGCGAGCCTTTGCCGATGCCGCTGCGAAACGCGATCTCGATCGAATCGTCCACCCCGCCGTGGATGAGGCGCTCGCGCGGCGCATCGCGGAGGAGCGACGAGCCGGGCGTGAGCTCTTGCTCGTCGAGGGAGCGCTGCTTGCCACCTCGTCCGACGTCGATCGGGGCCTCTTCGACGCGATCCTGTGGCTGGACGCACCGTTCGAGACGCGCAAGGAGCGACTGGAACGCGACGGGCGTCCCCATCATGCCTCGCGCAACGCGGACATCGCGCCATCCGGAGAGATCGTTCACGTCGATGCCGATGCCGCCCTGGAGGAAGTCGTGCAGCGGGTCCGGCGCGCGATCGCAGCGCCGCCGCGACCTACGTCTCGGTGCTGACCGCGCCCCTCCCATCGCGCGTACGCAGGGCGCGACGCGGTTCCCGACTCCGCCAGAAGAACCACGCTGTGCGGAGAACTTCGCCCACGGCGATTGAAGCAAGGGCAACGAAGGCGCCGCTCGCGCCGCCCCAGGTGATGCCGATCCCGAGGATGACGACGCTGGAAACGAGGTAGACGAAGACCGCCTCCGTGATGCTCCGTGTGCGCTTGCTGTGCATGATGACTCCCTGGAAGTAGCTCTGTGTTGCCGCGAGGGCAGGGAGAAGGATTGTGATCCAGAGGCACGATCGCGCGAGATTCATCAGGGAGCCTGACAATCCGGAGATCGTGCCGAACCAGACGCGCGACAAGGGCGTGGCGGCAATCACGACGAGGCCGAGCGTTGTACCGAGCGCGAGCCAGCGCGAGAAGCGCGCCAGGACGACGGAAGCTCCGCGGCGATCGAGGTGGGCGATCACGACCTCGTTGTATGCCGCCCCGACGCTACGGAACAGGAAGACGAGACCGTTCACCACGGGGACCACCGCGAGCGAGTCGAGGGCGTTCGGCATGCGCCCTACTGCGGCGCTGAGGATCGGGCGGACCCCCATGAAGATGAGCGACGTGAGGGAGAGGGGAACATAGAAGCGCAGGAACGCCTTCGTCGAGAGTGGCTGCGACGCGGATGCGCGCGGCAACTCGCCGCGCAGGACAGGGCGAACGCAGTACCCCGCGTACGCGGCCTCGCTCAGCACGCCGGCCATCACGGCAAGGCAGGCGAGCGTCGTGCCGGGGACCTTGAAGAGGGTGAAGCCCAGTCCGAGGACGACGCCATTCGCCGCGAGGCGAACCAGAGTGCCAATTCCCACCGTGAGCGAGCGGCCGAAGCGAATGAGGACGCCCTGATGGAAGCGGCGGTACGCAATGGCCCACGTCCACGGGATCATGAGCGCGAACCCGATCCTTGCAGGCTCGACCGTCTCGGGGGGAGCGTGGAGCACGCTCACGACGAGGACGTGGTAGAGAGGCGTGAGCGCCAGTAGAGCGTGAAGCGCCGTGAGTCCGGCAGACAGGCCGTGCATGAAGCGCCGGATTCTCCGGTACGCGTCGAAGTCGGTGCAGAGAGCCGTCGATGCCGACAAGAGCATGATGATGGGCGCCTCGATGAGCATGGCCACCGGGAGCACGAGGCTGCCGAACGCCGCGAGATGGATCTTCGGGTCGGCCAGCCGAGCCACGAACACCGTCTGGAGAGGGCCTTCGAGTGCCATGAGGGCCCAACTCGCAGCCAGCGGCCACCAGGTACGAAACACCTGCCGCGTGGTGATCTCATGCGCGGAATCCATCACGGCAGGACCTCCTCAGTGCCCGTACGGATGGTCCCCGGGCGAGAGAGGCAAGTCCACCCGGAGAGGAGACC
>CAYUSW010000061.1:0-2577 GCA_964447445.1 uncultured Thermotogae bacterium
ATCCCTACCGGCATGCCGCGCCCGTTGTCGGTGACGGTGACGCGATTGTCGCCGTGCACGGTCAGCTTGATCTCGGTGCAGAACCCTGACAGAGCCTCGTCGATCGAGTTATCGACGATCTCTTCGATCAGGTGCATGAGGCCGGACTGCCCCGTGCTGCCGATGTACATGCCGGGGCGCAGGCGAACGGGCTCCAATCCCTCGAGAACACTTATCTGATCGGCCTCGTAGGCCTGAGACTCCTGATGCTTCTCAGCCATGTCACCACCCGGTCGAATTCTACCAAAACGCCGATGGGATTCCAACGAGCGCTGTTTCGCGCCGAGCGTCGGAGACAGGAAGCGGGGGCAAGCGTGCTTGCCCCCGCCCTACAGGTCGCGATGTCCTTACTGCTGTGGCGAAACCACTGCGACGACGTCAGGGAAATCGATGCCGAGCTCCTTGAGCTTGGCCAAGGTGGGAACGCCGTTCGGCGTCCAGCCGCGTCGCTTGTAGACAGCGTCTATCAGTTGCTCGTATTGGGCCTCACGGTGGGCTCGCAACGCGGCGACTTTCGCCTCCGTCGCCATTCCCATCGGATCGAGGCCCACCTTCTCCCGAAGCTGCTTGTCGTAGCGGTCGCTGCGCGACTCGTACTCGGCGGCCGTCACCGGGCCGGCGGAGCGGTAGGGAATGCGGTCGTGCACGCGCGTGCCGTACCCTCGGCGAACGCTGAAGACGCGCTGGAAGGTGTAAACGCGCTCGGATTGGCGAATCAGATCCGCGGGTCCGACCTCGATCCCCGTCACCCCGGCGAAGAGGTTGCAGTAGTTGGCGACGTGCTCCGGCACCTTGGCCGGCTCCGCCGTCTTGGCGTTGTCTGCAGGTTCGACGTCGTTCCACGGGAGCTTGCAGTGGCCGACGAGGCTGAACCACGTTCGCCACATCGGGAAGTAGTGCAGCGCCTCGGCCTTGTCCTCGAACGTGGGGATCTGGTTGTTCACCATGTCCATGAAGATGAGCCATGCCTCGTCGTGCTGCGGTCCCTTGAGCGCGAGACCGTAGCCGCCCTGCATTGCCAGCGACTCCTTCGTGACGTACTCCGAGTACTCGAGGCCCTTGGCCTCCATGCCGATGTCGTCGAGGAACGCGCGGTCGGCGCCGAACTCGCGGACGAAGTGGTCCTTCATGCGGCGGATCCCCTGCCCGGCGACAACCCCGAATCCGTGGCCTTTGGCCATCTGGTGGAGGATGTCGAGCGCCGCATCGCCGTTCCCGAAGCGCAGGTCCAGGCCGCCTGTCTTCGCCTTGTCAAGGACGCCGGCCTCGTAGCACTCCATGACGAAGGCCAACCCCGTCGTGAACGAGATCGTGTCGATGCCGTAGGTGTCGCAGTAGAAGTTCATCTCGAGCACGAAATCCGGGTCGAACACGCCGAGGTTGGCGCTGCCGGCCGCGGTCTCGTACTCCGGGCCGTCCACGAGCACGCGGTGGCCCTTGTACGGCCCCGTGCGGAGGAGGAAGTTGTCGACGGCGTGAGAGCACGACATCGTGCAGCCGATCCAACAGCCATCCGGCATGTTCTGGCCAAACCGCTCGCGCCAGACGGTGGAGGCGATCTTCGGCGTGTCGGGGTGCGCGCCGAAGCGGTAGTTGTGCGTCGGCAGGAGATCGTACTCGTCCATGACCTCCACCAGGTGTGCCGTTCCGACACGGCGCATGTCGCACTGCTTCTGATCGAGGTCGAGGATTTCCTTGTTGATGCGCGCTCCGGTGGTCTGGAGTCGCTTGAGGTCTGCGGGGCCGTTCGAGTCCGGACGTACGGCCGGGCTCTTCACGACCACGGCGGCGATCCTCTTGTTGCGGAACACGGTCCCGATTCCGCCGCGGCCTGCCTGTTTGATGCGCGGCGCTTTCCTCTTCAGGTCGAAGAAGCTGAAGTTGAGACAGCCCCACCTCGCGTGTTCGGCGCCCACGCCCGTCGTGATCGTCGACACCGCTGCGATGTCCCGCGGCTCCTCGGAGGAAGCGAAGGCGCGCATGAGGACCTCGGAGAACACGTGCGTGTTGAAATCCGACTTCGGGCATGCCAGGAGCTGCACCACCTGGGTCGTCCCGTCGATGAGGACGACGACGTCCTCGTGAGCCTTGCCCTGCATCTCGAGCGCGTCCCATCCGGAGAACTTGAGGTACGGCCCCACGTAGCCGCCGACGTTGGAGTCGATCACGTTGTCGGTCAGAGGCGAGAGCGACACGACGATCGACTTTCCCGAGCCGGGGTAGGCCGTCGTTCCGCCGATCGGTCCCGAGGAGACGACGATCTCGTTCTCGGGATCGTCCCAGCGGGTCTTCGGCTGGGTGGCGTTCCAGAGACGCCAGAGGCCAAAGCCCTTCCCCCCGATGAAGACGTCCTTCATTTGTTGGGTCACGGGGCGGGACTCGATCTTCCCGCTTCCTACGTTGACGTAGAGCGTGTGCCCCGTGTACCCGCGCTGGAGCGGTTGGGGTTTGTAGGTCATTTCGGAGATCACTCGGAATCCTGCGGGCACTCCCATGGAACCCTCCTCGAACGGAACGCCGACCCAGCGAGGCCGACGT
>CAYUSW010000062.1:0-3746 GCA_964447445.1 uncultured Thermotogae bacterium
GCCGCGCCCACTTCGTGCGGGTCGGTCTCGCTCACGTGTGGCGAGAGGTCCTTCCCGTGGAGGAGAAGCGCGCCGCGGTGCTCGGTCGAAGCGCGGAAGCGAACCTCGACTCCGCGCGTCGCGAGGCGCATGCCGTCGAGCGCCTTCTCCAACTCCTTCTGGCCCGCGTCGATCCGGCCCGCTCTCCGGTCGACGAGCCGCAGATGGCCGTCCGACTCCTCGACGGTCGCAAAGTTGGCGCGGAAGCAAATGTCGCCCGGCACCACGTCGAGTCCGATGCCGATACATTCGAACACGCCCCGCCCGGTATACAGCTCTCGCGGGTTGTAGCCGAGGAGCGACAGATGCGCGGTGTCGCTTCCAGGGCGGATGCCGGGTCCGATCGGGTCGACAAGACCCACGGCGCCGCGCGCTGCGAGGCCGTCGATGTTCGGCTTTCGCGCGGCCTCGAGGCACGTCTTTCCGTCGAGATCGGTGGGTCGCCCTCCGAGACCGTCTGCGATGACAAGGATGCTCTTCATGTGCCCTCCCTCAGCTCCCGGGGGAAACGGTATCGGAGGCAGCGCGGCGTTTCAAACCGCTTCCCATGCGGCGTCGAGTCCCGCCGATTCCCTCGCCGACCCGGCGCAACGCAGGATGGAGACGCCGGGCGACCGTGGACCCGGCGCAACGCAGGATGGAGACGCCGGGCGGTCGTGGACCCGGCGCAACGCAGGACGGAGACGCCGGGCGGTCGTGGACCCGGCGCAACGCAGGATGGAGACGCCGGGCGATCGTGGACCCGGCGCAACGCAGGATGGAGACGCCGGGCGATCGTGGACCCGGCGCAGGTGGATGCGGCAGAATACGCAAGAGGTGATGAGCAGTGGCGGGATCTGCGCAATGGGTTGATACCCTTCGTCGCGCCGTGGAAACGGCTACCGTCGTCCTGCCTGCTGACGTCGCTCGGGCACTGCGCGAGGCGCTTGCCCGCGAGACGTCAGGTCTTGCTCGCCTGCAGCTTGAGACCATCCTCGAAAACGAGCGGGTGGCCCGCGAGGCCGGTCTCCCCATCTGCCAGGACACCGGGACTCCCGTCTTTTTCGTGCGGGCCGGCAGCGAAAGCCCCTGGCTCGCCGATCTCCCGGAGGCCCTGGCCGAAGCTGTGCGCGCTGCGACGGACTCCGTTCCGCTTCGCCCGAGCGCTCTCCACCCGTTCACGAACGAAAACGTGGGCAACGTGGGTCGCGGAGTGCCCGTCATTGACTGGGACCTCGTTCCGGGTCGCGAGATCGAGGTCACGTACGTGGCGAAAGGAGGAGGGAGCGAGAATGCGTCCGGGCTCCTCTTCGTTCCGCCCGGCGACGGATCTGCTGCGATCGTTCGCGCGGTCCTCGCTCATGTGGTGCGTGTCGCACCCCGCGCCTGCCCCCCCGTCGTGGTCGGCGTGGGCATCGGAGGCACGGCCGATTCGGCGCTGAGACTCGCCAAGCGAGTGCTCATTCGCCGGCTCGACGCACACCATGCAGATCCTTGGGTTGCAGCGTTCGAAGCCGAGCTGCTTGCCGCGGTCAACGCCTCGGGCATCGGCCCCGCCGGACTGGGCGGAGCCACCACAGCTCTCGCCGTTCACGCGGACTTCGCCTATCGCCACCCGGCGTCTCTCCCTGTGGGTGTGGCGCTGCAGTGTTGGGCCGACCGGCGAGCCACGGTTCGCATCCGGGCGGACGGCGTCGCGGAGGCGGCCGGATGATCCGCCGAGTCAAGCTCCCGATCCCGCGCGGCGAAGTGGTGTCCTGGCGTGCGGGCGACGCCGTGTTCGTGACGGGCGTCATCCTGACGGCTCGCGATCTTGCGCATCGCCGAGTCCTCGAGGCCGCGGAGCAGAGCAAGCAGCTTCCGTTTGACCCCTCGGGCTTGCCGATCCTCCACGCCGGCCCCCTCGCGCGGCGCGACGCGGGGGGCTGGACGATCACGGGTCTCGGCCCTACGACGAGCGCGCGGATGGAATCCTCGACTCCGACGATCCTGGCCCGCTATCGTACGCCGTTCCTGATAGGGAAAGGCGGCATGGGGCCTGCGACGCGGAGCGCGCTCGTCGAACACGGCGCCGCCTACCTCGCAGCCGTCGGCGGAACGGGCGCCCTCGGGGCGAGGTGCGTCGAGAAAGTCCTCGGCGTCTACTGGTTGGAGGACGGGATGCCTGACGCGGTGTGGGTCCTGCAGCTGTGCGACTACGGCCCGCTCATCGTGACGATGGACTCCACCGGCCGCGATCTGCACGACGAGGTCGCGCGGGCCGCTGCCGCGCGGCTGGGCTGAAGCGATCCGAACGCGAAAGGCAGAGAAGCCTCCACCGCAGAGGACGCCGAGGGCGCCGAGGAAAGCAGGGCTGAGACGGGTGCGCGTTCGCGAGAGCGGCCAGAATCCGACCGTCATCGGGGGAGTCGTGTCCCCGCGTCGAGCCTTGGGTTCCGTCCTCTGCCCCTCTGCGTCCTCCGCGGTGAGTCATGTGTCGTCGTCGCTGCTGCGCTACGATGAGTCGAACTGCGAGGAGACCCCATGCCGACACACGGAGCTGAGCCGCCGGAAGACGATCGCGTGAAGCGCGCCGCCGCGCCGGGAGAGAAGGCCCCGAGGCTGCACGCGTTCTACCGGGGGAAGATCGAGGCGTCCGTGAAGTGCGCCATCACCAGTTTCGAGGATCTCTCTGTCTGGTACACGCCGGGCGTCGCGGCTCCGTGCAAAGAGATCGCCGCGGATCCAGCGAAGCTTCGCGAGTACACGAACGTCGCCAACGCCGTAGCCGTGGTATCCGACGGCTCGCGAGTTCTCGGCCTCGGGAACATCGGCCCCCGGGCCAGCCTCCCGGTGATGGAGGGAAAGGCGCTCCTGTTTAAGTACCTCGGTGGGGTCGGCGCGTTTCCGATCGTGCTCGACACGCAGAACGAGGACGAGATCGTCCAGGCCGTGCGCTGGATCGCGCCCGGATTCGGCGGCATCAACCTCGAGGACATCGCGACGCCGAAGTGTTTCCCCATCCTCGAGCGCCTGCGCGCCGACCTCGACATCCCTGTCTGGCACGACGACCAGCAGGGAACGGCGGCCGTCACGCTCGCCGGCCTGTTCAACGCGCTCGAGCTTGTCGGGAAGCGACTCGATCGGGTGACGATCGCGTTGCTGGGTGTCGGGGCCGCGGGAGCGGCGACGCTCCGCGTCCTTGTCGCTGCGGGCGTCCCCGCCGGCCATGTGCGTGGGGTCGACGTCGTCGACGGCAAGCCTACCGTCCTCGGACGCACCCACGACTTGGAGCTCCTCTTCCCGCACCGCGGACGGCTCCTTGCGGAGACGAACCGCGATGGCGTTCGTGGATCGACGCCCGAGGCGCTTGTCGGCGCCGACGTTGTGATTGCCTTCACGAAGCCGGGGCCGGACACGATCCGGAAGGAGTGGCTGCGAACCATGAACGCCCGCGGGATCGGGTTCTTCATGGCTAATCCCGTGCCCGAGATCTGGCCGTGGGACGCCGCCGATGCGGGGCTCGCCATCGTTGGCACCGGGCGCGGCGACTTCCCGAACCAGATCAACAACTCGCTCGGCTTCCCCGGGATCTTCCGCGGCACGCTCGACGTCTGCGCCGCGACGATCACGGACGAGATGGCGATCGCCGCGGCGCGGGCGATCGCCCGGACGGCCGTCGACCGCGGGCTGCGCGAGGACTCGATCCTCCCGACGATGATGGAGACAGACGCGTTCATCAACCAAGC
>CAYUSW010000063.1:0-7152 GCA_964447445.1 uncultured Thermotogae bacterium
AGCATCGCGACCGCAAGCATCGCGACACTAGCCAGTCCCAGCTTCTTCATGTCCGATTCCCTCCCTACAGGTTCCGTAGCACTTCACTTCCAATCAACAAAGAATCCACAGCCGCCGTCGCCGACGCCCGCCCATCACTACGACACTCCCACCACCCTAACCTACGTACAGACTAGAGTACGCGGTCATAGGCCCGCAAGTCAACGGCACGTGGGCGTTTCGTGGGGGATTCTCCGCAACGGCCAAAAGAAGACGGGGTACAGGCCTCCCTCCACCCCGCCATGATGCTTGGTCCCTGGAGAATGGAGTCATGTTCTTCTGGTTCCTGCACTCCGTTGGTGGGTCGTCGCGAAGCGCGTCGCGCGCACCACGAAGTTGTACACGCAAGTACCGCACTGGCTGACAGCCGTGTTGACGGACGGAGGTGATGGGCATGAGGCCGGCTTTGCGTGCCGCTCTGATGGTGTCGTAGGTCGGCAGCTGCGGTGTGGCAGCCAGGCAAAACCGTGGATGGGCGAATGGCTGGCTGGAAAGCTCGTTGGCGCGGCGTCGGGAGGAGTTGCCGTCGCCGCGCACTGCCTCGGCGCCACGGGGAATGTCGGGCTTTCTTGGCTCGGCGGGCAGCCGGTGCGTTGCCGGGATTCGCGCTCGGAACCACGCCGTTTGAGCCAGTGGCTCATCTCGTCCTCGTCTCGCTGCTGTCGGAGCTACGCTCGCATACGACGCCGGACCGTGACGTCCGTCCGTTTCCGGAGCGCCGTGGAAGCGGCGCTCTTTCCTCCGATGAGCTGGTCGGCTCACGAGCTGACTCCCCGTAGGCACTCCGCTTGGGGTCGATCGCCGTGGAGGCAGGGGCCGCCAGCCGAAGCGGTGCTGAGAACCTCAGCACGAAGGGTCTACGTATCGGCACGTTGGGCGTACCCGACGATGGACGGACAGCCTGTGGTGACCTAGAGCCTACGTTGTGGAGGCGAGCGGATTCGAACCGCCATCCTCCCGCGTGCAAGGCGGGCGCTCTCCCAGTTAGAGCTACGCCCCCAAGTGGGGTTTGGAACGCCATTGTACCCGCACTCTGTTCGCCTTCCACGCCGGGCAACCTCCGCTCGGCTCGGCTCCGCAGCGGGTTTTGAGCGAGTCAGCGCAGATCGCTACCATGCAGACGCAATGACGGAACTCCTCGAGAGGAAGTTGGCCGATCTCCCAACGACGCCGGGCGTCTACGTGATGAAGGGCGTAACCGGCGACATCCTCTATGTTGGGAAGGCAGCGTCCCTGCGCTCGCGCGTGCGTTCGTATTTCCAGTCGCGCGACGGCCTGGCGCAGCGAATCCAGGACCTCGTGGCTGAGATCGCCGACTTCGAGGTCATTCGCACGGCAACGGAGTCCGAGGCGTTTCTGCTTGAGGACTCGCTCATCAAGCGGCACCAGCCCCGGTTCAATGTGCGGTTGCGCGACGATAAACGCTATCCGTACCTGCGCATCACCGACGAGCCGTTCCCACGCGTTCTCATCGTGCGGCGTCGTCAGACAGGCGGCGGCCGTTACTTCGGCCCGTTCACGAACGCGAAAGCGATGCGTGCGACCCTGAAACTGGCTCAGAAGCTCTTCCCTATCCGGACCTGTACGCTGGATCTGCCGCTCAAGACGCCGCGGCGGCCATGCCTCAACTTCGACATCGGCCGCTGTCTCGGGCCGTGTGCGGGGACCGTATCTCGGGAGGAGTACACCACGGCGGTTGAGGGCGCGGCCCTCTTTCTCGAAGGCCGCGTCGAAGGGCTCGCCAAGTACCTCCGCGCGGCGATGGACGACGCGGCCGGGAACCAGGAGTACGAGCGTGCCGCCGCATTGCGCGACCGGCTGAACGCCCTGTTGCGGACCGCCGAGCGCCAGTCTGTCGTTCTCTCTGATCTCGCGGACCGTGACGCCATCGGCCTCGCGTTCGGCGACGGCCGCGCCTGCGCGCAGGTCTTCCTCGTTCGCGAGGGGCGCATGGCGGCGCGCGAGACTTTCCACCTCCGCACGCCAGCCACCGCCGGGGAAGGAGACGTCCTCGATTCGTTCCTGACTCAGTACTACGCGCAGGCAACGACGATCCCGCGCGAGGTCCTGTTGCCGGCAGAGATCGAGGAGGCCGGCGCAATGGAGGCCTGGCTCGGCTCGCAACGCGGGGGTGTCGTGCGACTTGTCGTTCCCAAGCGCGGAGACAAGCGGTCGCTCGTCCTCCTCGCGACCGACAACGCCCGCTTCGCGCTCAAAGCAAGCGAGAAAGAAGACCTTGTGCGCGAGGATGCCGCGGAGGCACTCGTCGAGCTCGTCGAGGTCTTGTCGCTCGCCTCGTACCCGCAACGCATCGAGGCGTTCGACATTTCAAACACACAGGGCCAGGAAGCTACGGGCTCGATGGTCGTGTTCGAGGGCGGCCGGCCGCAGCGCAACGCGTACCGCCGGTTCAAGATCCACATCTCGGGCAAGTCGGATGATGTCGCGATGATGAACGAGGTCGTGCGGCGGCGGTTCCGCCGAGGCCTGGCCGAGCTGGCCGACCCAACCGTCGCGCGAGGCAAGTTCTCCGAACTGCCTGATCTCCTCCTCGTGGACGGAGGGCGAGGGCAACTGAACGCCGCCCTGGCCGCACTCGAGGAACTGAACGTCGAAGGACTCGACGTCTTGGGCCTCGCGAAGAGGCAAGAGGAAATCTACGTCCCTCGACTCGCGGAGCCAGTGACGCTCGCAGCCGACAGCCGCGCGCTCCTCTTGTTGCGCGCCGTGCGCGACGAGGCGCACCGCTTCGCGGTCAGCTACCACCGCCGGCTTCGGACACGGCGCAGCCTCGGCTCGGCACTCGACCTCGTCCCAGGCGTCGGGCCGAAACGCAAGAGTGCCTTGATCAAGGCGTTTGGATCTCTCGAACGCATGGTCGCAGCGTCGCCTCAAGAGATCGCCGAGAAGGCGGGCCTGTCCGCCACGCTGGCCGAGCGGATCAAGAAGGCCCTCGCAGGTGGCAAGACGTGACCGTGCCGCGCGGTGTGATGACCCTCGTAGCGTCGCGCCGTAGGAGAAGCGAACGGGGGCCTCGTATACTCGCCGGGCTCTAGGGAGGCGCACTATGCAGCCAGTCGATCTCTTGCGTGAACTCTCCGATGCGTTCGGCGTCGCGGGTTTCGAGGACGAAGTCCGCGAGGTCATCAAGACACGCATCTCGCCGTTCGTTGACAGCGTGACCGTCGACGCGCTCGGCAATCTCGTCGCCATGCGAAAGGGCAAGGATGAGCGAGTCCTGATGCTCGACGCCCACATGGATGAGGTCGGGTTCATCGTCAAATGGGTCGATGACAAGGGCTACGTGCGCTTCGCGCCGCTCGGTGGGTGGGACGAGCGGATCGTTGCCGGGCACCGCGTGGTTCTGCGCACTCGAGCTGGAAAGAAGCGAATCGGCGTCATCGGCTCGGCGCCTCCGCACATTCTCACGGCCGACGAACGCGCGAAGCCTATCCCTATGGACAAGATGTTCGTCGACGTAGGCGCGATGTCCCGCCAGGAGGCGTCGTCGCTTGGCGTTGAGATCGGCGACGCGTTCACGATCCACTACCCGTTCAGCGAGATCGCGGAGGGCTACGTGACCGGGAAGGCCCTCGACGATCGCGCCGGCTGCGCGACCTTGATCGAGACGGCGCGGCGTCTGGCCGAGGTGAAGCTGCCGATGACGACCGCGTTCTCGTTCGCATTCGGCGAGGAACTCGGCCTGCGCGGCGCAACGACGGCGTCGTACCATATCGACCCCGTGCTCGCGCTCGCCGTTGAGGGGACGATCGGCGCCGACATGCCGGGCATCGCCGAGGAAAGCCAGCCGACGCGTCTGGGCCGCGGTCCCGCGGTCAGCGTCGCGGATCGGTCGATCGTCGTCTCCCCGAAGATCGTGCGAGCGATCGAGAAGCTGGCGGAGGAGAACAAGATCCCGTACCAGTACAAGCTTCCGACCTACGGGTCGACCGACGCGGGCGCCATTCACCTCTCACGCGGCGGCGTGCTGGCCGGCATCGTGTCGGTGCCGTGCCGGTTCTTCCACTCGCCGGTATCGACGCTGCGGCTCGAAGACTTCGAGAATACGATCCGCCTCGTCACCGCGTTCACGCGCACCGCTCCGAACGGGCTGCTCTAGAGAGGAAGTCCGCCGCCTGGGGAGAGCTCCGCTACGGCGGTCGGCGCGGCCCGCTGTAGCGTCGCAGCAAGATGACAACGTTGCAGTAAGCCGACAACGTCGCAGCAAGCTGCGACGCTACAATGGGCTTGGACGGTCTACGATCCCGCGCCGATCTTGCGCGCCGAGATTGTCTCGGCCACGACGTCGGCGAGCCGGCGGATGCCTTCATCGATCTGCTCGGGCGTGCAGAGCGAGAACGAGAGACGCATCGTGTTCTGGCCGCTGCCGTCAACATACGACGAGGTCCCCGGCACGTAGGCGACCTTGTGGGCAATCGCGCGCGGGAGCATCTCTTCGGTGTCCACACCCTCGGGGAGCCACATCCAGATGAACAAGCCGCCGTCCGGGTTCGTCCAGCGGAGGCCCTCCTCGTCGGGCATGTACTTCTCGAGCGCCGCGATCATGGCCTCCTTCTTCGCGCGATAAATCGGCCGTATCTCCTCCAAGTGCTTCTCGAGGCCGTGCTGCTGAATGAAGCGCGCCGCCAGCATTTGCGTCAGCTTCGATGTGCACAGATCCGTCGGCTGCTTCGCGCGCACGAGGACGTCCATCAGCTCCCCCCGAGCCACCATGACCGCGAGGCGTAGGCCCGCGGCCAGCACTTTGGAGAAGGTGAGGAGCATGATCGTGCGACCTTCTTCGTCCATGCTGAAGATGGATGGGATCGGCTCTCCGGAGAACCGCAAGTGACCGTACGGGTTGTCTTCGAAGATCAGAAGGTCGTAGGCTCGAGCCACTTCGAGAAGCCGCTTCCGCTTCTCAAGGGAGAGCGTGATGCCGCTCGGGTTTTGGAAATCGGGAATTGTGTAGATCCCCTTCATGCGCTTTCCCTCGCGCCGAGCCGTGACAATCCGCGCTTCGAGTTCGTCGATGTCCATGCCGTCGTCTTCCAGGGGAACACCGATCTTCGTGACCTGGAAGAGCGTGAAGGCCTGGACAGCGCCGAGGTAGGTCGGCAGGCCGCAGAACAGGACATCGCCCGGATCGAAGAACGCCTTGCAGATGAGGTCTAGCCCTTGCTGGGACGCCGTGGTGACGAGAAGGTCGTGGAGCGTGACGTGGATGTCCTGCTCGCCGAGCCACTTGGCAACCTCTGTACGGAGCGTCCGACTGCCCTCCGTCGTCCCGTACTGAAGAACATTGCGGTGCTCCTTGAGCAAGAGCTCGTGGGCAATCGCTGCCAGCTCCTCATGCGGGAACGTTTCCGGAGCCGGGAGGCCGCCGCCAAACGAGATGATGTCAGGCTGTTCCGTCAGCTTGAGCAGCTCGCGAATCGCCGATCGCTTCGCGCTTGCCACGCGACTGGAAAAGTGATGTCTCATCCAACGCTCCTTAGGTGTCGCTAGAGGTCACAGGCGCCGGATTCTATGCAACGCACGCGAGTCCTGTCAAAGCGTGACCCAGGGCAAGAGGCGCACGAAGCACGCCGACACAAGCGTGCCCAGCATCGCGCCCGCTATCACATCGAACACGTAGTGCTCCTGAAGGACGACGCGCGACAGCCCGATGACCGCGGCTCCGCCATACACGAGGGCCTGAACCAGAGGGTGGGGGTACGCCATGGCGACGAGCCACGCGAGGCCGAAGGACGTCGTCGCGTGCCCCGAAGGGAACGAATACGTGTCGATGAGGCGGCCGCGCCCGCTGTCTGGCCCCGTATCCGGCCGCTCGCGCGAGAAGAGGCTCTTCAGGAGCCTCACGAGGACGAGATTCGACACCGTGATGACGAATCCGGCGAGGACGTTGAGCCGATCCGAGGAACTGCCGAAGGCGAGGAGGCCGAGCGCGAGTCCGCCCCAGATGTAGCCGTCGCCAAGGTAGGTCGCCGCGATGAATACCCGCGGCACCCTGCGAAGAAAGCGCGCTTCACTGATCGAGAGCATGGCTCGCTCGTCCCAACCATGTACAGAGTCGGCAAAGGCGTCGAGCCGACCGATAAGTCGGCTCCACACGGTCAAGCGTCGTCCCTTCTCTTGAGGGGCGGGAAGAGGATCACGTCCCGAATGGATGCCGCGTTCGTCACGAGCATGACCAGTCGGTCGAGGCCGACTCCCATCCCTCCCGCCGGCGGCATCCCGTGCTCCATGGCGAACAGGAACTCCTCATCGATCCGGAACGCTTCTTCATCCCCGCCGGCGCGGAGCCGCTCTTGTTCCTCGAACCGCTGGCGCTGGTCGATGGGATCGTTCAACTCCGTGAATGCGTTCGCGATCTCCATGTTCATGACGAACAATTCGAAGCGTTCGGTGAGATGCGGCGCGTCCGGACGGCGTTTCGCGAGAGGCGAGATTTCGACAGGGTAGTCGGTCACGAACGTGGGCTGGACGAGCGTCGGCTCGACGAACCGATCGAATAGGTGGTCGATAAGCTGCGTGCGGGACAAACCCGGAAGGCCGATCCCCTTTGCTTTCGCTTCCTCGACGATGTCCGCCGCGGTGAGATTGCCCAGGTGGAGGCCGGTCGCCTCAGCGATGGCATCGAGCATGGACACCCGCCGCCACGGGAGCGCAAAGTCCAGTCTGGTTCCCTGATACTCGATGGCCCGCGTTCCGACGGTCTCGTCCAACACGGCACCGACCAGCGACTCCAGAGTCCTCATCATGCCCTCGTAGTCGGCGTAGGCTTGATAGAGCTCAAGCATGGTGAACTCGGGGTTGTGCTTCGTGGACACCCCCTCGTTTCGGAAGCACTTGCTGATCTCGTACACCCGGTCCATGCCGCCGATGAGGGCGCGCTTGAGGTAGAGCTCGAGGGCGATTCGCAAGTAGAAGTCCACGTCGAGCGCGTTGTGGTGAGTGACGAACGGCCTTGCTGCCGCACCCCCGGGGATCGGCTGCAGGATCGGCGTCTCGAGTTCGACGAAACCCATCGCATCGAGCGTCTTGCGCAGGCTGCCGAGCAGCTTCGCGCGCCGCAGAAACCGGTCCCGCGTCTCGTCGTTGGCGAGAAGA
>CAYUSW010000064.1:0-34838 GCA_964447445.1 uncultured Thermotogae bacterium
GTTGTGCTCCGCGCGGATGCTGAACCGCTTACCTTGCCTCTGACTCGGAGCTTCGAACTTGGTGCGGAGGCCCAGAACGTTGTCTTCTCCCCCGATGGCTGTTTCCTCCTCGCCACAGTGAGAACTGAGGGGCGGGAACACGTCGCTCGTGTTGATGCGAGAACTTGGACCGTGACCGAATTGCCGCTCGCCGCCAGCGACTGCTACCCGCTGTGTCTCAGCCCCGACGGTCGCCTGTTGATCTACGGCTTTAGAGGGGTGGTGCACGTCGTCGACACCGAGACCTATCGAGACGTGCTGCTTCTCCCAGCCAAGCCGCGCGCATATTCGTTTAGCCCTGACGGCGCGCTCTTAGCGTCGGTCGATCAGACGGACAGGTTGACCATCTGGGAGGTCGGGACGTGGCGCGAGGTGCGCAGTCTCCAGCTCCCTTGTGCATACGGAGATGTGCGCACGCTCACGTTCGCCTCGGGAGGCAGTACCCTGGTGACCTTCGGCAAGACGCGAATCGCTACCTGGAACCTGTCGTCCCGCAATGCGACCAGTTGTCTCGAGTACTCCGGGCCAGCCTCGCTCGCTCAGCTCATGCCTGATGGCAAGCACCTAGCGCTCTGCGGTGATGACGGGACCATGCGTGTCGTAGATCTTACAGACGGGAAGCAGATTGCGTCGGTTGCCTTCAGCTTCTTCATCCCTTCCTGTCTGCGATTCGCTCCCAACGCGCAAGCCATCTTGAGCATGGACAGCTCTCAGCCAGGCATCTGGATCCGCTCGGTTCTGAGCGGCGCGCCCATTGCCGTTCTTGAGGGAGCCCCGTCGGACGTCCGCTCGGCAGCGTTTTGTCCGGCAGGTAACTACGTGGTCTCCGTGGGTGCCACGGGCAGAGTCTGCGTCTGGGACGTCTCAGCACTGAATCTGCACCACGGCAGCAGCTTCGAGATCACGACGGTGGACTGGCAGGATGGGAGCGTGACGATCAAGAATCGTGCCGCCAATCCTCTGGACCTCCTGGGATGGACAATCACCGACGGGGAGCTGTCGCACACATTCCGTTCCAGTCTCTGGGTACGCGGAGGGGAGAGCTACATCATCTACCCGAACCTCCTCGGCGCCGCAGACTCACAGCGCGGACTGCGGATAGATGGCGCGGATATGCAGGTTTCGCTTCTCGCCCCGGCAGTCTTCGGCGGCTCGGCGGAGAGCACGAAGAGGCACTAGCCCTGCGGGAAACGCGCAAGACCAAGCAGAACCATGGCTCGAGTCTTGGCGGGACGCGCAAAGCTTCCGGCCCTGGGATCCGCGTGGAGCCGGGGGGTCTCGAACTCAGCGCGGTCCGATGGTGGCCGGTCTCACGAAGGTCTTAGATACAGACATGTCACGCATACCACGCGGGCCTGCTCTCGATCGATGCGGCCTGTTCAGAAGCAGCCGGCTGAGGCGTACGCCGCAGAGGGGGAAGTCGCAGAGCGGAGCGTCGCGCTTTCTCGTCCCGAGGGCTTCGCACAGGGCGTCGCCTCTACCTGCTGCCCGACGCGTAGAGCGGACGCCGCGGCCGATTCCTTCCGCGACCGCACGGGGGACAGAGACCGCAAGACTACTGCGGAGAGGCGCACGCAGGTACATCGGCGATCGAGAATCCTGCAACTGATGGAGCCCCTTTCTCTCGCACCACGATGAGGTTCTCGCCCGATTCGTTGGCGAGCTGCTCGTCCCACCAGGTGCGCGCGTCGCTGTCACCGCGAAGCGTGCCGAGGAAGAACGCTGCCAAGTACGCTGCGGCGGAAGCGCGAACCCACTCGCCGCTCACGGTGCCGGGGGCGCAGAGCATGGAGAGCGGCCCCAGCCCCGGGTCGATGTACTGGCCGTGCCCGGCGCCTCTCTGGGTGATCTCGATCGCAGGCGGATTCGCGGCGTCGAAGAAGTGCGCGTAGTTCTGACGCTCGAAGACGCAGGGAACGAGGAAGCCCGGCACGCTCACGCGTTCCGATCCGATGATCAGGAGAGGAACGTGGAGGTCGCCCATCTCCTCCGGCGCGAGGCTCGGGAACTTGTCCGCTGAGTCTCGCAGCATGCCACCTCCGTCGACGGGATCGATCGACGCCACGGCACGCACGCGCGAGTCCGCGAGCGCCTGCATGAGGCAGAGCTTTCCGCCGAATGAGTGGCCGGTCGCGCCGATCGCGGACTCGTCGATCAGACCGAAGAGAGCGCTGCCCTCCCGCTTGTCCTCCGCGAGGCAGTAGTCCGTGACTGCACACATATCAGCGACAAGTCCCGGATGGCCCGCATTGCCGAGCCATCCCGAGAGCGTCGGCAGCGCGACGACGAGCCCATGCGAAGCAAGGTGTTCCCCGTACGAGCGGTAGGCGTTGCCACTCAGGAGGAACCCGGGGCTGAACACGACGAGCGGAAACCCGGTGACGGGCGGCGCCATACCTGCACTGACAGCCGGGCAGAAGACGAGGAGGTCGGTGGCTCTGCGGCTCTCTGTGGCATCGGCCACGCGGTCGCGGAATTGCCGAACGCCGTAGGGTCCCCGCTCGCTGGGCAACGCGGCCCACGTCGCGCCCGCGCCAGCCAAGAGGTTCGTGAGGACGACCAATAGAACACAAAGAGACTGAGCCACCGCACCCACTTTCCGTTGCGATCTCCTGCTGTCACGGTACGGGATGGCAAGCGCTCCGGCAAGAGCCGGCCATCTGCCGCGCGTCCGGAGATTGGCCGCGCACCTCTCGTCATTGCCGACTCGCCGCTCCGCCACCGGGTCGGCAGAGTCTCCGTCGGTCCTAGCACTCGGCAACTCGCCGTGCTATCGTAGGGGAGCGAGGGGCCTGCGAGTGAGTGCGTGAGCCCTGCTCTCCTGGGGCGCAAAGAAGACGGGAGGAGGTGGCGCGTCATGCTTGGAATGTTCTTCTTCCTCACGGGGTTCTTCGGCGCGGTTCTCTTCGGAGCGGCCGCAGCAATACTCGGCTGGGGTGATCCCAGGGGATAGCGCAATCGCCGGTCCGCGCAGGGAGAGTCCGAGGCTGACCCAGCTCTCGCGGCGTAGCCCGTCAGACCAGGGGCCTAGGGGCTCGTCGAGCCGGCGTCGTCCGGCGATGGATCACTGCACCCCACGCCGTTGCATGCGGTGATCCGGTAGCGATACGACGTGGCGGGAGACACGTCGCCGTCCATCCACGAGCTGACTCCGCCCCCCAGCGCCGACCCGCGATAGCCAAACACGTCGTCGGGCGGCGTGGCGCGGTAGATGTTGTACGACGTTGCGCCGGCAACGGCCGTCCAGGACACATCGATCCTGTAGGCGTACAGGCCGTCCGTCGCCGCAGGCTGCGCCGGCACCGCAGGGACCACACCCGACGTGTATCCTTCGTCGGTGGTCGAAAGGGCGCTGCATCCCGCGGAGTTGCAGGCTGCCACTTTGTACCAGAAGTGTGTATCGGCCCCCAGACCGGCATCTTCGTGCGAGGTGCCTCCCGCCACGGAAGTGAGGAGCACGTACTCGCCGCTGTAGGAACTCGCGCGGTACACGTCGTACGTCTCTGCGATCGCCACGGGGCTCCACGTGATGCCAATCCTGTCCGCGTGGACGCCGTCTTCCGCGATCACCCATGCGGGGGCCGTGGGCGCGGCAATGGATGTGGATCCTTCGTCGGCCGTCGACTGTGCGCTGCAGCCTCCAGCGTTGCAGGCTGCAATCCTGTACCAGTGGTGGGCGCCTCCTGGCAATCCATCGTCTTCCCAGGGTGTCGCCGCAGACGAAGCTCGCAGCTCGTACGCGCCCGCGAGCGCGTCAGCCCGGTAGATGCGGTACGAGGTTGCTTCTGCCACAAGTCCCCACGACACGCTGATCGCGTCTGCGGACGTGGCGTCCGTCGCGCTCACCGTTCCTGGAACTCCCGGCGGGACGGCCAGCGTGTAGCCCTCATCGGAGGCCGACTGGGCACTGCACCCCACGACGTTGCACGCTTCGACGCGGTACCAGTGGTGCACGCCCACGGCCAGGCCGATGTCTTCCCACGAGGTCACGTCTTCGACCGTGGCCCGAAGCGTGTAGACACCGTCCAACGCGTCGGCACGGTAGATCTTGTACGACGCCGCGTCCGTGACCGAACCCCACGACACAACGATCCTATCCGCCGCTGTGCCATCACTCGCGCTGGCGACGGGAGCCTGAGACGGAGGATCTGTGGGAACGTTCGGAAAGAAGGCCGAACAGCCGACCATGACAACAAGGAAACCAAGGATCGTCGTAGCTCCGAATCCTCTCCGCAGCGCCCTGCTACCACCCATTCTCATCTGTCCCCTCCGGTCTCCTCGAGTCGCTGAGGCAGTCTAGTGCGTGTGGAGCGGATCTGCAACTGGCTCTGTACATCCAGAGTCGCGTCTGGACGGACAAACTGCCTCCTCAGGCCTGCGGAGGGCCCGAGCCGTCGCCGAGGCACCCGCCGCACGCCTTCCCGCCACCCCCCCCTTGCGCACCCGCGTGCGATGCGATATTCTTCCTCCATGTTGTTGGCAGTCTGCAGTCGTTTTACTCTGGAGACCAGATTTTTCTGAATCCCGTCTAGAACGCTCTGTCAGTACGAAATCACCAACATGCAGGAGGAAGGTAGGACATGGCAGATCGTCAGGTCGGCACGGTCAAGTGGTTCAACGAGACGAAGGGATTCGGGTTCATCCAGCGAGAGCAGGGAGAGGACGTGTTCGTCCACTACAGCTCGATTCGCGGCGAGGGGTTCAAGACCCTGAGCGAAGGTCAGAAGGTGGAGTTCACCCTCGGCCAGGGACAGAAGGGTCCCCAGGCGAACGACGTTACCCCGGTCTCGTAGGCACGTCACACTGACGAACGGAAGTCGCAGAGGCAGCAGCCACAGTGCTGTTGCCTCTCTTTTCTTGTTCCCTGGGTAGTCGCTGGCCGGCGTTGTCGGGACGTCGATCCGTCGGATGGCCCGGCGACGGGTAGTCCCATGAGCGCCCGCTGGCCCGCAGCTCACTTCTGTCATGTGACGCGCGCCTAACCCCCGCACCTCTCGCCTCCGACGCCAGACGAAACCTCCACGGCTCGCTGGTGTATAGTGGGTAGCTTGCACGGAGGTGAGTGGCGTGACGAGGAGACGGGCAGTCTTGGTGTGTGTCTTGGTTGTCGTTCTGGCGTCGTTTGCGGTCTCTGCGACGACTTCGTCGTTGTTCGGGACGCGCTTCAACCTCGGAACTCCGATCCAGTTCCAGGTTGAGGATTCGACCACGTGGTGGTGGGGCTGCTGTTCGTGCCCGCCATCGCAGGTCCTCGGATGGCGTGTGACGACGAGCGCTGGAGCCATCGTTTACAGCGTGATCCATGACGTGCCGGTGCCGGCAGCGGCGTGGGTCGGTACATGGACTCAGGTCGACATGAACGCCCAGGCGGTCACCGCCGGCATGTACGTTCTCTACGTCGACACCTCCGCAGGAATGCTGTCCCGCTGTTTCACGCTCTATGACCCCTGCGGTTGTGGCTCGTGCTACTCGCCGTGTTGGAGCTGCGCTTGCCAGGAGGTTCCGACGATCACCGAGTGCGCGTGCCGGACATCGCTCGTCTTCGTCGACACGTGCACGTCTGGATGCTTCTCTCTCTTCGGCTGGCTCGGCTGCGGCTGCGCGCCGTGCGGGGGAGGCTGCCCACACCCATAGAAACCCCAACCGGGCACTCGGACGGCGCCCACGCGGCAACCCCAGCTCTCCCAGCAGGGGTTCTCTCGCGGGCGCCTCTTGATTGGCCGAGCATCGCAAGCTAGGCTCAGGCCAGTGACTCGCGAGGGTGGCGGAATTGGCAGACGCGCTAGCCTTAGGAGCTAGTGCCTTCGGGCGTGCGGGTTCGAGTCCCGCCCTTCGCAGTTGAAGGCGAGAAGCCGCGCCGGTATAATGACCGAGCTTCGCGCGGGAATAGCTCAGTGGGAGAGCACTGCCTTGCCAAGGCAGGGGTCGCGGGTTCAAATCCCGTTTCCCGCTCCAAAGCAGCCGGGGAAGTCGATGCGAAAGCCGGGGTGGCGGAACAGGCAGACGCAAGGGACTTAAAATCCTTTGAGGATTACCTCGTGCGGGTTCGACTCCCGCTCCCGGCAGAAGACACCGCGGGGTGGAGCAATCTGGAAGCTCGTCGGGCTCATAACCCGGAGGTTGCCGGTTCGAATCCGGCCCCCGCAACCAGTAGCAGGGCGGCGTAGCTCAACTGGTCCAGAGCGCTCGGCTCATATCCGAGAGGTTCGGGGTTCGAGTCCCTGCGCCGCTAGTGGTCCGGAGTCTGGGGGCGTAGCTCTAATCGGGAGAGCGCTGCGTTCGCATCGCAGAGGCTGGCGGTTCGAATCCGCTCGCCTCCACAGAACATCGGAGTGGGGCTCGGCGTGTCTGCCGAGCCCTCTTCATTCTACCAGGCAATCCGCATGCCGAACGACCACTCGGAGATCCCCTCCGAGTTGAGCACGACCGTGCTCCGGATGGCGAGGTCTTCCATGATCGAGAGTTCGGCGCGAAACTCCGTCCTCATCCAGTCGAACAGCGAGTCGCTCTCGCCGAAGAAGCTCAGCGCAAGGAAGGAGAGAACGCGGCAGCTCGGATCTCCCCGATAGGCGGCAATCCCGACAATCTCCCAGTAGTCGGGGAGCGCCTCGCCGGCGTGCCCGCAAACGCCCGGCGCGCCGATCGCGTCGATCCAGATCGCATCACCCAAGCTGAGGCTGTCTGCCCGGTACAGACTGAAGCGCCCCGTGTCGAACAGCGACAGGGACCTGAACCCGAATCCCGGCGTCTCGATGAAGAGGTCCAGCCCGTAGAGCGAGAAGCCCTCGATCAGGCCCATGGGCCCCGGTGTGATGAGCTCGACGAGCACTCGCCCGTAGCATTGCCGATTGCCGATCCCCGCCTTCGGTTCGATCGTAAGGGACTTGCTCTGCACCTCGAAGTGCAGGAGAACGTCCAGATTGATCGGTACGAAGCCAACGGACCAGATCTCGGCCTGGAAGTCTTGGAACTCGAACCCTCCCGGCGAGAACTCCGTCGTCGCAGTGAGTGTGACGTCATAGCAGAGGTACGACTCGAACGTCATGCGCGCCCCTGTGAAGACAAGGCTTCCGCTCTGCACGGGAACGATTTCGTAGTACCGTTCAATGGCAGAGGGAGCGACGCAACACGTTAGGGCGTCACACACCGCGTACGCCGGCGTCGGCACGAAGAGCACCCCGTCCAGCGTCGCCCCGAGGAACAGGAGCCCCGTGAATTGCACGCCCGCGAAGGAGGTCCCGATCTCCAGCACGCTCCCGCGGAGGATGCCCTCACCGAACACCGATCCCAGGAACGCCATGTAGTACGTCATCCAGACCTGCTGGAAGTCGAGCTTCGCGAACGCGCTTGCGTAGCAGAACGACCATGGGTCCGGCACATAGAGAACATCGGCCTGGACCGAGAAGAACGCCACGCGCGAAGCCGCCTCGAAGCTCTGCCACAGCCACCCGTCCGCGTCGAAGTCCGACCTCATGGAGAGTGCGAGCGGGCCGAAGTTCAGTTGGCAGTCCAGCCGGCTCAAGAACTCGGTGACCGGGTTCGTCTGGACTGCGGCCAGCGTGAGATCGGCAGTCCACATGCCCGTGAACATCTCATCGCCGTCAGCTCCCAATGCCTCCAGCGACGATAGCGCCAACCCAACGAGCAAGATCACACCGAGGATACCGCCACGTCTTCGTGCGCTCACAGGTCTCCTTTTCGTCTTCGGAGCCGCGCTCCCAGGAAGCGAGGCACGGGCCGCCGCGCCCTCGCGTAACTCCTTCTCGATGAAGCTTATGCAGCGCAGTTCTTGTACCTCACTCGCACGACCCGCCCAAAGGGGAAACCGGTCACCCCAGAAGCCTTCGCCCGTCCCACGCCCCGCCCTCGGAGTCCGCTTGGCGTACGCCCGACCCGGCGCTAGACTCTCTTGCCATGAGACGATTCGTAGTTCTGGGGCACAAGGTGCCGACGTCGGGTGAGTTCTCGCTCAACGACCTGCCGGGCACCGGTGGGCGCGTGGACGTCGTGTGCCGCGCACTCGGCGCGGCTCTATTCGTTTCCCACGGTATTCGGACAGACACCGAGGTCATCATCTTGGTGCAAGATGCTGTTCAGATACGCATTTCCGGAGACCGCGTCCGGCGTTTGAACCCGGACGAGCGTTCCACGGCCGCCATCCTGCAACTCGCGCTCCGCGGCGCAGCCGCTGAGGAAGTGGAAACGACGCCGGGCGTCGCCGCGGCTCAGACGTCGCTTGTTCAGGTTCTTGATCGGCTGTACCAGATCGAAGCGCATCCCATCGTGCTCCATGAGCACGGCGATCCCGTCGACCAGTTCACGTTTCCAACCAACCCGGCGTTCATCTTGTCGGACCATCTCGACTACACCGAGGCGGAGGAGGCAGCGCTCGGCGACCTGCCACGCATCTCGCTCGGCCCGAATACCCTCCATACAAGCCAGTGCATCACGATTCTCCACTACCTCCTCGATCGTGATGAAAGCGACGTCTCGTCCGACCTGGTCCTCTGTCACAAGGTGTGGGGAGAGCCCAAAGCGCGGCTCATCACGGGGCTTCTCGAGGACTTCGGGATCCCCGCGAACCTGATGAGCCACGCAGTGCCGTCCCTCTATCCCGGAATGCTCGATGGTCTCGGCGAGGTCCGAATCATGGTGCGCCCGCGCGACCTGGAGAAGGCGCGAGCCATCATCGGCGACTACTTCGAGCAGCCGGTGGACGACTAGCCGCGACCGTGACAGATTTGGCGCCTTCTCCCCGCAAACGAGGCGACCAGAACGACACGGCAAGGCGCCGCGCGATGATGGTCGAACACGATCTCAGACAGCGTGGAGTCCGCGACGAGCGCGTACTCCTGGCCATGCTTCGCGTCCCCCGCCATCATTTCGTCGCTGCGTCTCTCGTGGCGAACGCCTACGGTGACGCGCCTCTGCCCACTCGCGACGGCCAGACGATCTCACAGCCCTACATCGTCGCGCTGATGACCGAGGCGCTGGACGTAGACCGGGGGACGCGGGTCCTCGAAATCGGCACGGGGTCTGGCTACCAGACCGCCATTCTTGCCGAGCTCGGAGCCCATGTGTGGTCGATCGAATCGTCTGCGTCTCTCTACGAAGAAGCCCTCGCCCGGCTGCGCGAGCTTGGCTACGGTGGCGTGACCCTGCGGCGAGGGGACGGCACTCTCGGCTGGCCGGACGAAGCTCCGTTTGACCGCATCCTGGCGACGGGCAGTCTTCCGGGCCGGCCCGAGGTCCTGCTCAGCCAGCTGCGGCCGCACGGCGTCTTCGTCGGCCCCATCGGCCGCCTCGGAACTCAGAGGCTCGTCCGCATCGAGGTTGACCCGCCGGCCGTGCGCGAGCAAACTCTCTGCCACTGCTCGTTTGTCCCACTCATCGGCAAGAGGGGCTGGCATTCCGATGCGGACCAGGAGGCCTAGGACCATGCGTTGGATCGATCTGCGCAGCGACACTGTGACACAACCGACGGATGCCATGCGGCACGCGATGGCTGCGGCCGTCGTGGGCGACGACGTGTATCAGGAAGACCCAACGGTGCGGCAGCTCGAGGAACGCACGGCAGGGCTCCTGGGGAAAGAGGCCGGCCTGTTCGTCGCAAGCGGGACCATGGGGAATCTTGCCGCACTCTTGGTCCACGCGGGACGCGGGGACGAGGCGATCGTCGGGCATCTTGCGCACACGTTCCTCTACGAGGGCGGCGGCAGCGCCGGTCTCGGCAGCATTCATACGGCCGTCCTGCAGAACAGAGACGATGGAACGCTTCCGCTTGCGGCTATCGCGGCGGCTCTCCGAAACCCGCAGGACATCCATGCTCCGCGCACGCGCGTCATCTGCCTGGAGAACACGCACAACCGCTGCGGAGGCGTCGTCCTCGACCCCGAGTACACGGACGCAGTCGCACGCCTGGCCGCCGAGAAAGGCATCGCCCTCCATCTCGACGGCGCACGCCTGTTCAACGCCTCGCGCGCGCTGAATCAGCCTCCGACGCGATGGAGCCAGTCCGCCGACTCCGTCACCGTGTGTCTGTCGAAGGGGCTCGGAGCGCCCGTCGGGTCCGTCCTGTGTGGCACCCGCCCCTTCATCGCTTCGGCGCGCCGCGTCCGGAAGATGCTCGGAGGAGGCATGCGGCAAGCTGGGATTCTTGCCGCGGCCGGCCTTTACGCACTCGACCATCACGTGAGCCGACTTGACGAGGACCACGCCAACGCCCGTCGACTGGCTGCCGGCATCCAGAAGATTCTCGGACTCGCGTCGCCGCAGGCCGGCCGAGCGCCCACCGCGTGGACGAATCTCGTCTACTGCTCGATCGACCCCGCCGCCATCGACTCCGGAGCCCCGGACGCCGTCCTTATCGCCTCGCGCCTTCGTGACGAAGGTGTGTTGGCAACGCCGATCGGCGGCAGCGGCCGCGAAATCCGCATGGTGACTCACCTAGACATCAGCGCTCCGGACATCGACGACGCGCTCCAAGCGCTCGAGTCCGCGATGAAGAGGACGTAGGTCCGAGTCCGGCAAGAGCGACGTCGCAGTCCAAGGGGTACGTTTTCGCATCTGCCAGTTCCCGGCGGCTCTACGCTCGTCACAACCGGGTGACGAGTGCGGGTCTGTCTTGACCAGCCTCTTCCCCCGGCGATGCAGAAGGGGGAACAGATGAAGGGGCTAGCTGCTGTGCTTGTCGTGATCCTGCTGAGTGAGGCCTCACTGGCGAGCCCTCTCGAACTCTCACTCAGCGCCGGTCCGGCGGCGACGTCACTCAACGACATCAACGCCGCAATCGTCTTCGTCAACACGCTGATCACACTGCTCAACGAAACGCTCATTGTGATCCCCGGGGTCTCGGGATCCGTAGAGAACCTCGGGCCGATGACCAGCGGGCTCGCGCTTCGCGCTTCCGAACGCTACTGGGTTGACGATTGGATCGCGTTCGGCGGTCGGTTCGAGTACACCCGCCTCGCAACGTCAACTCGCGGGCAGTACGTGGGCGCAGAAACGTCAACCATCGATGTCGCCCTTTCCGTCAGCGAACTGAGCTTGCTTGTCGGCGCGCGGGTGCAGTTCCTCGACGCAGAACTGCGCCTCGCAGGCGACATCGCCGGCGGGTACTTCTATGCCACCTGCAACCGCGCGGTGACATTCGAGATCCCCAGCGAGTATCCAGACGCCATCTCGGGCATCCCTCAGCTGGGCGCAGGGCGCCACAGCGGCGGCGCGTTGGGGCTCGAGGCCGGCTTGTCCCTGTCGTACGCCGTCACGGACGGGCTCTGCCTTGAGGCTCTCCTCTCCTACCGCTCGGCGACGATCCCAAGACTCGACGATGCAGCCGGACAGCCCCTCGACCTCGATGCCAACGATGCGCCGGAATCGGCGGTCTTGGATGGGCTGTCCGTAGAGGTTGGCTTCTCGCTCTCGATCGATCTCTCCCTCGACGGGGAGAAAGGAGAATGACCATGAAGACACGACGACTCTGCCTCCTGGTGGGAGGTGCCTTCCTCGTCGCAGGGACGCTGGGCGGCTGTCTCCAGTTCGAGCCACGGGCCCCGCAGGCTCTGTTCACCGCATCGCCGGCCGAGCACCTCATCCCGTTCACGGCGAGTTTCGACGCCACGCTCTGTCAGCGCGCCCCGGATGAGGTCCTCACGTACGTCTGGGCGTTCGGAGACGGCGGAGGCGGGACAGGAGCGTTGGTCGACCACACGTACGCGCAGGACGGCACCTACGAAGTGGTCCTTACGGTCTACGACGCGCGGGGCGCCTCCAGCCAGGCTCAGCTTGCGATCCGCGCCCTGAATCCGCTGCCGACGGCCTCGTTCTCCTACTCCCCGAAGAGCAACATCGACAGCGGCTACATCGTCGGCACGAGCGAACGGATCACGTTCGACGCTTCGGCTTCCTCCGACGACGAGGAGGTCGCCACGTATGACTGGAACTTCGGCGACGGTCAGTACGCCGTCGGCCCGGTCGTCGAGCACCGGTTCGCCTACCCCGGGACCTACAACGTATCGGTCGTCGTCACCGACAACGACGGCGGGCAATCCACGTACGTTCAGCCCATCAAGGTGATTGGTGGGGGTCCGTGCGACAGCGGCACGGGCGGAGGGACTTGTCAATGAAACGCCGGCTGTGTGCAATCGCTCTCATGTTGGCTTTGCCGGTCTTGCTCTCCGGATGCGTTCTGGACGATGTCCTCGACGGCGTCGTCAACCGCGAGCCTCGCGCCGTCGTCGACGCGAAGCCCACGCAGGGCCAGGCTCCGCTCACGGTGAGTCTCGACGCGCACTACTCGCACGACGACGACGGGTCTATTGTCGAATACCGTTGGGATCTCGGCGATCCCGCAGACACCGGCGGCAAGCTGATGAGCGCCATGAACCACGAGTTCCGCGCGCCGGGCATGTACGTCGTCAAGCTGACGGTCACCGACAACGAAGGGGCGATGAACAGTCAGCAGCTCGCGGTCGTCGTCTCCGATCCCCCTCCGTTGGCCGACGTTACGGTCAGCAACTTCACGCCTCGCTCCGGAGACTCGATCGAGTTCGACGGATCGGCGTCCAGCGATCCCTATGGGAAGATCCTCAACTACCAGTGGGACTTCGGGGACGGGACGACGGCGGCAACGGCCAAGGCGACCCACGTATACAAGGCCGCCGCGAAGTACACGGCCACGCTCACGGTGACCGACGATGCGAATCAGACAGGCCAGGGTTCGGTCATGCTTGACGTCACCGGCACGTCGAGCTGCGGCGGTGGGACATGCGGCGGCAGTTCCACTCGGCCACTCGCGGTCATCGAGATGCGGGGGGTATCGTCCTGCTCTGGCGGGAGAGTAGGCGTGCCGGTTCGCTTCGACGGCACAGCATCCAGGCCTGGGGAGGACGGCGGGAGTATCACGCTCTACCAGTGGGACTTCGGCGACGGCACGAACGCCAGCGGCCCCGCTGTAGAGCACACCTACGCGTACGCGTCACGATACCTCGTAACTCTCAGGGTCACGAACAGCGCCGGCGGCTCAGCAACCGCTCAGGGCGCATGCCCGATCGGTGGGGCCGTTTGCACAGGGCAGTAGCCTCGTAACGGCCGAGACTCCGGGGGACTCTCGGCCGTAGGCTCACGCTCGGCTCCCGACTACGAGCGTGCGGCTTCCAGAATCGGAGCGAGGAATCGCCCGGTGTAGGATTCGCCTACCTGAGCAACATCCTCCGGCGTTCCGGTCGCCACGACCGCTCCTCCGCCGTCTCCGCCTTCCGGACCCAGGTCAATGATCCAGTCGGCCGTCTTGACCACGTCGAGGTTGTGTTCGATGACGATCACGGTGTTGCCGGACTCGACCAGACGATGGAGCACGTCGAGCAGACGGTGCACGTCCGCCGCATGGAGGCCCGTCGTTGGCTCATCAAGGATGTAGAGTGTCCTCCCCGTCGATCGCCGGGACAGCTCCTTCGCCAATTTGATGCGCTGCGCCTCTCCTCCCGACAGCTCGGTCGCCGGCTGCCCGAGCGTGACATACGACAGTCCGACGTCGTGAAGTGTCTGCAGGCGGTTCTCGATGCTCGGAATGTTCTCGAAGAAGGCGAGCGCCTCCTCCACCGACATCGCAAGGACCTCGGCGATCGACTTGCTCTTGAAGCGAACCTGCAGCGTTTCTCGGTTGTAGCGACTCCCTTTGCAGACGTCGCACGGCACGTAGATGTCTGGGAGGAAGTGCATCTCAATCTTCTCTTGGCCCTGTCCCTGGCACGCCTCGCATCGTCCCCCCTTGGTGTTGAAGCTGAAGCGCCCGGCCGCGTAGCCGCGCAGCCGCGCATCGGGGGACTTGGCGAACAACGCGCGGATGTCGTCGAATAGCTTGGTGTACGTCGCCGGATTCGATCGGGGCGTGCGCCCGATCGGTGACTGGTCGATCTCGATCACCTTGTCGACCTGATCCGCGCCGAGGATCTCGTCGTGCGCCCCGGGCCGGCGCGTCGCGAGGCGCAGCTTCTGCGCGACGCTTCTGTACAGCACGTCCTCGACGAGTGTGCTCTTCCCGGATCCTGACACGCCGGTGACGCAGACGAAGCACCCGAGCGGGAACTCCACATCGATCCCGCGCAGGTTGTGTGCCCTAGCGCCGACAACGCGCAGGTTCTTCCCGTTTCCACGTCGACGCCTCGCCGGCACAGGGATCTGCAGCCGTCCGGACAAGTACTGGCCGGTCAGCGACTCGGGACACGCCGCCACCTCCGCGGGCGTGCCGCACGCGACGACGTGGCCCCCATGCTCGCCCGCTCCAGGTCCGAGGTCGAGGATGTAGTCGCTCTCGCGCATCGTTTCCTCGTCATGTTCGACAACGAGCACGGTGTTGCCCAAATCGCGAAGGCCCTTGAGGGTCGCGAGCAATCGGCGGTTGTCGCGTTGGTGCAGACCGATCGACGGCTCGTCGAGCACGTAGAGAACGCCCGTCAACTGGCTGCCCACTTGCGTTGCCAGGCGTATGCGCTGGGCTTCTCCGCCGGCCAGCGTGCCCGCCTGTCGATCGAGCGTGAGGTAGTCGAGCCCGACGGAGACCATGAACCCGAGCCGGGAGCGAATCTCTTTCAGGATCTGCTCGGAGATCCTCTCCTCCCGCGGAGGCAGGGTCAGCTGGTCGAAGAACGTGAGCGCCGAGCGAATGGAGAGCGTAGTGACTCGGTGGATGCTCGCGCCGTCGATCGTCACCGCAAGGACTTCCGGCTTCAGGCGAGCTCCTCCGCAGGCCGGGCATGGCAGAGTGGCGAAGAACTGCTCCATCTCCGCTCGCCATGACTCCGACGTCGTCTCGCGGTACCACCGTTCGAGCGTCGGGATGATCCCTCGAAACGGACGCTTGACTACGCGTGTCGTCCCCGATGTCGAGGTGTACTCGAAAGTGAACGCCTTCCCCTCCGTGCCGTGGAGGATGAGATCGAGCGTCTTCCTCGGCAGCTCGCCCAGCGGGTCGTAGGGGTCGATTCCCAGCGCCTTGGCCAGGCCCGACATCTGCCCCTCGTACCATCGGCTTTTCGTGTCAGCGAACGGCAACAGCCCTCCGTCGAGGAGTCCGTGAAGGGGGTCGACGAGCGATTCCGGATCGACCTCCTTGCGTTGTCCGAGGCCGCCGCATTCGGGACACGCGCCATACGGGTTGTTGAACGAGAACATGCGCGGCGACAGTTCCTCATAACTGACACCGCAGCGGATGCAGGCGTAATGCTCGCTGTAGAGCTGCTCCGTGCCGTCATCCTGGAGGATGCTCACGAGGCCGCCGCCGTGCTTGAGCGCCGTCTCAATCGAGTCCGCGATCCGGCCGCGCTTCTTCCCCTCGACCTCGACACGGTCCACGACGATGTCAATGGTGTGCTTCTGGTTCTTCGTCAGCTCGATTTCTTCGTACAGGGTGCGCGTCACGCCGTCGACGCGAACCCGCGTGAATCCTTCGTGCCGGATCTCCTCGAACGTCTTCTTGTACTCGCCCTTCCGGCCGCGGACGACGGGAGCGAGAATCTGAACCTTCACGCCCTCCGGAAAGGCCATCACCGCATCGATGATCTGCTCTGCGGACTGCTGCGCAATCGGGTCGCCGCACTGAGGGCAGTGAGGGTGCCCGATCCGCGCGTACAGAAGTCGGAGGTAGTCGTAGATCTCAGTGACGGTCCCCACCGTGGAACGCGGATTGTGGCTTCTCGTCTTCTGGTCGATCGAGATCGCCGGCGACAAGCCTTCGATGAAGTCTACGTCAGGCTTCTCCATCTGGCCGAGGAACTGCCGCGCGTACGCCGACAGGGACTCGACGTAGCGTCGTTGCCCCTCGGCGTAGATCGTGTCGAACGCGAGCGAACTCTTTCCTGAACCGGAGATTCCCGTGATGACCACAAGGCGATCCCGCGGCAGCGCGACGTCGATGTTCTTCAGGTTGTGTTCCCGCGCTCCCTTGACGTGAATGACGCTCATAGGTCCTTTCGCAGCTTGCGGATCTGATCGCGCAGCGTCGCCGCGAGCTCGAATTCGAGGTTCTGCGCAGCGAGCAGCATCTGTTCCTCGAGCTCCCTGACGGCGTCGAGGATGTCCTCCGGTCGCGTCGGACGAGGGCGCTCGCGCACTCCCGTCGGCTTCTCGACTCCGACGCGCAGGACCTGGAGGATGTCCGTCACCTCGCGCTCGATCGTGCGCGGCGTGATGTGGTGGTCGCGGTTGTGGGCAAGCTGTGTCGCCCGCCGACGGTTCGTCTGGTCCACCGCGTGCCGAATCGAGTCGGTCATCCTGTCGGCGTAGAGGATCACCCTGCCGCGCACGTTGCGCGCCGCGCGGCCGATGGTCTGGATCAGCGACGTCCCCGAGCGCAGGAAGCCTTCCTTGTCCGCGTCGAGCACGGCAACCAGCGCCACCTCCGGCAGGTCGAGACCCTCGCGCAAGAGGTTGATCCCGACGAGGACGTCGAACTTCCCCAGCCGGAGCTCGCGCAAGATGTCAATACGATCGAGCGTTTCAATCTCCGAGTGGAGGTAGCGCGCCCGAACGCCAACGTCGACAAGGTACTCCGTCAGGTCCTCGGCCATCCGCTTGGTCAGCGTGGTGACCAACACGCGATCGCCGCGTTCGACGACCGCCCGGATCTCCCCCGTCAGATGATCCACCTGCCCCTTGGCTGGCTGGATCACAAGCTCTGGATCGACGAGCCCCGTCGGGCGGATCACCTGTTCGACCGTGCGCTGGCTGTGCCTCTCTTCGTACGGACCCGGCGTCGCCGACGCGAAGATGATCTGACCCACGCGCTCCTCGAACTCCGTGAACGTGAGCGGCCGGTTGTCGAGCGCGGAGGGAAGCCTGAACCCGTAATCGACAAGCGTCGTCTTGCGCGAGCGATCGCCGTGGTACATGCCCCGGATCTGCGGCACGGTCTGATGTGACTCGTCGATGACGACGAGGAGGTCCCGCGGGAAGTAGTCAAGCAGCACTGACGGGGGTTGGCCCGACCGCCGCCCGTCGAGATGCCGTGAGTAGTTCTCGATCCCCGAGCAGTAGCCCATCTGTTCGATCATCTCGATGTCGTAGCGCGTTCGCTGCTCCAGGCGCTGCGCTTCCAGAAGACGGTTCTCTCCGCGCAGCACTGCCAGGCGTTCTCCCAGCTCCTCCTCGATGGTGACGAGAGCGCGCTTGGTCTGCGCCTCCGGCGTCGTGAAGTGCGAGGCTGGATAGATGGTGATCTCGGACTCCTCGCGGATCGGGTGCCCGCTGACGGGGTCAAGGAGCGTGATGCGGCTGACCTCATCGCCGAAGAACTCGAGTCGAACGATCCGTTCCTCGTATGCAGGAATGATCTCGACGGTGTCTCCTCGAGCGCGAAACGTGCCGCGTTCGAAGCCGATCTCGTTACGGCTGTACTGCATCCCCACCATGGCGCGCAGGACGTCGTCACGGTCCATGGACTCGCCCCGCTTGACGGTGAGCGACATGTCGGAGTAGCTGGCCGGCGAGCCGAGACCGTAGATGCACGACACGGATGCCACGATGATCACGTCCCGCCGCTCAAACAGCGCCGCCGTCGCGGCGTGGCGCAGCCGGTCGATCTCCTCATTGATGGACGAGTCCTTTTCGATGTACGTGTCGGTCTGCGGGATGTACGCCTCCGGCTGGTAGTAGTCGTAGTAGGAGACGAAGTAGTGCACCGCGTTGCCCGGGAAGAGCTCGCGGAATTCGTTCGCGAGCTGCGCCGTCAGTGTCTTGTTGTGCGCGATGACGAGGGTCGGTCGCTGCACCTGGTGGATGACGTGAGCCACGGAAAACGTCTTCCCGGTGCCCGTGGCGCCCCACAGCGTCTGAAAGCGGAGACCCTCGCGGACTCCCGCTGACAGCCGCTCGATCGCCGCGGGTTGATCGCCGCACGGCTGAAGCTTCGGCGAAATCTCAAAACCTGCGTACTCCCCGGTTCGTGGCAGTTTCATGGCAATCTTAGAATGGTACAAAGCTCCTACGGTCTCAGCAACGCGGCCGCGGGCTGCCTCGATTCGCGCAGCGTCGCCGCGGCGCGTCACGCTTCGATGCGGAATCCTCCGGACTCGTCGCGTGGGCTTGTCCACTCGACCTCGACGCGCTCGACAACCGCGCGAGAGGGGCCGCGGCGGAGCCAGGCGAGAAGAGCCTCGAGAGCCGTGTCGTCTCCTTCGGCGACGACGCGGACGGTGCCGTCCGGCTCGTTGCGGACTGCGCCGGAGACGCCAAGGCGCGACGCCTCAACGCTCGTGCTGTGGCGGAAGTAGACCCCCTGAACGACTCCGTGGACAATGACTACGAAGCGCTTCTTCACCGTCCTCCCGCTTCCCGCGGCGCGTTTCCGCGTGCCGCGCCCCCTCACGAACCCCACCCGTGCTTCATGGTCTCTCCACACGGCGGAGCGACTCTCTTACTGCAGCAGGCTGGGTAGGAGAGCTCTACTGAGCCAACCTATCGCGCGGGAAGTGAGGAAGGACGCCCTCACTTCCCGCCTCCACTTTCACGCGCCCCTTCTCTCAGGACCGCGCCTCTGGTTGCCCCCGCGCAGCGAGCTCCGACGCCTTCTCTCTCCTGCGGGAGGTGGTCTTCGAGACTCCCTCCGTGTAGAGCTCTCGGGACTCGCGCACCGGCGGCCTCGGCGGTCTTCTCTCTCCGTTGCTCCCCGGGGACGCCGGCCCTCCGCGCCGCGCTGCGATACGGAGAGACACGCGCACTGCGGCGTCCAGCTGCGCCTAACAGAAGGGGAACAGAAGCGACACGATCTTCTCAAGCGCCGCGACGTCGGCATCTCCGAACTGCGCGAGGTTGTCGGAGTCAACGTCAAGGACAGCAAACACGTGACCGTTCGTGATCACGGGGACAGCGATCTCGCTCTTCGCTCGCGGGTCGCAAGCGACGTGCCCGGCGAATGCCTCGACGTCCGGAACGACGACGGCGGCACGCGTCCGGACGGCGTGGAGGCAGATCCCTCGCCCCTTCAAGACCTGGCAGGCGACGGGCCCCTGGTAGGGCCCCACGTGCAGTTCGTCGCCGCTGGCAACAATGTAGAAGCCCGTCCACAGGTGATGCGGCATCTTCGCGTGGAGAAGCGCGCAAACTGTGGCCATGGCTGCAGTCAGATTTGGGGAACGTCCCTCGATCAGCTCGCGAAGCTGTGCCGTGATCCGGTCGTATCGCGCCGCTCGCTCCTCCGTCATGCCCAACGCCCCCCTCGCGACGCAGCGCCGGCCCCTACCAACGAGAGCCTCCCTCCGATTCCCTGTCGTGCTCAGATGGGACCGAGCCTGCGCCGCGCTCGGCCATTCCCACAGGGGCTAGAGGGGCGCATTATACGACCGACGCCGCGGTGGGACACCGCGCCCCACTCCAACCCCGGTGGGGCCGAAGGCCCATGGCACTCTCCCGTAGGTCTCCGTGTCGCGGGTCGGAGCTTCCCAGTGCAGCGCACGGCGTCGCGCCCGTCTAGCCCCACGTGGAAAGACCGCCAAGACGCTCCCGCCGACCGCGCCCCTACCACTGGCACCCCGTTCCGGCTACCCTCTCCGGCAGGGTCCCCAGGGAGGTGCCACGATGGACGGATTGCAGGCGATTCGGCGTCGGCGCTCGGTGCGGAAGTTCACGGGAGCTCCTGTTCCCCGCGAGAGGATCATTGCGGCGCTGGAGGCCGCCATGGCCGCGCCGTCCGCGCGCAACCTGCGCCCCTGGAGCTTTCTTGTGGCCACGGAACGCTCGCAGATCGCTGCGCTCTGCGAAGCTCACCCCTACGCCGCTTTCGGCGTAGATGCGGGTGCCGTCATCCTGCCGTTCGGCGCGAAGACAGACCACAGGTGGTTCGACCAGGACATGGCCGCTGCGACGGAAAACCTCCTCATCGCGATCGCCAATCTCAGCCTCGGCGCCACATGGTGCGGAATGGACGACGAGAAGCAGCCGGCAATTCGGGCCCTGATCGGCCTGCCGGAGGAGCAGTTCGTGTTTGCCCTGATCCCGGTCGGCGTTCCCGTCGAGACCCCCGAGCCGCGGACGCAATTCGAAGCGTCGCGTGTCCATTGGGGCAAGTACGGAAACACGGGCGCCGCCAGCTAGCCTGACCCGGTCTCGGAGGGCTCACACACCCCTACTGCGCTGGCCTGACACGATGTCTCGAGCAGGGCCGCGTATCGCTCCGCCCAGAGTCTGACGAATGCAGCTCCAAGAGAGCGCGGAGCGTAGAGAATCCCGATCACGGCGCGCGACTCGGCGCGCACTTTGGTGGCCATCGAGTCCTTCACGGGGTTCCCGCACGGCTCCCATCCTGTCCCCGCCTCGCGGCAAACCACCAGAAGATCCTCAAGGTTGATCGATTGGCCCGACTGGTTGAAGACGTAGGTCTCTCCCGGCGAGCCATAGCGCACGAGGAGCGCGCGGCCCGACAGTTCCGCATCGAAGATCGATCCGGGGAGGCCCGAGGCAAGGCTGATCGCGTTGTTCGCATCCACAGGTCCATTGACGATCGGGAACTCCCCGCGGAAGGCGGCATTCAGGAGGTACTCGCTCGCCGGTTTGCCACGGCCGCTTGGCTTGTAGGCGCCGTGTCGGAGCATGGCCCGAACCTGCTCCTGGGTAGCTGGGAGGACAGGACTCCCGCCCTCCCGCGCCGATGCGAGCGCCTCCATCAGCCAATCCGAACGCGAGAGGGCTCCCGCCGCATCGACTCCTTCGCCCCAGACCAGCATGGGAAGGCAGCTCGGAGCGACGCTCGGATCCACCGTCAAGGAGTACGAAGCCGGGTCGGGCATTCCAACCCTCCCTAGAGCTGAGGGGCAGCTTCCGCCTGCCGCAGCTGGAACGTCGTGGTGATGTTGCCCGACGCAACGACGTACTCGCCGGCCCGAAGCCCACGCACGACCAGGGGCACCGTCGCCTCGAACGGCACCTCGGCGTCGCGGCACTCGTCGGCCGAGATAGGCCGGCGCGTCGTGAGCGTGAGAAGGAACACTCGGCCATCGAGGCTCTGCCGGACGGAATCGATTCGCGTGCACGAGTCTCGAACGATCCCGCGAACCACAGCGCTTGCCCGGGAGGACGCGCTGTAGTCGATCAAGACGTCGATCGTTTCGACCTGCGCCAAGCCGAAGATGAACTGCGGCTGGGCCTCGCGAGAGGTGCAACCGCAAATCGACAGCAGCGCTGCCGCCGCAACGTGGATCAACCCGATCCGCAGCCCCCTACGCCCCATCGTCCCTCCAGGCCGCCTGGCACCCTATCCTACCCACGGTACGGGGACACCTACGAACCCTCATGGACCTGGACTCCCCGCCGCGCGGTGATGTCGACGCGAGGAGCGTCGTGGAGGTGGCTCTTCACAGCACATTGCTCCGCCGCGCGGGCGCAGGCATCGACGTACTCCGCCGGGAAGTCCTCGGGGAGAGAGATCGCGATGTCGATGCGGCCGATTCTGTGCGCCGCCTCGTCGCGGACGGCGTCGAGCGTCATGGTCATCCCCTGAGTTGGAAGGTCTTTGCGCTGGCAGAACGCCATGACGTAGAACCCAGTGCACGTCCCGAGCGATGCGAGGAACAGGTCGAACGGGCTCGGCGCGCTGTTCCCGCCGCCGGCCTCCTTCGGCTGGTCCGTGTGAATCGTGAAGCCTTTGTAGAGGGCATCCACGCGCTTCCCACCGGGAAAGACGATCCGCATGCTCATGGTTCTCCCCTCCTCACGCAGCTCAGAGAGTACTTCCATTCACGCCCACGCGCGAAGTGCAAGGCCGAACCCTGCATCCACCTTCCGCCCATTCTGCTCGATCCGCCGCCGACGATTGCACTCGATCCGGCTGATGTCGAGGGCTCGCGTCGCGCCCGAAGGCCGTTCGTCGCGGTGCACGCTGTGGGAGACATCGGGGGCAGGCCGCCTGGGGACTTCTCCGGCCCGTCCGAGACGCTGCCACCGCAGGCCATTGACACGCGGTGCACGTGTCCTCATGATGGAATCATATGAACACGGGGCTAGGCAGACAGGGAAGAGTCGCGCGGCCGTGCACCGGCGTGCGCAAGGTGTTCCCGATCTGCAATGCCGGCGGAGAGGTGCTGGAGGCCTTGGCCGATCTCGTCGTTGCGACATTGGGCGCGAGGTACGTCCACGGCTCGGACATAGAAGGAGGAGGTGGGACGAATGCCTTTTGATCCTGTATGCCGCATGGATCTCGATGCTCAGAATGCCATCGCGTCGTCGGAGTACCAAGGCAAGGTCTACTGGTTCTGCGCCCACACCTGCAGGGAAGCGTTCAACGAGGATCCCGAGCGCTATCTGAAGGACATCTCCATCAACCCGCCGAAGCTCCACTGGTGGAGGAGACTCCGGCCGTCATCCCGCAAGGGCTAGTCCCGACACCGTGCGGGGGGAGCCGCCGCGGAGCCAGATCCACGGCGGCGTCTTCTTTGTCGCAGCGTGAGGAAAAGGAAAGCCGCCGCCGCCCCCGCCGCCGCGCCTGCCGCATCGAACGCCAGGCCACGGAGATTGAATGACCGAGTCGGCGCCGGGATCTGTGCCAACTCGAGCAGCCATCCGTACGCCGTCGATACAATGAAGGCGCGGCCGACGGACTGCCGCCCGCTCTTGGAGGCCAGGACCAACGCGAGGAGCCCGGCCAGCCCAGCATAGGCAGGCAGGTGGAAGTAGGCACGCCCTACGCTGTCGATCGCCCGCTCGATCCCTGAATCTCCGACCGCCCGCAGCGACATGTAGGCTACGAACCCAGCGTACGCGCCGACGGTCCCCCAGCCGACCCACGGCCTCCACGTGTGATGTACCGGGTTCCCCATAGCCCCCAGTGTACCAGGCGGCCGTGGGCAGACGTTCCTACAGGCGAGTGAGACGCGCAATGACGAGCGCGACCCCTGCGAGGAAGAGAAGCTTGGCCATCGTAATCAGGCGCGGGTCTCGGCCCATCTCGTGGAAGGCCCTGACCGCCTCAATCGTCCACGGCAAGATGAGGACGTCCTTCAGTCCAAACGCTTCGCGTTTGCCGAGGGCGACCCAGGCCTTCCCGTCGACAACGGATGACGACCAAACAACGACGTAGTAGGTCCCTGGCGTGGAGAGGTGCACGGTGGCTTCACCGAGGATCCACGAGTCGGTGTCGGTGACGGGCTCATGAAGGAGGACCCCGTCCGCGACGCTCGATGTCACAATGAGAACGGCGCCCATGCCTCTCGGTGCCGCGAACGGGAGGGACAGCGCCGGCAGGCCAGGGCCCAGGATCGCCATCTGCGGACGGAACGCTCGCAGGCGGTCCAGCGCCGGAACACCCAACTGCACGTAGAGGTCACGTTCGGCCGCCACGTCGACCGCGATCCAGAGACTGGAGCCCGATGCAGGGAGGTCTCCGTACGCAACCTGTGAGACGTCAGGATCTGAGACTGTGACCGCCGCCGCCGGTCCGTCGAACGTGCCTCCGATGGCCGCGGGTCTATGCGCCAGCGCGGCTCCACCCGACAGAAGAACCGACGCGGCCGCCACGAAGATGATCCAGCTGCGCTTCGACACGCCCCACCCCTTGTCGCTCTATGCCCTGTTCCCCAGTCTACGCTTTTCTCACCGCCGGGCCAGCCGTGCGCTCAGATGGGCGGACACATGACGGTTCCGCCGCCCTTTCCAACAGGTACAGTGACAACGGATCCACCACGTCTTGTGCAGATTCGGTCGTGAGCGCCCAAGGCGCTCGACGAAAGGGGAACCATGAGGAAGTCACTCTTGATGGCTGCATGCTTGCTGGTCCTCGCCGGGCTTCCGGGCCAAAGCGCCGGCTTGGGACCCATTGCCCTCGGGTTTCATCTCATCCCGTCCGTCGAAGCCCAAGACGGGCGCCGCACGTGGGACCTCTCGATGTCCCTCGGAGTCGCCGTCTTTCTCGACGCGAGCAACTCCATCGAGTTCCTTGCGATCATCGATTCCGGTCCCACGGCGCTCGGCACGACGCTGACATTTCGGAACGAGTTGACGGATCACATCTCCCTCGGAGCCGGCGCCACCGCGCTCTGGCCGATCACGGACGGGACGCAAGTGCGCACGCCGCTCTTCGAGTCGTTCGCGCGCGCCACCGCCCACGGAGATGCCGGGGCAGGTCTTTCTGTCGAAGCCTCCGCGTCTCTCCCTTTCCTCACCGTGGCAAAGCGGACGGACCGATGGGCTCTCTTCCCGTTGGCGGAACTTCCGTCGGTCGGGCTGGAAGCCGACGTTCGTCTGAACGCGCGCGGCACTTTGGGGCTGCAGCTCACCCTTCAGCCTGTGCTTCTCGACATGACGACGCTCGTGGACCCCATCGGCCGGGTAACGGACGACCTGCTCATTCTGCCCATGTTCTCCGCCTTCACGAAGTACGTGCCCTAGGCAGAGCATCTCCGGCCCGGAAGGGAGACCGCCATCCCTTCGGCTTCGACCTAGTACATCGTCTGCATGTCGAGGAGGCCTTTCGAGCGGGCACGCCTCTCCGCCAGGCGGAAGAGGAAGACCGCGAGGACGGCAAGGACGGTGGACGACACGGCGATGATCCCGACAAGGGTCCCATTCGAGAGTCCGGCGAATGAGGCAGTTCCCTCGCCGAGCAGAGCTCGGCGCATCGCTTCCACCCAGTACGTGATGGGAATCGCGCGGCCAACGGCGGAAAGCCACGTCGGCAATGTGTCCAGCGGAAAGACCACGCCGCACAGGAGATAGAGGCCGCCCGCAACGGCCTCGCCGACCCCGTAGTTGTGCCGCGCCGTGATCAGGGTGACGCCACCGAGAAGAATCCCGAAGAAGGCAAGCATCCCGGCCCCGAGCGCCAGCGATCCGATCGCGAGGGGCCAGTCGATGCTCGCGAGCTGTACGGGGACGCCGAGCGCCAACGTTCCCAGCAGAAGCATCAACACCACCGCGATCGTAGCGACCAACGTTTTGGCGACACCTCGCCCGACGAGGTAGGTGAGCACGTTGACGGGCGCGGTGTAGACGTACTTCAGCATCCCGTAGTGCTCGCGGTCGTCGATAATCGCCCAACTGATTCCCGCGAGGACCGCGGGAACGTAGATGAATAATGCGTTCCCGACGAAGACCGCGGGGAACAGCGGGCTTTCCAGCCCGCCCTTCGCGATGACCGCATACATGAAGACTAGGATTAGCGCTCCCGCCATCGGCTTCACGAGGGAGTAGATCGCGAAGACAAACGGGTCCGCCCAGTTCGACTCGATCTGCCAGCCAAGCCACGCCGCCACCCGCAGGCTGCGTAGCGCTTCGCTTCGTTTTCCCCTCTCACGCATCACTGCCCCCTGATCGAAAGCCGGCCCTCGCGCCGCGCCAGGGCCTCGAAGTACGCCAATGCCCGACGGGCAAGGACAAGGAACAGCACAGCCAGCACCGCGAGGATTGCCAACTCCACCTCCGGAGAGAGGAACCGAAAGCTGGCAAGCATGGCGGGAAAGAGAAGCTGCCGCATGGCATCAAGTCCCAGCGTGATCGGCAGGATCGACGCGGCCGCCGCAACGACCTGACCGAGGGCGCGCACCGGGAAGTAGAAGCCCGAGACGAGCGACACCGGCTCCTGCAGCAGATTCGACAGGTGCCACGCCTCGCGTCCGAACAGCAGGAAGAGCGACGAGAGGAGCATCCCAAGCCCGTAGAGGGCCACGAGCGTGGTCAAGAACACCCCGAGGAGCACCGGCACGTTCTGCACGCTCATGGAAACATGAAAGAGAAGCGTGCCGATCGTGATCACGGCCACGGCGCGCAGCGTCGTCGCGAACATCCCGCCGAGCGCCATGCCCAGGAGGATCGCCATGCACGACGTCGGCGCGACGATGTAGAGTTCGAGGTTTCCTGTCTCCTTCTCCCAGTACAGCTGGCTCGCCATGCTCCACAAGACGTTGAGCCAGTAGGCCGACATCGCGCCTCCCAGGACGACGAAGCCAATGAACTCGGGCGGCGCCTGGATCGCGCGATAGATGTAGACATAAGCCGCCACTTGGAGAAGCGGCAGGAAGATCTCGAAGAACACCCAGCTCTTCTCCCGCTGCGCGCCGATGATCCGGGGGTACGCACGCCCTCTCACCGTTCGCCAGAACACCGTCCAAGCTGAACCGGATCTCACGCGCCACCCCCTTCGCGTGCGTCGTCCTCGAATCCGTGCCCAACGACGTGGAGGAACACGTCCTCGAGCGTCGGCTCACGCTTGTCAAGCGACAAGAGCCGCCCGCCGGCCGCTTGGAGAGATCCCAGCACATCCGTTAGCGCACCGTCGCTCGACAGGATCAAGTGGACCTCGATGTGGTCGTCATGGACCGTCTGCGTGAACCGGCCAACGTCCGGCCGGCCCTGCACGGCTCCCTGAGCGTCCGCCAGTTCTGCGATGCGCAAGCAGTAGATGGCCTCGCTCTGCAACCCGCGCTTCAGGGTCGCCGGCGCGTCGCAGGCCAGAATGCGACCCTTGTCGATGATGGCCACGCGCCCGCACAACTCGTCGGCTTCGTGCATCGCGTGCGTCGTGAGCAGGATCGTGCGGTCGCGGTGCTCGGCGATCCAGTTCGCGACGAAGCCTCGGAGCGTGTGGGATGTCTGCACGTCCAGTCCGAGCGTCGGCTCATCGAGGAACAGGATCTCCGGCTCGGTGAGGAACCCGCGGACGAAATTCATCTTCTGCCGCATGCCTGTCGAGAGGTGGTAGATCTTCGTGCGCGACTTGTCGGCCAGCCCCACGACGGCAAGCAGCTCCTTGATCTTGGCTCTCGCGACGCGTGTATCCATCCCGTAGAACTGGGAGAACATCCAAAGGTTCTCTTCGATCGTGAGGAGACCGTACCCGGACGTCTCACCGCCGGAGACCATGCCGATGTGCCGCCGAACGCTCTTTGGATCCGCGGCGACGTCCACGCCGGCAACCCACGCGCGTCCGGACGTTGGCGAGAGCAAGGTCGTCAGGATCTTGATCGTCGTCGTCTTCCCGGCGCCGTTCGGGCCGAGCACGCCGAACAACTCGCCGCGCTCGACGGAGAAGCTCACGCCGTCGAGCGCCACAACGTCGCGCTTCTGCTTCTTCGCCTCGCGTCGCTTCGCGCGAAAGACACGGCGCAAGTCCTCGGTGCGTATAGCGCAGGAATCAGACATCATTCGTCCTCCGCGTGTCGTAGAAGTGAGCCCGAGCCGGGCACGTAGGGATCCGAGACACTACTCCGCACCCGGCGCGGATGCAACCTCGCGTTGGCGAGCCGCTCGGTCTCTTCGAGATCTCCTGCCCGGGTCGCGAGACAAGGTGGTCCCACGGAAACGCTTGCGCAAACCCACAACTCTGGCACCGTAACCACGGGGATCTTCCCCCACGCTTGCGCTACCGCACGTGGGTGGCTGCACAGAAGGGGCTGCGGGTTCAATAGGCCGCAGATCCGACGTCCGGAGGATCGAGCCGCCGGCCGCTCCCCGCCCGCGACGTCTTCTCGCAGGGGATCCACTGGCTCGCGGTACGCCCCTGGCGAGCTCGGATGTGGATGGGCGTGGCTTCGCACTCTCACGCGGTCACGCGGTTCGCCCGCTTCGCAATGATGAGCTTGCGCACTTCGAGCGTTGCAGCCGGCAAGAGAATGAGCGGCGCGATGAGTCCCCACATCCAAGGCTCTAGCGTCACGGTGTCAAACGCCTTCTGCAAGCCCGGAACATACAGGACGGCCATCAGGAGCACAAGCGACAGCGACACGGCCCACTGCATCGAGCGGTTCGAGAACAGGCCGATCCGGAACAGCGAGACGTTCTCCGACCGCACGGCGTACGCGACCGGAAGCTCTGCCAGCACGAGCATCGCGAATGCTAGCGTCATCGCGTCGTCGTGCAGGACCCCGTGGCCGTACACGCCCCAGGCATAGACCCCGAGAACCACGGCTGTCAAGGCTCCCGCCTGGAACAGGATGCCGGCCGCCATCGACCGATCGATGATCCGCGCCCTCGGCGAGCGTGGGCATCTCCTCATGACGTCGGGCTCCGCCTTCTCGAGCCCGAGCGCGAGCGCCGGCGCACCGTCGGTCAGGAGATTCAGCCACAGGAGTTGGATCGCCGTGAGCGGCGCTGGCCAGCCGACGAGGATCGCCCCGAAGATGATCGCAACTTCAGCGAAGTTGCATGACAGGAGGAAGTACACGGTCCGCCGGATGTTGGCGTAGATGACGCGGCCCTGCTCCACCGCCGCAACGATCGACGCGTAGTTGTCGTCGGTCAGAACCATGTCGGCCGTGTTCTTCGCCACGTCGGTGCCCGTAATGCCCATGGCGATACCGATGTCGGCCCGCTTCAGCGCCGGCGCGTCGTTCACGCCGTCGCCCGTCATCGCCACGATCTCCCCGTTCGAACGGAGCGCCTCGACGATCTCAACCTTGTGATGAGGCGAGACTCGGGCGAATACGTCGATGTCCTCAATCTCCTTCGCCAACTGCCCCTCGGCCATCTTCTCGAGTTCCGCACCGCTCACGACGCGGGCGCCGGGTCGCAGAAGGCCGATCTGCTTCGCGATCGCCTCCGCTGTCGCGACGTGATCGCCCGTGATCATGATCGTACGCAGCCCGGCCTCGCGCCCCTTGGCGATGGCGTCGGCAACCTCGGGGCGCGGCGGATCCTGCATCCCAAGGAGCCCGAGCAAGACTAGATCCCTCTCGATCGCGTCGGGGGTGAGCGACGCCGGCTGGTTCGGGAACGCGCGGTAGGCGACAGCCAGAACACGCAGTCCCTGGGAGGCCATCGCGTGGTTCGCGGCATGCGCAGCCTCGCAACCGGCAGCATCCAGCACTTCGGGGCCGCCTGCCCCCTCGATCCCCGTGCATAGCCCGAGGATGACGTCGGGCGCGCCTTTGACCAGCGCGAGCCGCTCCGCGCCCGGGGCCCTCACCCGCGCTCCTGCCGTGCCGTGCATCGTCGTCATCCGCTTGCGATCCGAATCGAACGGGAGCTCCGCCAGGCGTGAGCTCGCCTCGACGGCCTCGTGTCCAAGGCTCGCCTTCGCCGCGGCAACGACGAGCGCGCCCTCTGTCGGATCTCCGACGATGCGATGGCTGGCCCCGTCCTTCCTGAGCTCAGCATCGTTGCACAGAAGGCCCGCCCACAGGGCGGCTTCGAGCACGGGCTCATCGCTCACGCGAACCGCGGCTCCGCACCGCGTGAATCCCCCCGACGGCTCGTACCCTTGCCCTGTAACCCCGTACAGCGCCCGCCCCGCCCAGACGGAGGTCACAGTCATCTGGTTCTGAGTCAGCGTCCCCGTCTTGTCGGTACAGATCACCGTCGCGGATCCGAGAGTCTCGACCGATGGGAGCCGGCGAACCAGCGCGTGACGCTTGAGCATCTCGCGAGTCCCGAGCGCGAGGCACATCGTGACGATCGCCGGAAGGCCTTCCGGCACGGCGGCGACGGCGAGGCTCACGGCAACCATGAAGAAGCGGACGAGGTCGCCCGCTCCTGTCGCAAGGTACGCGCGCAGTCCGTCCTTCCACAACACCGGAAGGTTCGGATCGCGGGCGATCTCGAGTGCGAAAACAACGGCACAGACGACGAGGATGATCGTTCCGAGGAGCTTGCCGAACTCCTCGAGTTTGCGCTGCAGAGGAGTCTCTCCCTGAGCCTCCTCGATCATCTCGGCGATCTCGCCAAGTTGCGTGTCGCCGCCCGTCCCCACGACAAGACCGCGACCGCGACCGTACACGACGGTCGTGCCGAGGAAGGCGCAGTTCACGCGGTCCGCCAGCCCGATCTCCGCCGCAAGCGTGCGCTCGGCTGCCTTCTCGACCGGAACGGACTCCCCGGTGAGCGACGACTCGTCGACGCGCAGCTGGGCGGACTCGAGCAGCCGCAGATCGGCAGGGATCATCGTCCCGGCCTCGAGGAGGACGACGTCGCCTGGCACGAGGTCGCGCGCCCGAACGGTCACGCGCTCGCCGTCGCGCAACACCTGCGCCTCCGGCGCCGCCATCTTCTTCAGACTCTGGAGCGCCTTCTCGGCACGGCTGTCTTGCAGCGCGCCGATGAACGAGTTGAGCACGACGATCGCCGCAATGACGAGCGTGTCGAGCCAGCCGAGCGGCTCCGGCTCAATGAAGTACACGGCGAGCGACACGGCCGCGGCAAACAGGAGGATGAGGACGACGAACCCGCGTAGCTGCTCGACGAGTCGCCGCCAGAAGGGAGTGGAAGGCATCTCGGGAAGAGCGTTCGGGCCGTATGTCTCAAGTCGACTCGCCGCTTCGTCCGTCGAGAGTCCTGCCGACGCCTCCGAGTCCAGAGAGCGCGCCGCATCGCCCGCGCTCATCGCATGCCACGTCTTCGCTGCCGTCATCCCATCGCCTCCGGCCGCGCCTGCAAAGAGACTCCGCAACGCCGCGGAGTCCCCGCTACAGCCACTCTCCTGTGGTCGAGGCGCACCCCGAAGAGGTCACGCCCGTCGCTGCATTCCTGTTCGAGTCCTTCTACTGCGGCACCGCCAAGGCGATCTCCCCCGACGCTCGGCGACTGTGCCGCTCCGAGAAATCATCACTGCTTGCATGATACGCCACGATGATCCTGTAGGTCTGTCCCAGCATCAGAGGGCGGTCCGCCGAGTCTCCCGAACTGAGCGGGATGGCGAACTCCATGATCGTCTTCCCCTCCACCTCGCGCCCGGCTGCCGCGAGGATGTTGTCTCGGCCGCCGACGCTGGTGTCCGCTGCGTGGCTGAACAGGCCGGTACCCACGTCATCACGCGCCACGATCGCCCCGTTCACCACAGCACCGAGGAGGATGTTCGCCTTGTCCATCATGGATTGCGGATCGAGACCGACAGCCACGTAGCCCGTGCCCGGACTGACAAGTCCGATCCTGAGAGTATCCTTGTCGGCCGCCCAACTCACTTCGACCCCCGCGAGATCGGCAATCTTCGACGTGTACTCGCCCACCTTGATCGTGCCGTCCACGGAGGGCTGAGTGGCCGACGTCCGTACGGTTGGACCTCCGGGGGTCGCGGGCGACGGGGGCCCCGACAGGAATAGGACCACGGCCGCGCCCGCCGCGGCCAACAGCCCCAGAAGAATGAGAATCGTCTTATCCATCGCTGCGCCCTCCTCGCTACCGCGCTCCGGAACCCATTGCCCCTACTCTACTCGCGTGAGGCCTCTGCCTCCAGCCACGCCCCGCGGGCAACCCTACCTACGGCGCACCCGCGAAATCGAGCTCGCCGGGGCAGAGGTCCAGCATCTGCGGGGTCTCAGCGACTCCGCCATCCCTCGCAAGGGACCGCACCCGAGGGCCGACGTAGGCGAAGCACTCCTCGGCCGATGTCATGCCGTCGCGGTCGCCGGTATCGTCCGCTTGCCCGCCGAGCGCCTCAAGCAACGCGTAGGTGAAGATGCCGTGGCGAAGCGAGACATACTCCCACGACAGCTCATGGACACGGGAGGCGGAGATCGCCACCAGCGATGTCGGGTGGCGGTCCAGGTCCTGCGGCCGAGCGCCCCGCGAACGGGCGAGGTCCTCCAGCAGACCGTCCCCAGCGCCTGCACCATCGACGCCCTTGACTCCGAAGGAGTTCAGATGCCCCCCCGAATAGCATGCATCCAGCATCACGACCGTCTGACTCGCCGTGAGGCCGGCCACGAACTCGGCCAAGCTGTCGTCCGAGACGTCCTGGTCGTAGAAGCACAGCACCTCGTCGTAGCCGTCAGCCTCGTCGCCGCTCGTGTCCTTTACTCGGTTCCCGTGGCCGGAGAAGAAGATGAACACCAAGTCGCCTTCTTCCACACTCGACAGCTCGCCGACGGCCTGCGCGAAGCTCGCCTTCGTCGCCCGCGAGTTGAGCAGCACCGTGATCCGGCTTCGGTCCCACCCTGGCAAGGACGCTAGTTCCTCAGCTACGGACTCGGCATCGTCGTCCGCAAAGTCCAGCGCCCGCATGCGAACGTAGGCGGCGATCCCGACGATGACGGCGTAGTTCGTGCCCGAACGGGCGGTGACCACTGAGGAGGCGGTGCCCAACGCCTGTCGCCGGTCTTCGACGGTCAGCTCAACGGTGTAGGCGCCAGGCTCCGAGTAGGTATGCGTCAGGAAGGCACCGGTCCCCGTCGCCCCGTCCCCGAAGGACCATCGATACGCCTCCACTGCCCCGTCTGGATCGTACGAGCTGCTCGCGTCGAGTGTCACGGAGAGCGGCGCACGTCCCAGGAGGGGCGACGCCGTGAAGACGGCCACCGGCGGATCGTTCGGCCTCAGGAAACACCCAGAGACGAAGACGAGCGCTCCACACACCGCGACAGCAACGGCCTCCAATATCCTCTTCTTCATCCTACCGTCGCCTCCAACGAAGGGAACGTGACAAAAGATCGTAGCATCGTCCCGAGCACGGCGCCACCCTAGCGTTGCCGTCTTGGAGAGAGGCCGCAACGCAGCATTCGCCTGCCCATGGCGGCAGCCGCCCTGCACCCCCGAACGTGACCCCTCTTGAGATCGTTCTCCCTCCCTCCTCCCCATTTGCCTTTTCACTACCGATATGCTGTACATTCCTCCCTTGCGATTCGCCTGCTCCAACGGGCGTGAATCCGCGTGCCAAAGGAGGAACCAATGCGTACCCTGAGCAGAACCGCGCAACTCGCGGAGGTCGGATCTGTGGGAACCGGCTGGCTGTCGCCATGGCCGGACCTACGGGACTACACAACGGAGAAGCCGGAGGTCGCGGCAATGGTCAAGAGCCTCGGCCTGGGCGCGCGCACCAAGAAGGCCCCTTCGCGGGTGGACTTGCGGGAGTGGTGCTCGCGGGTCGAGAACCAGAAGAGCCTCGGCTCGTGCACCGCACACGCAGCCGTCGGCATGGTGGAGTACTTCGAACGTCGTGCGTTCGGCAGGCATGTCGAGGGCTCGCGATTGTACGTCTACAAGACCACGAGGAACCTGATGCAAGTGCAGGGCGACACCGGCGCGTGGCTTCGAAGCACGATGGGCGCTCTCGTTCTCTGCGGAGTCCCCGATGAGGCCTATTGGCCCTACACGGACGCAGACCCGCAGTTCGACCGCGAGCCGGACAGCTTCGTCTACGCCGTGGCCGACAACTACAAGGCCGTCCGCTACTTCTGCCACGATCCCGCGGCCGCGAATGTACTTCCGGCGACAGTGCTCACAGAGATCAAGAGGCACCTTGCGGCCGGGGTCCCGGCGATGTTCGGGTTCTGGGGCTTTCCATCGTTCTCGGCATCCAACACTCCGGGCGCGATTCCGTACCCGTCGCCCGGAGAGAAAGCCGAGTGGGGCCACGCAGTCGTGGCCGTGGGTTACGACGACACGAAGGAGATCAAGAACACGGCATCCGGGGACACGACGTCCGGCGCGCTGCTCCTCCGCAACTCGTGGGGAAGAAACTGGGGTGACAAAGGCTACGGCTGGCTCCCGTACAGATACGTGGAGGACGGACTCGCCTGCGACTTCTGGTCCCTCCTGTCCATGGACTGGGTCGATACGAAGCAGTTCGGAATCTAGACTGGCTACAGGCCGGCGCGAGGCAGCAGTCTCGCGCCATGGGGTGCCCGCGGCCGACGTGGACAAGAGCGCCCGGAGGCTAGTACACTCAGACCATCGCTCCGCGAGCCAGCGGGGGAAAAGTGGGCCGGGGTCGGGCGGCCATGGTTCGCGCGACCCTTTGGAGGTACTCGTTTCGGAGTGTCTTCGGTTCCGCCGGAGGCACGACAGAAGAAAGGGAGTCACTATGCTGCGACGTGCAAGCCTTGTAGCGTGCATTCTCGGACTTGTTGCGTTGGTTGTTGCCTGCTCCGGTCCGGACAAGACCCTTGAGACAAGCGTGAAAGGTCTTCAGACCAAGATCGACACGCTGCAGGCGAAGGTCGACACCGCCACACAGGCGGACACGACGCTGAAGACGGATCTTGCGACACAGACGAACCTCGTCAAGCAGCTGCAGACGAAGGTCACAGCGCTTGAGACCACGCTGCAGAACCACATGAATCCGCCCCTCGCTCTGGAGATCAAGAGCCTGACGTCGCCGGTGCTTCAGGGCGGCAGCGTGACGCTTGTCGTCAAGACAGAGCCAGGCGCTCGCGTCTCGGTCAGCCTGAAGCTCCCGGCCGGCCAGACCCCGCCGAGTGGCTTGACCGACAAGACGACCGGCAAGAACGGCGAGGCGAAGTGGACCTGGAAGGTCGCGAAGAACCTGCCGGCCGGCTCCTACGTCGTCCAGGTTTCAGCTCAGTACCAGAACAGGTCGGCGTCGGGGAACACCAACCTCGTCGTCACCGCACCGGCACCCGCGCCGGCGAAGACCCCGACGAAGTAGGGGCTCGGACGGTCTAGAAAGAGAGAGTTTCACGGCCCGAGAGGTCATGGCGACCTCTCGGGCATTTGTTTCCGGCGCGCTGTCTCGGCGCGGCGCTGTGGTCGGGAAGCGCGCCTTCGGTCAGATCGCGAGCGTGCGCCGGCCCCGGCGGAGACCGGCGGTCGGGCCGGCGACAACGCGCGTCAGGAGATGCGCAGGGCCTCTGCCTTCGCCTTCCCACGACTCGCGCCAGGCGAATGACCTCTGCAGTAATTGGCGGGAGTCCATGCAGAGTCGAGCCTTGACCGTGAGGGAAGAAGGCCGACAAGTGGTAGGGCACAAGCCCGTCCAGACCCGCCTCTTCTCCCGGCGTCAGCCCCACGACCACAACTCGTCCCTGGACGCTGACCGACCGGTCGCGTTCGGCAAGGCCCTCTTGATCGGGCCGCATCGGCACCACGTCCCAGCAGCCTAGGCTGGGTCAAGCGTGATGCTTCCCGATCCTCGCCGGCTGTGCCAAGCACCGAAG
>CAYUSW010000065.1:0-65755 GCA_964447445.1 uncultured Thermotogae bacterium
AGCGTCGCTAGGGAGTTCCACTGTGCGGAAGGGCTGTGGAACTCCGATCTGTCTTCGGCGAAACAGAAGGCGAAGACCCCTGAAGGGGCCTCCGCCTCCTGCTATACGCCCGACAGGATTCGTAACCTGGGCCGCCCAACCGAGGCGGCTCGGGAGTTTCGCCCTCTGGTCGTGCGAAACTCCAACGGCTTCTCACCGGTCAGAGGTACAGCGGGGGTGGGGAAACGTCCCCACCCCGCTACACGCCCGATCAGGATGGCGGCGCTGCCGGCGCGCGATGCAGCGTCGCTAGGGAGTTCCACTGTGCGGAAGGGCTGTGGAACTCCGATCTGTCTTCGGCGAAACAGAAGGCGAAGACCCCTGAAGGGGCCTCCGCCTCCTGCTATACGCCCGACAGGACTTGAACCTGTGACCTTTGGCGCCGGAGGCCAACGCTCTAATCCACTGAGCTACGGGCGCGCGGCTACTCTGCCGCTACAGCGGCTGCAGAGTAGCGTGCGAGTTCTGCAGACTCGTGTCGTCGCAGAACTCGTGCTTCTGTTCCGCGGAACTCCGTTCGCTTCCGGCTGCGGAGTTCCCGTTTCCCTTGGCGGAGAGGGCGGGATTTGAACCCGCGGAGGAGCGTTAACCCCTCGACGGTTTAGCAAACCGTTGTCTTTGACCGCTTGACTACCTCTCCGACGTGCGAATTCTATCCGCGCCGCCAAAACGCGGCAAACCGCCGCTGGCGGAGGGGGCGGGATTCGAACCCGCGAGGCTTGTGGCCTGCCGGTTTTCAAGACCGGTGGTTTCGTCCGCTCACCCACCCCTCCGGCTATCCTTGAGTATACGCTCACTGCCGTGCAGTCGGCTGCCCGTGGCGTATGCGCTCAGTGCGAGCTCCATCTACCACAGAGGTCGCTCGCAGCACCGGTCAGCACTGGATCCTCGCGGCGCGCTCGACGTCCAGGCGTCTTGCGGAGGACGATCGGCGGATGGTCGGCGAGAGCCTCGGCGCGAGCTGTGTGTTCCCGCTCAGTCCTCTAACGGTTCTGCTTGCTTTGCGGTGACGTGCTGTCCGGTGGTGTTACGCTGAGGCGAGTCGTTCTTGCGCGATGACTCCGCCGCCGAGCAGGCGTTCGCGATCGTAGAGGACGGCAAGCTGGCCGGGGGTCACGGCGCGTTGGGCTGCAGAGAAGGTGAGGCGGAAGCTCGACTCCTCGACGACTTCGAACTGAGCTCCACTCGCGGGCGAGCGGTATCGGATCTTCGCTTCGAGCGTGGCTCCGCTGGGGGGCGGCTCGCCGAGCGTGTAGATGGCATCGGTGGCTGTCAGGGCACTCCGCAGGAGCTCCTCGTTGCCGCCGACGATCACGGCATTGCGAGCGGGATCGAGTCCAGTGACATAGAGGGGCCGCTGCGACGCAATGGCCAGTCCGCGGCGCTGCCCGATCGTGTACCACGGGAGTCCGCGATGCTGCCCGAGTTCGTTGCCGTCACGGTCAAGGATCGGGCCGGGCGCGTAGTCCTCTGGAGCGAACAGGAACGAGACGTCGTCTCCGGCGGCGAAACACAGGTCCTGGCTCTCGGGAAGCTCGGCGGCAGTGAGTTGTGCGCGGCGGGCGATCGCGAACACTTCTTCCTTCTGCAGTTCGCCGATCGGCAAGAAGAGGCGAGAGAGCGTTCCCTGATCAAGCCCGTACAGGAAGTAGGTCTGATCCTTCGAGGGATCCCTTCCACGGAGAAGGAAGCGCTTCCCGCTCTCGTCGGCAGCGAGGCGTGCGTGGTGCCCGGTGGCAACGTAGTCGAAGCCTCGTTCGCGCGCGTACGCGATGGCGAGTCCGAAGCGGAGAAGCCGGTTGCAGCGGCCGCAGGGGTTGGGAGTCTCCCCGCGGCGGCGGCGGGAGACGAAGTCGTCGAGGACGAGACGCTGGAACTCACGGCTCGCATCCACAATCTCGTGGGGGATGCCGAGCTCACGGGCGGCGAGCGAGGCCGAATCGAGCGAGCAGCACTGGGTCACGCCACCGAACGCGGGCGCGCTGGGGAACGACCAGAACCAGAACGTGAGGCCGGCGACGTCGTGTCCCGCCTGCCTGAGCAAGAGCGCGGCCACGGTGCTGTCAACGCCGCCGCTCATGCAGACAAGGACCGACTTGGCCATCTATCCGTCGTCTCCCGAGAGGGGCACCACGCAGAGGAACTCCAGAGGCTCGTCGCCTGCGTTCAGGAATTGATGCTTGTCCATCGGCGGGACGAAGACGAAGTCGTCCGGGCCAACCTCCACGGCGCCGTCGCTGAAGCGGACTCGACCCTTGCCCGACAGCACGTACACCTCATGCTCCCAGGGATGGGTGTGTTCGGGGCTGTAGCCGTCTGGGGCAAGCGTGAAATGGCGCATGACGAATCGGGGTGCCCCCTGGCGGGGTCCGATGAGAACCCGCTTCTCCACGCCGCGGACGCTCGCGGCATCGTCGTAGGTTCGGGGCGGGACGGCGTTCTTCTTGCCGATGGTCACCATGTCTAGTTCCTTTCTCTAGAGGGGGCCTACGAGCAGCGGCACGATCATCTCGTCGGCGGTGAGCCCGCCGTGCATGCCGCGCAAGAGCGCGGCGTCAGGGTATGGGTGGCGGAGTCCTCTCCGCCCCGTAGACACGACCAGGAGGTCGCCGAGGCGGTGCCGCGTCTCAGGGTGAATGGGGCTCGATCCAAATAGGCCGAGAGAGAGCGCGACGTCGGCGTCGAGGAACAAGAGGTCATCCTCGAGGACCGGCGCCGGATAGGTCAGACGGCTCGACCCCCTTCCAGCTCCGAAGAACATGTACGAGGCCCGTGGCTCCCCGACAGGGAAGAGAAGGGAACGGTCGTGCAAGTCGGGGAAACGAGTGGTCGGGAGGTAGTCCGCGGGAGTCATGGAGGCAAAGCCATGATCCGAGGACAGGAGGAGGAGAGTCCGTTCGGCCCGCCCTACGAGTTCGCGGCGTAGCGCGGAGGCGATGGAGGCGGCTTCAGCGACGTAGGCGTCCGACTCGCAGCCGCGGACGTGGGCAATGGTATCGAGCCCCGGCCAGTAGAGAGTGACCACGGTACGTGCCCGAGCCGCGTTCAAGATCTGACGCGATAGAGCCAGCATGTCGGAGAATTCGATCGCCGGGTGAACGTGCGTCGCGCCGCGGTAGAGAAGGCGTGACAGGCCGCTCGCCGCGATTCCGCGGGGCAAGACAACGTGGCTGTCCACCCCGCTCTCGGCCAGACGTTCGTACACCGTCGGGTGGGTCAACAGGGCATCGGCGGCAAACGACTCGGGGAGCGGGCTCTCGCCTCGTCCACCGACAACGGTGAGCTGGATCATGTTGACGATGGATGAGATCTCTCGCAGGTAGAGCCTGTATCCGAGCATCCCGTGCCCGGCCGGAGGCAGTCCCGTGCTGTACGTGGTGAGTGCGGCCACGGTCGTAGAAGGGAAGACCGTCGTCAACGGGATACAGGTTCCCCGAGACGCGATGGCGTCGAAGTCCGCTCGCGCCTCCTCGGAGGCAAGCTCTGTGAGCCCGCGATACCCCAGTCCGTCGAGAATGACGAGGAGAACGCGGTCGACACGGCATGGCGCGACCGCTTCGACCAGCCTGCCGGGGCGCACGCTGACGCCGAGAGCGCTCAGGACCACATCGGCTATCCGTGCGATCGAGAGTCCGTCATAGTCCGGGAGGACGACGTGGTCAGGAAACCCGGTGGGTCGAGGGCGGGACAAGAGCTGCGCGAGGAGCTCATCGGGTCGGTTCATGGATCGTGAGTATACGGACCCGAGCCTCTCGACTCCCGGTGGCTAGTCCGCTGGCGTGGCCTCGGGGATCGTGGAGAGGCGCTCCAACTCGTCGAGCAGCGCGGCCGGCCATTCGGGAGAGGCTGCGTCGGCGGGCGGGCTCCACGGCAAGAGGTCCCCGCTCAGCGTGAAGACCGCGGAGCCCTCGAGCTGCATGGAGTGGGGATCCTCGGGAACCACGAAGCCGCCCGAAGCTACGCCCTCGGCGTCCCCTTCTACGGTCCAGCGGCCGGCGGAGGTCGTGATCAGGAGGAAGAAGCGACCGCGCCCCTTGCCGGACGTCGATGTCGCTCCGTCGGAGTCGATCGCGGTGACGACGATGCCCCCTTCGATCGAGCACGTAGTTCCGGAGTCCGTCGTGCCGACCGCAGCGAACGCGATCGTGGCATCGACGGCGAGGGTGCCGGGGTTGCCGACACCCGACCCACTAGCGCGACCTGACGCGGAGAAGGCTGTGGACGTGCTGCCGAGCAGCAGACTCCCCGAGAACGCCATGTGCGATCGAACATCTGCTGTGACATTCTCGCCCAGGAACCACAAGACGACAGTTCCTGTCGCCGCGACGTCCGCGCGGAACGCGTCCGCTGCTAGGCCCAAGGAAGATCCAAGCGCCAGAAGCGCGGCCGCGATCAACACTCGTCTCATGCTTCGCCTCCCTCTTCCGCCGACGATTCACCTTGCACAACCACAGATTGTACCCGCCGCCTGTCGCTGTGGGTTCGCGCGGCCGGGCGAGCGAGGATAAGCTCCTGAACGATGGAGAAGAGAAAGGGATTCGACGTCTTGGTCGTGGGGGGCGGTCCGGCGGGCATGATGGCGGCGCACCACGCCGCCCAACGCGGGGCCGAAGTGGCCCTCGTCGATTCTCGCCCCGTGCCGGGCGAGAAGATTCTTCTCTCGGGCGGCGGGCGCTGTAACGTCCTGCCGATGACGGTGGATCCGCAGCTCTACGCGACTTCGTCATCTCCGAACGTGTTGCGCAAGATCGTCCTGTCGTGGCGTCTGGATGAGGTGCGAGACTTCCTCGAGAACACCATCAGGCTCCGCCTCATCGACCAGAAGAGGACGGGAAAGGTATTCCCGGCAACCGGTGGCGGCGAGGAGGTCCGCAGCCGCTTCCTCTCCGCCCTGCGGCGCAGCGGTGTGCGAGTCCTGACGAACACGAAGGTGGTCGACATCCTCCCGAACGAGAGGAGACGCGTCCTGATCCAGAAGGGGACCGGCATCGTTGCCGACCGGGTCGTCCTGGCGACGGGAGGACTGTCGTATCCACGGACGGGCAGCGACGGCTTCGGATTCCAGGTGGCGAAGGCCCTGGGCCACGAGGTCTTTCCCCCGTACCCGGCACTCGTGGCGTTGAGGAACGCGCGTTTCGAGCACACGGCGTTGGCCGGGATCGCGCTCCCGGTGCGCCTTAGTGTGGGCGATGGCCGCGGAAAGCGCACGGCGGTGGGGGATTTCCTCTTCACGCACCGGGGATATAGCGGCCCGGTCGTCCTCAACATGTCTCATCACGTCTCGCGCGCTCTGACGCTGGGTCAGAAGCTGCCTGTGCGCGTCGCGTGGCTGGATCTGAGCGAGGCGGATTGGGACGACGTGCTGAGCCAGCGGCGCGGTACTCTGCGCGGCGCGCTCAAGGAGAAACTCCCGGACCGACTGGTGGATTACCTGCTGGACGAATTGGGTTTGTGGGACGCCACGCCGCCGTCGCTGCGGCGCGAGGACCACGCTCGCGTTCTCAAGGCTCTCGTGGCATACGAGCTGCCGTGGGTCGAGTGTGACGGATACCGGGAGGCCGAGGTGACGGGAGGTGGCGTCGCGTTGGGCGAGGTGGACCCAAAGACGCTGCGGAGCCGGATCGTGCCCAGCGTTCACTTCTGCGGGGAGGTGCTGGACGCGGTCGGACCGATCGGTGGATACAACTTCCTGTGGGCGTTTGTAACCGGCCGACTGGCGGGAGAGGGTGCGGCAGGGGTCGTGGCGGAGTGATCGAACGGACCGATGTCCCTGCACGAGCGGGCGCGTGGCCACGCGTCGGGCTCCGTTTGCTGGATGCTACGTCGCGGTGATCTGCATCACGCTCGGCCTGAAGCTCCGGGTGGCAGACTCGGGCAACGATGCACACCACGCAGCACCTCCTTGCCGGCGCAGCGGGCGACCGGCCGGAGCGGGTTGGCTCGTCGAACGGGTTCAATCCAGCCGGCCGGTCGAAGCCCGCTGCGCCTCACGCTCTCCTCTCTCCCTAACCGGGGCATCACCCGCTTGCGTAGGCCGAGCGCATTTCGCAGAATGTTCGCGCCTTGCAGTGAAGACGGGATGCCCTGCGCAGCGTGAAGCGAGGGGAGGGTGGTGACCGCAGCCCCGCCATGGGGTGGCGGGCAGGGCGATATGGAGTACTTGGAAGAGTTCCGACGCCAGTTCCCTGAGAAGTTCGTTTCGGCTGATGTAGCCTTCTCACGCATCCACCGCGGCGACCGAATCTTCATCGGCACCGGGTGCGGGCAACCTCAGTATCTCGTGGACGCGATGGTCGAGTTCGTCAAGACGAACCCGAAGGCGTTCTTCGATGCAGAAGTGGTGCACGTCTGGACGCTGGGGCTGACTCCGTACCTGCGAGAAGAGGTCAAGAGGAACTTCCGCCTGGACTCCTTCTTCATTGGCCTGCCCACGCGTCAGGCTGTGAACGAGGGCGAGGCGGATTACACGGCGATCTTCCTGTCGCAGGTGCCGGGGCTGTTCCGTCGCGGCGTGGTTCCGATCGACGTTGCGTTGGTCCAGACGTCGCCACCCGACGAGCACGGCTACCTGAGCCTTGGCGTGAGTGTTGACATCGTTCGCGCCGCGACCGACTGCGCGCAGACCGTGATCTGCCAAGTCAATCGGTCGATGCCGCGGACGCACGGTGACAGCTTTATCCACGTGCGCGACGTGGACTTCGTTCTGCCGCACGACGAACCGCTTCTCGAGTACGGAACGACTGTGCCGGACGGTATTGCCGACCGCATTGGTGACTACGTCGGGCGTCTCGTTCAGGACGGCGCGACGATCCAGGTCGGGTACGGCCGAATCCCCGACGCGATTCTCTCGCACCTGTCGAACAAGGTTCACCTGGGAGTCCACACCGAACTCCTGAGCGACGGGATCGTCGACCTCATGAAGGCCGGAGTCGTAGACAACACGCGGAAGTCCATTGACCGCAACAAGACCGTGGCCGCTTTCTGCATGGGGAGCACTGCGACGTACGACTACCTGAGTGACAACCCCGCCGTGTCGTTCCGGCCGGTGGACTACACGAACAGCCCCGCCGTCATCGCGGAGATTGAGAAGATGACGGCCATCAACACAGCCCTGGAGATCGACCTGACGGGCCAGGCGACGGCCGAGTCGTTGGGGAGCGAGTTTTACAGCGGAATAGGGGGGCAGGCGGACTTCATGCGCGGAGCCGTGCTCGCTCCGGAGGGGAAGTCGATTCTGTGCATCGAGTCCACGGCGCGACACGGAGAGGTGTCGCGCATCGTTCCTCGCCTGAGCAGCGGAGCCGGGGTGACGTTGACGCGCGGGGATCTTCATTACGTCGTCACGGAGTACGGGATCGCTTACCTGCACGGAAAGAACATGCGCGAGCGCGCGATGGAACTCATCCGCGTGGCGCACCCGAAGTTCCGTCCGTGGCTGCTTCGTGAAGCGAAAGAGCGCAATCTGGTCTATCGCGACCAGGCCTACGTTCCGGGCAAGCGGGGAGAGTACCCCGAGCATCTCGAGACGTACCGCACGACCAGGGCAGGGTTGGAGGTGCTCCTGCGGCCTGTCCGGATCAGCGATGAGCCGCTCGTGAAGGACTTCTTCTACGCGCTGTCCGACCAGTCCACGTACCAGCGGTTCATCTCGTCGCGCAAGGACATGCCGCACGAGCGCCTGCAGGAGTTCGTCGTGATCGACTACACCGCCGAGACGGTGATCCTCGCCGTAGTGCCTGCCGACGAGCGCGACATCGTGGTCGGCATCGGGCAGTATGGGATCGATCCCCAGACCCACACGGCCGAGGTCGCTCTCGTGGTGCGGGACGATTACCAGAAGCGGGGCCTTGGGACGGAGCTCCTGAGCTACCTCACGCTCCTTGCCCGAAAGGAAGGCCTTCTCGGGTTCACGGCCGAGGTGCTGATGGAGAACCGGGCGATGATGCGGCTCTTCGAGCGCGCAGGATTCTCGATCGACAAGAAACGGGGTGCCGGCGTCTATGAACTCAAGATGCTGTTCAGATGAGGCCTTAACTCGCGAGAGTATGAGCCGGCTGTTCAACCCGCGGGGCGTGGCCGTGGTCGGGGCCTCCACAAATCCGAACAAGATCGGATACCGCATCGTGGAGAACATGGTCAAGTCGGCGTACACGGGCCGGATCTACCCTATCAATCCCAAGGGGGGCGAGATCCTTGGGTGGAGCGTGCACCGCAGCCTCGCGGACGTGCCGGGAGATGTCGACGTCGCGGTGCTGTCCGTGCCCGCGGACCATGTACTGGGAACGGTCGCGGAGTGTGCTGCCAAGGGCGTTCGCCATCTTGTCATTGTCACGTCCGGCTTCTCCGAGATCGGCAACATGACGCAGGAGAAGGAGATCGTCTCAATGGCGCGCTCACATGGGATGCGCGTTCTTGGGCCCAACATCTTCGGGATCTACTCCGCGTCGAGTCGACTGGATGCCACATTCGGCCCGGGAGGCATCCTCCCGGGACACGTTGCGATCATCACGCAGAGCGGCGCGCTGGGCATTGCCATGATCGGCAAGACGGCGGCGGAATCGCTGGGCCTGTCGGCCCTCGTCTCGGTGGGGAACAAGTCGGACATCGATGAGGCGGACCTCCTGACGTATCTGGCCGAGGACCCGGAGACTCGCGTCGTTCTCCTCTACATCGAGGGAGTCAAGAACGGGGAACGGCTGGTAAAGACGCTCAAACAGGTCACACGACGCAAACACGTCGTCGTCATCAAGTCGGGGAGATCGGCGCGGGGAGCCATGGCGGCCGCGTCCCACACGGGATCCCTGGCGGGGGCCGACGACGTGTTCGACGACATCATGCGCCAGTGCGGGGTCTTGCGTGCGGAGAGCGTACAGGAAGCGTTCAACTGGGTTCGCTATCTCGCGACGGCGCCGCTCCCTTCCGGCGAAGATGCCGTGATCGTCACGAACGGTGGAGGGATCGGGGTGCTGGCGACGGACGCCTGCGAGAAGTACGGGGTCCGTCTGTACGACAACCAGCCGGTCCTGGCGGAGTCTTTCGCGGGAGTGATGCCGGAGTTCGGCTCGTCGAAGAACCCGGTCGACCTCACCGGGCAGGCAACAGGGGACGACTACGCCCGGGCGCTCGACGCCGTGTTCGCTCGGTCCGACATGCACGCCGCGGTGGCCCTCTACTGCGAGACGGCTCTTTTCGACACAGCGCAGTTTGCGGCGTTGCTGCGAACGATCCACCGACGCTACAAGGAAGTGAAGCCGATTGTCTTCGCCCTATTCGGCGGGGAGCGGATCGAAGCGATGATCCGCGAGCTGCGGTCGGAGGGAGTCCCCGTGTTCGGCGATGTCTACGAGGCGATCTCGGTCCTCGGGGCGCTCTACCGGTCGAGGCGGCGCTTCGCCGAGGGGAGCGAGGACGAGCCGGCCATGTCCGACATCGATGTGGCGAGGATTCGCCGCGTCCTTGAGAACGCGGGCGCGGAAGGGCGCCGGTTCCTGCTTGCGCACGAGGCCGCGGACGTGGCGGCGGCGCTCGGCCTTTGCATGCCGCGCTCCATCCTGGGTCGGGATCTGGACGAGGCAGTGCGCGCGGCGGAGACGATAGGGTATCCCGTCGTCATGAAGGTCGTGTCGCGAGACATCATGCACAAGAGCGACGCGGGGGGCGTGGCCCTGAACCTGGAGAATCGGGACGAGGTGGTCGACGCGTACCAGGCGATCCTCCAGAGTTGTCTGCGCTACAAGCCTGATGCATCGATTCAAGGTGTGGAGGTCGTGGAGATGGTTCGGCCCGGAGTGGAGACGATCGTCGGCGCGCGTCAGGACCCGTCGTTCGGCCCTGTGGCGATGTTCGGCCTCGGCGGCATCTACGTGGAAGTTATGAAGGATGTGTCATTCCGCGCGGCGCCGGTCGGGGCGCGCTTGGCACGCGAAATGATCGGGAGCATCCGGTCGTATCCCCTCTTACTCGGAGTGCGAGGCGAGCGGAGAAAGGACATCGGAGCGGCGGCCGACGTGATCATGCGCCTCGGACAGCTGATTTCGGAATGCCGGGAGATCACTGACATCGAAGTGAATCCCCTCATGGTTTACGACTATGGGGAAGGGGCCAAGGCCGTGGACGTGAGGATCCTGTTCCATACCCAAGGGGGTGACGCAGCGTGAAGTCGCTCGTCGTGGCGTCAACGCGTGAGGGTGCGGGAAAGACGAGCCTGCTGGTCGGATTGGCCGGCGTTCTCGATCGGCGTTTCGGGTACATCAAGCCGCTCGGCGACAGGTTCCTGTACCGTAAGAAACGACTGTGGGACTACGATGCGGCTCTCTTCGCCCGCGTGCTCGGCCTTGGCCAGGAGCCGGAGACGATGAGTATCGGCTTTGACCATTCGAAGCTGCGTTTCATGTACGACCGCGACACGATCTTCGACGAGCTGCGGCGCCTGCTTCTCCTTGTGGGGTCGGGCCGGGATGCGGTATTCATTGAGTGCGGGAAGGATCTATCCTATGGAGCGTCAGTCTGCCTTGACCCGTTGACGATCTCCCGCGAGACAGGGAGTCCCGTCGTGATTGTCGTCAGTGGTGCGGAAGACGAGATCGCCGATGACGTGGCGTTTGTCGAGCGGTTCGTCAGCGCGGACGAAGCCACCGTCGCGGGGATCATCGTGAATAAAGTCATCCACGCGGACGACTTCCGGGAGGTCCACCTTCCGGAGATCGCCAAGCTCGGCGTGGAGGTTCTCGGAGTGATTCCTCACGACAAGGAACTCACGACGATGTCCGTCTCGCTGGTTGCCGACCGCCTCTTCGCGCGTGTGGTTGCGGGGGAAGAAGGACTCGGAAACCTCGTGCGCAGCGTCGTTGTGGGAGCGATGTCCGTGGCGACGGCCATGGCCGAGGAGAGAATGCGGGCCTCCGACAAGCTCGTCATCACGAGCGGAGATCGCAGCGACATGATCCTTGCGGCGATTGAGGCGGGCGGCACGTCGGCGGTCGTGCTCACGAACAACATCCTTCCGCCGGCACAGGTCATGTCGAAGGCATCCGAGAAGAGAATCCCGCTCTTGCTCGTACCGAGCGACACGTACACCGTGGCGATGCAGGTCGAACGTATCGAGCCGCTGCTCGGAGCCGGCGAGGCGAAGAAGAGCGAGCGGATCCGCCAACTTGTCACGGAACACGTCAACGTGCGTGCCTTGGCGGCGCTGTTGGAGGCCTGACACGGGGCTCTTGCGATGGAGAAACAAGAGAGGCGGGTCGGACGAGCCGCCCGCCTCTCGTCAGCAAGAGCATTGCACTAACTTCGGTTCTCCTCTCGCTCGAGGTACTGGAGAATGGCATCCACCACGAGGTAGTTGATCGACCGATCATGCTTCTCCCCCAGTTTGATCAGCCGTTCGACCGGCTTCTCCCCCATCTTCTTCTGAGGGATGTAGATCGACAGCTTGTCGTAGATTTCCTTCTTCGGCACGTAACTCACCCCCTCTGCACGACCCGCAAGACATCGTTCGTTTGGTTAGCCTGTTGCACGAGCCCTGAATACCCCCAGGCTACCGCATTGCGCGGAGCTATCCATGCAGGCACGTCGGAATAAACATGGAAGAAACATGGAAGCCGGGTTGATCGTGAGTCTGCGATCACGAATGATGCAGGCGCGGGATGGAGGAGGTCATGGCGCGTGGGGGGATCGGGAGTGATGCGACGTCCGGAAAGGATGGGAGCTTTGCTGCTCCTTGGCGGCGAGGTCATGGGTCATGCAGGGTGTGATGCAGTCCTCGTGGCGGATGGGCGCGTCGCGGAGATTGGACGAGCAGACGACCTGGGCGGACTCGATGTCGCGCGACGGGACGCCGTCGGCGGCGCGATCGTTCCCGGCTTCGTCGACGGCCACACGCATCTGGTGGAGTCCGGCCTCACGTCCATAGGGTGGCGGCTCGATGTGTCGGGATGCGGACGCCGGGAGGCATTGGAGCGCATCGCCGCGGCCAGCCGCCTGCGCGTCTCGGGTGAATGGCTTGTCGCGGCAGGGTGGGACGAGAGCTGCTGGACCCCGGCCGTCGTGCTGTCGCGTTCGGACCTCGATCAGGCGGCAGGACGGGGCCCTGTCGTGGCGATTCGCGTCGACGGCCACCTTGCGATTGCGAACTCGAGGGCGCTGGACGTCTCCCGAAGCGCGCTACAGAGCAGGGCGGAGCTCGTCGAAAGGCAGTCCGGGCAGGTCCGCGAGGCAGCGGTAGACGTGCTGCTGTCGTTCAGCCGCCCGGACGCGGCCGTCATCGGCGAGGCGATGCGCGCGTCGGCTGCGACGTGTCACAGGCTCGGGATCACTACCGCACACGTGATGACCGGATGCGCCGACGCCGGCGTTGTCCTCGATGCCGCGCGGCATGTCCGCCTGCGCTGCGTAGTGCACCCGCCGGTGGAATCGCTGGAGGCGCTGGCCGGCGCCGGCATTCACACAGGCCAAGGGGACTCGTGGGGGAGATGGGGCGGCCTGAAATTCTTCGCCGACGGGTCCATCGGAGCCCGGAGCGCTGCCGTGTCGGAGCCTTACGAATCCGGGGGGCGCGGCGCGCTGAACGTGTCCACCGCGTGGCTGTCGGAGAGAATCGCCGCCGCGGAACGAGCCGGGTGGCAGACGATGGGGCACGCGATTGGAGACCGTGCGATCGGACAAGTTTTGGACGCGCATCGACGTGCGCGTTCGTCGCGCAGCTTCCGACACCGCATCGAGCACTTCGAGCTTCCGACGGCCGGCCAGATCGAAGAGACGGCGCGCCTAGGGCTCGCGGTCTGCATGCAGCCTAACTTCGTCGGCAACTGGTCGGGCCCCGGGAAGCTATACGAGAGGGCGCTCGGCGCGGCGCGCGATGCAGCCAGCAACCCGTTCCCCGCGGTCCGCGAGGCGGGAATCCCTCTTGGGTTCGGGTCCGACGGGATGCCGCTGTCGCCGCTGTACGGCATCGACAGCGCAGTGCGGGCCCCGCACGAAACGCAGCGGATGGATCTAGATCGTGCCGTGTACGCCTACACGGAGGGGGCATCGTTCTTGAGCGGCGACGAATCCGGCTGCGCGGGCGTCGCGCGGGGCCGGAACGCCGACCTCGTGGTTCTTGACCGCCGGCTCGATACGTGTGACATCGGATCCAGCTCGATCGTGTTGACATGTGTCGGCGGGGAGATCGTCTACGACGCAATGGAGGACCGATGAGGGTTGGGCTTTTCACCGACGCGTACTTGCCGGAGATCACGGGAGTGACGACCGTCGTGCGGACGCTGCGCGATGAGCTGATGCGACTGGGGCACGAGGCCTACGTCTACGCGCCGCGTTACAGCGCCCCATGCGACGACGAGCGCCTTGTGTTCCGTTTCCGATCTGGACCGGTCTTCTCGTACAAGACCGCAAGGATGGCGTTGCCCTACAGCCGCGACGCTGCGGGGAGCTTCCGTCACCTCGATGTGGTCCACAGCCATACTCCTTTCTCGCTCGCGTACGTCGCGTTGGCTGCGGCGCACCGCCACAGGCTGCCGCACGTCCAGACGTATCACACGTACCTGAGTCACTACCTGCACTACATTCCCCGGGTCGTTCGCCCGACGGTGCGAGCGGCGGAGCGATACTCGGCGCTCCTGTGCAATCATTGCTCGGTCGTCACCGCGCCCACCCGCTCGATCCACGACGAGCTGCGTCGGTTCGGCGTGCGGCGACCGATTCACGTTCTTCCGTTCGGCCCAGATCTGCGGGACTACGCCGGACCGCCTGTGTGGGAGCCGCGGCGTGCGCTGTCGATAGACGCCGCGGCCCCGGTATTCCTGTACGCCGGACGCATCGCGCCGGAGAAGAACCTCATCTTCCTCCTAGAGTGTTTCGCGCGGATCCGCGGCCAGATGGATCAGAGCATCATGGTGTTCGCGGGGGACGGCCCGCAGAGGGCGGAGCTCGAGCAACACGCCGCGCGTCTCGGCATGGAGGGTTCGGTTCGGTTCGCAGGATTCCTCGACCGGAAGCGACTTGTCGATCTGTATCGGTCGGCCGACGTGTTCCTGTTCGCGTCGAAAACCGAGACGCAGGGCTTGGTCATCGTGGAGGCGATGGCGGCGGGCACGCCTGCGGTCGCCGTCCGGGCGATGGGTGTCCGCGATGTCGTGCGCGACGGAGTGAATGGATACCTCGTCTCTGAGGATGCGGACGCCTTGGCGGAGCGAGCCGTGCGGGTCGTTGCCGATCGTGAGCTCGCCGCGCAGCTTGGCGCAGCAGCGCGGACGACGGCTGAGGAGACGTCCCTCCAGAACGGAGTGCTCCGGCTGGTTGAGGTCTATGAGGAGAGTCTGGCGGCTGCTCCGGTCGTTCGCGGGCCGCGCAGAGCATTGCGACGGCGGATGCCGCGGTAGGGCCTACTCCACCGTGACCGTCTTCGCCAGGTTCCGCGGCTGGTCGACGTCGGTGCCCAAGGAAACTGCGACGTGGTAGGCGAGCAGTTGCAGGGGGATCGTGAAGAGGATGGGCAGCGAGATCCCGGCCGAGGCCGGCACAGGCAGGATTTCGTCGGCGAGCCGGACGAGACTCGGATCTTCGGGGGCATCGGATACTGCGATGACGAGCCCCTTCCGAGCCTTCACTTCTTCCATGTTCGAGAGCAACTTGTCGTACGCCGGGCCTCGAGCCGCCAACATGATGACGGGGGTCTCCTCGTCAATCAGGGCGATGGGTCCGTGCTTCATCTCGCCGGCCGGACAGCCCTCCGCGTGGATGTACGAGATCTCCTTGAGTTTGAGGGCGCCCTCGAGGGCGATGGGGAAGAGCACCCCGCGTGCGAGGAAGAGAACGTCCGAGGCGCGATGCAGACGCTCCGCCAGCACCCGTACCCTGTCTTCGATCCGCAGGGCCTCGACGATGCGCCCGGGCAGAAGGGCCAGCTCACGCAGCTCGCCGGACCATGGCGCCTCGTGCGTCGCCCGCTTCACTCGCGACAGAGCGAAGCCCATAAGCCCTAGGGCAGCGATCTGGGCCGTGAACGTCTTGGTCGCGGCGACCCCGATCTCGATCCCGGCACGCGTGTACACGGTGGCGTGGGACTCACGCTCAATCGCGGACTGTTCTGCGTTCACAAGCGCAAGGATGTGAGCGCCGCGCGCCCGCGCGCTCCGCACGGCCATGAGCGTGTCGATCGTCTCGCCGGACTGGGAGACGGCGATGACCAGAGTGCGCGGCGTCACGGGCGCATTCCGCAGGCGGAACTCAGAAGCAATCATCGCGTGAGCGGGAACGGGGAGCACGTCCTCCCAAAGGTACTCGGCAACCTTCGCTGCATAGTATGCCGAGCCGCACGCGACGAGGTAGATGTGATCGAAGTCCGCGGGAATCCGTTCCAGGTCGGCCATGTCGAGGATTCGGCTGTCCGGGTCCAGCTTCTCCCGTAGCGTCTCACCCACAGAGCGAGGTTGTTCGTGGATCTCCTTGAGCATGAAGTGCTTGTAGCCACCCTTCTGGATGGCCACAGGGTCCGCAGACACGCGGTGCGGAGGTCGATGCACCTCACGACCGTCGAGCGTCAGAATGCGATAACCGTCCGACGTGAGCTCGGCGAGCTCATCGTCGAGAAGGAACTGGACCTCGGATGCCTTGCCAAGAAGTGCCGGCACGTCCGAGCTCACGTACGTTGCACCGCCGCCTTGGCCCACGACGAGCGGGCTTCCCCGCTTTGCGACGACGATCTTGTCCGGAGTGCGTTGGGCGAGCACGGCGACGGCGAAAGCTCCCTGGGCCTGGGAGACGGCTTCCCTCACCGCGGCGAGGAGGTCGCCGTCGTAGAGGGACTCGACGAGGTGGGCGAGTACCTCCGTGTCGGTCTCGGAGGAGAAGGTGTGTCCCTCGCGCTGCAGCCGCTCCCTCAACGGCCCGTGGTTCTCAATGATGCCGTTGTGTATGATGGCGAACTCGCCACGGCAGTCCATGTGGGGATGGGCGTTCCGTTCTGTGGGCACTCCATGCGTTGCCCAGCGCGTATGCCCGATCCCGATCTTGGCGGAGAATGACTTCGCGGCCAGGTCGCGCTCCAGGTCACGCACCTTGCCGGCGCGGCGGAACCGGAGGAGTTTTCCTTCCTCAATCAGCGCGATCCCGGCTGAATCGTAGCCACGGTACTCCAAGCGCTTCAGGCTCTGCAGGAGAAACGGCGCGGCTGCCCCCGAACCCACATAACCGACGATTCCGCACACCCGGATCACCCCCGCCTCAGGCTTCGAGTGTAGCGGACCCAGGCCGCTCGTCCAGTAGGGCTTGCTTTGTGCGGCCAGGGGTGGACTGTATAATCGCCGAGACCAGACGAAGGAGTCTCAAGATGCGGGAAGTCGTGATCAAGGCGCTTCTGGTGGATCCGTCGAACAACTCGCCGGTCGTGCTCCTGAAGGACCGCAAGTCGCAGAAGGCTCTGCCGATATGGATCGGTGATGCCGAGGCCATCTCGATTGCCTTCGGCCTCCAGAACGAGGACTTTCCCAGACCCCTGACGCACGCACTGATGAAGAGGATCCTCGATGACCTTCACGCCACGGTCGAGCGCGTGGTGATCAAGGAAGTCAAGGATGGCACGTACTTCGCATCGATCTATGTCCGTCCCGGGGGGGGCGGCGTGCTCGAGTTCGACGCGCGTCCATCCGATTCCCTTGCGCTGTCCCTGCGTGTCGGGTGTCCGATCTTCATCGCGGATGCCGTCTTCGACGAGGCGTCCATCGAGTCACCGTTCGCCGAGGAAGACGAGTTCCAGGAGTTCATCGAGGATGGGCTCGACCTTCGCGAGTTTCGGCGTCGCCGAGGTACCCCCGAAGACGCCTCCGGAAACTAGACCCGACGGGTCATCCGCGAATCGTTGTCGCCGCGCGCGGGAGCGCCAGAACCTCGTCCGCAGTGAGACCCTGGTCCGTGACCCATCGCTCTACCTCCAGGGTGCGAACGCGGCGCTCGACCTCGAAGTAGACGATCTTCTGGATCAGGTACGTGGTGCGATCGATCCATAGAGTCTCCGTCAATCGTCCGGACTCCGCCTCGCGCACTTCGATGACGTAGCTTCCGTGAAGCGGATCGGAAGCGCCGGTCGATGGAGGCGCAGCAAACCCGGTCAAGTCCGGACCGAACGTTGCCGTCGAGTCCGAGGCCAGTGGAAGCGAATCGTCGAGCGGCGTGCCGGCCAGCGTCTCGGCGAGCGGAACGCTCTCGGCGAGGGTGCTGGAGGCGAGACTCGCGCTGGCATCCAGAATACGCGCCTGCACAAGGCCCTGCTGCCAGCGGGCCCGGAGGAGAGACACATCAAGCCCCGCGAGTCCCACAGCGGCCAACGGAACTCCCGTCCAACGCCGTACGATCAGGAGGTCCGCTTCTGGCACGTAGTGCGACAACAGGTCGCGGTCACTCGTCACGACGTGCCCCGCCATGCTTTGCGGTTCCGTGTATCGCACGGACAAGGCCGGCGTGGGGCTGATGACCACCTGGACGACCATGCGCACGGTTTGTGGGATGTCCCCGTACTCCGTGGATGCCAGCGAGATCTCCACGTCTTTCGCGCGGCTGAGGGTGTTCTCCACGCGCCAGAGGAGGCCGCCCACTTCAGAGACGGGATGCTCGGAGAGGAGGTAGTGATCCACAGCAGCCGCGGCGACGACGAGAGAAGCGAACAGCCCCACCGCCAGAAGTACGAAACCTTGCCCGGTCATCGGGAGTCATTATAATGCCGTCCAGAAAAGCGTTCAATCGCGCTCGGCACGGAGATAGAGGAAGGAAGATTCATGGGGCACGCGAAGGCGATGAGGCGGGTCCAGGATGCCGCGGTATCGGGGAAGGCGGTGCTTGTTCGCGTCGACTACAACGTTCCGATGGCGGGAACGACCATCAAGGACGACGGTCGAATCCGTGCGTCCCTCCCGACGATCGACCTCCTTCTGGCGCGAGGCGCGACCGTGGTTCTTGCGACGCACCTCGGTCGTCCGGACGGTGTGGCCGTAGCGGAACTGCGGCTTGATCCGATCGCGAGGCGCCTGGCCGAACTCCTTGGACGCCCCGTCCGGAAGCTCGATGACTGCATCGGGGCGGATGTGGTACGTGAAGTGCGCGGGAGTGCGGCGGGTACGGTCCTGCTCCTGGAAAACGTGCGGTTTCATCGCGAGGAAGAGGAGAACGACTCGGGGTTCTCCGGCGCGCTGGCGGAGATCGCCGACGTCTACGTGGACGACGCATTTGGAACTGCGCACCGCGCACATGCTACGACCGTCGGTGTCGCTGAGCGCCTGCCGTCGTACGCCGGACTGCTTCTTCAGAGAGAAGTGGATGTCTTGTCCCGCTTGGTCGCGTCCCCCGACCGACCGTACTGGGCGATCGTCGGAGGGAAGAAGGCGAGCGACAAGCTGGGAGTCCTTCGCGACCTCGTGTCGCGCGTCGACGGGATCCTGATCGGCGGCGGCGTGGCGTTCACGTTCCTCGCCGCCACGGGAGCGGATGTCGGAGACTCGCGGGTCGACGGCGACCTACTGGAGGATATCCGCGGCATTGCGCAGCAGGCAGAGGAGAAGGGAACGAAGATCGTTCTCCCGGTGGACGCAGTGCTCGCGCCGTCCCTGCGGGAGCCGGAGAAGGCGGCGGTCGGCAGCGCGACGCGAATTCCGCATGGCCTCGCGGGATTCGACATCGGGCCCCAGACCGTTGTCGCGTTCGCACGCCACATCGCGGCCGCCCGCTCGATTGTCTGGGCCGGTCCCATGGGGGCGTTCGAGACGCCGGCCTTTGCTGCTGGAACGCGCGGCGTCGCCGAAGCCGTCGCGAGGTCGGGCGCATTTAGCGTGATCGGGGGCGGAGAGACAGGAGAGGCGATCGAAGAGATGGGCCTCTCCGGAAGAGTCAGCTTCATCTCGACAGGCGGCGGTGCCTGTCTTTCGTTCGTCCGCGGGAAGACACTCCCCGCGCTGGCCGTGCTCGAGGAGTAGGTTGGTTCCCGCCCGAGCGGCGGCTATACTGAGCAACCTCGCGGGCATAGCTCAGTTGGTAGAGCATCAGCTTCCCAAGCTGAGGGTCGCGGGTTCGAATCCCGCTGTCCGCTCAGGGCTTTCAGCCTTCCGGCTGACAGAAAACGCCACTCGTGGGAGGCAGCGGTGGAACAGCGCTCCAATCCGGCGGAACCCCTGAGCCTGGAGTCCCTGGGCGCCCGCGCGAGAGGCTGCACTCAGTGCGCTTTGTCGGCCGCCCGCACGAAGGTCGTGTTCGGCGAGGGCCCGGCGCAGACGCGCCTCATGATGGTCGGCGAGGGACCCGGGGAGGTCGAGGACACGACCGGACGGCCCTTCGTCGGGCCGGCTGGCCAGAAGCTCGACGAAGTGATGGCGTCCGTCGGGATTCGCCGCGAAGACTCGTACATCACCAACATCGTGAAGTGCCGCCCTCCCGGGAATCGCGTCCCGGCCCGGGGCGAGATGGAGGCGTGTTTCCCCTACCTTGAGGCGCAGATCGCTCTCATCCAGCCCTCGCTTATCGTCACGCTGGGGAACACGCCGACTCAGTGGTTCTTGCCAGATACTCCCGGAATCACCCAATCGCATGGGACGTTCTTCGCGTGGCGGGGCGGGATTGCGCTCTTCCCGATGTTCCATCCGAGCTACCTTCTCCGGTACCCGTCGAAGGAGAAGGGAGGCCCGAAGTACCTTGCCTGGCTTGACATCCAGAAGGTCAGGGCATGGCTTGACGAACATGGCGCCGGCGGGAGCTCGTAAGGATCTCGGGAAGGCCCCACACGGAGGCGGTCGTTAGGGTCTCCATTCGGGAGGATCTGAAAGCACAGCATTCCGATGGGTCTTGCGTTTGACGGACTCGGATGCATCACGTATAGTCTGTGCCGCGTTCACCCTCTGCGGAATCGGAAAGGAAGGGCATTCTTGGCACGGAAGAGGATCTACGAGATCGCTCACGAACTCGGTGTCTCGAGCAAGGAACTCATCACCAAGCTCGAGGAGATGGGAATGCCCGGCATGAAGGCGGCGAACTCCGTCGAGGAAGAGGAGTACGCGCTCATCGCGCAGCTGTACAGGGAGCCCGGGAAGCCGGCGCCGCAGGAGGAGAAGGGAGAGGCCAAGGCTGCACCCTCCTCCGCGACGGCAACGGCTCAAGCTTCCCCGCCGAAGAAGCAGCGGGCGCCGAGACACGGCGCGCCGCGCCCTCCGATCGTGTCGGTCCTCGGGCACATCGACCACGGCAAGACAACGCTGCTGGACGCAATCCGTCACTCGCACCTCGCGGCCAAAGAGGCCGGCGGCATCACGCAGGGCGTCGCAGCGTATCAGGCGGATCTCCGCGGACGCCGAATCACCTTCATCGACACGCCGGGGCATAAGGCCTTCACGGGCATGCGTGCCCGCGGCGCGAGTGCGACGGACATTGCGATCCTTGTCGTTGCTGCCGACGACGGGGTCATGACGCAGACGATCGAGGCGATGGATCACATCAAAGCTGCCCAGATCCCGATGATCGTCGCCATCAATAAGGTGGACAAGGCAAACGCCGACGTGAACAAAGTCATGTCGGATCTTGCGAAGCACGGACTGACTCCCGAAGCGTGGGGCGGCGATACGGTCACGGTCGAGATCTCCGCCTTGCAGGGCACGAAGGTGGAAGACCTGCTGGAGATGATCCTCCTCGTGGCGGAGATGGAGGACCTGCGTGCCGACCCGAAGGGCGTTTTGGAGGCAGTGATCATCGAGAGCCACCTTTCGGCCGGCCGAGGACCGGTGGCGACGGCGATCGTGCGTGACGGTACCCTTCGCGAGAAAGACTGGGCCGTCGCGGGCTCGACGTACGGGCGGGTGAAGGCGTTGCTTGACGAGACCGGCCAGCGGGTGCCCGAAGCGAAGCCCGGCGACGCCGTCGAGGTTCTCGGCTTCGACGAGGTTCCCGTGGTTGGGACGCAGATCACGATCGCCAAGGATCAGGCCGCTGCAAAGCGGGCGGTGGAGTCGGCGCAGCAGGATCTGAAGCCCAAGCAGGCAAGGCGCGTTCTGTCGTTTGACGAACTGCTCGCGCAGGCCGAGGAGAAGCTCCGACTCCAGCTCATCCTGAAGGCATCCTCGAGCGGAGCTCTGGAGGCGGCACGGAGAGAGCTCGAAGGCCTGAGCATTGAAGGTGTCGAGCTCTCCATTCTGCACGCTGGCGTCGGCACGATCTCGGAGAGCGATGTCCTCCTCGCGACGTCCGTTCAGGACGAATCTTTCGTTGTGGGTTTCGGTGTGAAGGCCGACGGGAAGGCGGCAAAGGCGGCCGAGGAGCACGGGGTCCTGGTGCTGACCTACGACATCATCTATGACCTCGTAGATGAGATCGAGCGATCCCTCAAGCGGAAGCTGGCCCCGGAGTTCGAGGAAGTGATCGTCGGATCGGCCGAAGTGCGGAACGTGTTCAAGGTCCCGACCGGAAAAGTCGCCGGGTGCTTCGTCGCGGACGGGAAGGTGACGAAGAAAAGCCGCGTGAGGGTTCTTCGCGGCGACCAGGAAGCCTTCGTAGGCGAGATCGCGTCGCTGCGGCGGTTCGAGGACGACGTCCGCGAGGTGCTGATGGGGAGGGAGTGCGGCATCCGCCTCAAGGATTTCGATGACGTTCAGGTCGGCGATCGGCTGGTCGTGTTCGACCTCAAGGAAGTCGAGCGATAGGGACCGATGAGGGCCGGGCTGCTGACGCTCACGTACCGGCTGTTCGGGGTGCAGTCCATCAAAGAGAGGCGCGCGATCGTGAAACACCTCATCGCGCAGGTTCACGCGGAGGGCCCTGCATTCGCGGCGTGCGAGATCGACCCTGACGGAGGCCTGCGCCGCGCGGCTATCCGCGTGGCGCATCTCTCGGAGGACGCTGCGCGGACAGCGGTTGTGCTGGCCCATCTCAGCGATCGGCTCGAGCGAGGCAACGGCTTCGAGGCGACGAGTGCGGAGACGGAGATCCTGTGAGCGGGCGGAAGAACGCGCGACTTCGCGAGGACATCCAACGGGTGCTGTCTGGAATTCTGGAGTTCGAGAGCCGCGATCCGGTGGTTCGGGAGGCTTTCCCCACGCTGATGGATGTCCGCCTTTCGGTGGACGGTCGCTACGCCAGGGTCTACGTGGCGGTCGCGGGCGATGTTCGCCGCGACGATGTGGAGAAGGCACTGATGCAGGACCGTGGCTTCTATCGGAGCATGTTGGCGGAGCGCCTCGCGCTGCGCCACACTCCGGAACTCCGATTCGTCCTCGATGAGACGGTCGAGCGATCCCTGCGGCTCGGGGATCTGCTTCGCGAGGACGAGGCGAACGTGCTGCGAGAGGGTGAACCCGAAGCGAGCGAGGATGGGACACCATGAACCGGGATCTGGAGATCGCGCGCTCGGTCGTGCCGCGGCCCATTGCTGAGATTGCGGCGAACCTGGGCCTGCGTGGAGACGAACTCATACCCTTCGGGGACGTCATGGCCAAAGTGCGGCTGTCCGCCTACGTCGACCGCCGTGAGCGGCCGGACGGCAAGTACGTGGATGTGACGGCCATCACGCCGACGCCGCTCGGCGAAGGCAAGACCACGACGACTCTCGGCCTTGTGCAGGGTCTGGCTTGTAGGGGGAAGCGCGCGGTGGCGTGCATCCGGCAGCCGTCGCAGGGTCCGACGTTCGGGATCAAGGGAGGAGCGGCGGGCGGTGGGCACGCCCAGGTGATTCCGATGGAGGATCTGAACCTTCATCTGACGGGCGACTTCCACGCCGTCACCGCTGCCCACAATCTGATCGCTGCGGCGCTCGATGCCCGGCTGTTCCACGAGCGGGACTTCAGCGACGCCGGCTTGGCGGGTCGTGGACTCCGACGCCTTCACATCGATCCGCAGGGCGTTGTGTGGCACAGGGTGATCGACACGTGCGACCGTGCGCTGCGTAACGTGGTTGTTGGCCTGGGGGCGAGAGGGGACGGCATCCCGCGGCAGTCGGGGTTCGAGATTACCGCGGCGTCGGAACTCATGGCCTGCCTTGCGCTCGCCGACGATCTTGCCGATCTCCGACGGCGCATTGGGCGAGTGATCGTCGCCTACTCGGTCGACGGGAGCCCGGTGACCGCCGAGGATCTCGGAGTGGCCGGAGCGGCGGCTGTGCTGATGAAGGAGACGGTGCACCCGACCCTCCTGCAGACGCTCGAGGGGCAGGGCGTGTTCGTCCACGCGGGTCCATTTGCCAACATTGCGCATGGCAACTCGTCGGTCATCGCGGATCGCCTCGCCCTCAAGCTGGCCGACGTTGTCGTCACCGAGTCCGGATTCGGCGCGGACGTCGGAATGGAGAAGTTCTTCGATATCAAGTGCCGGGCGAGCGGGCTCTTTCCCGATGTGGTCGTGCTGGTGGCTACCGTTCGCGCCCTCAAGATGCACGGCGGCGGACCGCGCGTGTCGCCTGGGAAGCCTCTTCCGGAGGCGTACACCCGCGAGGACCTGCGACTTCTCGAAGCGGGTCTGCCGAACCTGATGCATCACCTCGGGATCGCGCGGAAGTTCGGTGTCCCTTCGGTGGTGGCGGTGAACCGGTTTCCCGAGGACACTCCGCGCGAGCTGGACATGGTGTGTCGCGCGGCTCGCGGAGCGGGCGGAGCGGCCGTCGTGGCCGATCACTGGGCAAGGGGCGGCGAAGGGGCGATCGATCTTGCCGACGCCGTCGGCGACGCGTGGCGCGCAGAGAAGTCGCCCAGGTTCCTCTACCCGCTGGACCTCCCGCTGCGAGAGAAGATCGAGACGATCGCCCGGGAGATCTATGGCGCGGGGAGCGTCCTCTACGGCGAAGGGGCTGAGAGGGACCTCGAACGCTGCGAGCGACTCGGCTACGGCAAGCTTCCCGTGTGCATGGCGAAGACCCATCTGTCTCTGTCGCACGACCCCTCTCTGAAGGGAGCTCCGCAGGGGTTCACGCTTCCGGTGCGCGAAATCCGCGTCAGTGCGGGCGCCGGCTTCGTCTATCCGCTGTGTGGCGCGATGCAGACCATGCCCGGCCTTCCGGCTCGTCCGGTGTTCATGGGCATCGACCTCGATCCCGAAGGCGATGTGAGAGGCCTTTCGTAGCAGGTTCGAGCATTCGGATGCCCGGATGGGCTTGCGTGTTGCCTCCGTGGCCGTCGAGGAGTATGGTCAGCGCGATGAGAAACCAAGAACAGATCGACGTTCGGGCGTTGTTCGCGCTGCACCCCTTTGCTCGAGTCATCCTCGAGCGGCTATCCGCCGCCGGACACGAGTCGGTGCTGATCGGTGGCGTTGTCCGCGATGGCTTGCGCGCCCTCTGGGGGGAGGATGTGGACTACCCGCCAGCGGACGTGGACATTGCCACCGCGGCCCTTCCGGCGGAGATCCGATGGCTCTTTGACGGGCACCCCATTGTCGGCGTGGGCGAGGAGTTCGGCGTCATCATCATCGTCGCGCCCGACGGGCGTCCCTACGAGGTTGCGACGTACCGCGTCGAGGGGGAGTACGACGGCCGGTGGCCGGGCCGCGTCGAGCTTGTCCGCGATCTGGCGGGCGACGTTCGCCGGCGAGATCTCACGATCAACGGATTGGCCGCGACCGCGGACGGGCGGGTCATCGATCTTGTCGGGGGCGTCGATGACCTCAAGGCGAGGCGCATCCGGGCGATCGGAGATCCAGCCATTCGCTTTGGCGAGGATTACCTGCGCATGCTGCGGGCAGTCCGTTTTGCGTGCCAGATCGACGGAGAAGTCGAACCGTCGACCGCGGAAGCCATTGCGGCGCACGCCGGAAAGCTCGCGGCCATCTCAGGGGAGCGGGTGCGCGATGAGGTCCTGCGACTGCTCGGCACGCCGCGTGCGTGCCGCGGCGTCAGACTCCTCGACGAGCTCGGGCTACTACCGGAAATCTTGCCGGAGCTGTCGGCTGGGAAGGGAGTGGCCCAGCCGGAGATCTACCATCCGGAGGGCGACGTCTTCGAACACACCCTTGAGGCCTTGCGCATAGCGGACCTCTTCATCCGCGATCCCCTCGTGAAACTGGCGGTGCTTCTTCACGACGTGGGGAAACCACAGGCCCTCGAAAGAAACGAGGGAGCGAACATGGGCGGGCACTGCGCGCTGGGAGCATGGCAGACCAAGCGAATCGCGCAGCGCCTACGGCTGAGTCGGGCCGACGCCGGGAGGCTCGTCTTCGCCGTCAAGAACCACATGCGGATCGCTGACTTCCCCGAGATGGGAAGAGGCAAGCAAGTGCTCTTCCTCACGGAAGGCGAAGTCCAGGGCGCGCGATGCTTCGCGGAGCGCTACCCGCGGTTCTTCGAACTACTCCAACTCCTCGTCGCAGACTGCGAGGCCAGCGCGCACCGAGCGGCGGGGTGGGAGCCGATCCTGGTGGAGACCCTGCGGGTGGTCTTGCACGTCGAGCGAGTGGGCGACGTGCGTCGGGCGCGCGAGCTTGTGGACGGTCACGATCTGAAGGAGCTGGGGATGCCGGACGGGCCGGACATGGGTCGACTCCTCGACGTGCTCCACGATCGCATCCTGGCTGGCGAGATCACGTCGCGGGCGGAGGCCATAGAGACGGCACGGGGCCTGCTCCGGACCCGGCAGGGGACGCTCGGGGGGCAGTGACGGGACAGGCGACCCCTGGGAATTGACCCGCCCCCTGTACCTTCTCCCTGCGCCGCGGGCGGCAACGAGTGCGGGTTCCGCGGGACGGGCAGGGGGAAGATGGGGACGCCACTCAGCATCAGCAGGGACCTTGAGCTCGACCTCGAAACCCTCATTGGGCAATGCATTGCGATCCTGGGGATCCGGGGATCCGGCAAGTCAAACACCGCGGGGGTCATCTTCGAGGAGCTGCTCTCGAACAACTACCCCATGTCCATCGTCGACATCGAGGGAGAGTACTTCGGATTAAAGGAGAAATACGAAGTACTGGTGGTCGGCACGGGAGACGGGGTGGAGATCGAGATCGACGCCGGGTGCGCGGCGGAGATCGCCGAGGTCAGCATGGAGAAAAACGTCCCGGTCGTTCTCGACCTCAGCGGGTTCCTCTCGGACGAAAGGAACGAACTGCTGATGGAGTACCTCTCCAGCCTCTGGAACCTGGCGGGCACCCTCCGGCGTCCCTACATCATCGGAATCGAAGAGGCGCACGAGTTCATACCGCAGGGCGTGAAGACCGAACTCAAGGAGATGATCGCCCGCATTGCACTGCGCGGCCGCAAGCGCGGCTTGGGGGCTATCGTTGTCTCCCAACGCAGCGCGAAGGTGGACAAGGACGTGTTGAGTCAGGCTGGCATGCTGCTCCTGCACCGCGTTGTTCACGAGGTCGACATGCGGGTGTACAGCGAGCTTCTTCCGTGGCGGAAGAGCGAGGTGAAAGAGATCATCGCGTCGCTGGAAACCGGGAACTGCATTTTCGTGAACGGCGAGATCGTCCGTCCGATCTACGTACGCGAACGTGCGACGTTCCATGCGGGGTTCACTCCGTCACTCGAGGCCGTGGCGACGCCTGAACTGAAGCAGGTGAGCGCCTCTATCATTGAAGCGATCGAACGAGCGCGCGAGGGTCGCGGACGCCGAACGCGGGCCCAGGAACTCGAAGAGCAGCTTTCCAGAATGCAGGAGAGGGTAGCGGAGAGAGACCAGAGGATCGCCGAACTGGAGGAGACAGCGCGGACGCTGGGGTACATCAAGGTCGAAGTCCCGCAGCCCGCGCCGACGATCGTCACTCAAGATCCCCTGCCCCGAGCTGCCGCGGACGCCGAGTTCGTTTCCGAATCACCGAGTTCGGCGCGGCGCGACCTTGTGGAGGCCAGAGCCGCGGCGCGCGAACGCGTTGCAGCGGAGACTGGGTGGGGGGTCATCGAGGTCGCACAGCCGGGGCCGACAGCGGCCGGCCTTCCTCCGGCCGTCGGGCGGCACATCGACCGCCTCGTGGCTCGGGTGGAGCGCCGAAGTCTGTTGGAGCGCCGCGTTCTGGCGTTTCTCGTCGAGCACGCTCCCGGCTCGTACACCGCGTCGCAAATCGCCGCGTGGACCAACTGCGCACGAGAGATGATCGAAGACGAGCTGCCGCAGGAACTCCTTGAGGCGGGGCTGATCGCCCGCGAGAGGAGAACGGACGGCTTGCGCTTCCAGAGCCGACTCCGAACGTTCGTCAGCAGCGAGTTCGCCGTCTACCTTCCGGATATTGGCGAGAGCGGCCTGCATGCAATAACCCGCCAGCTCTCAGATCGACTCGTGCGCATTCCCTAGAAGAGTCCTTGTCCAGGGCGAGGCGAGCATCCTCGGACCTCCCACCGTTGACCGGTCTCTCTTTTTCTGTCATAATCTCGTTGGAAGGGGGAGCCGATGAAGATCAAGATCGCTGAGCGACACGGTCATGCAGAGTCAAGTCAGGCTTTGCGGGCGTACGTCGTCGAGAAGACGGAGGCGCTCGAGCGGTTCTTCGACCGAATCGTCAGTGTGGACGTCGTCTTGTCGTCAGAGAAGGAGCGACAGATCGCCGATCTCCACGCACACTTGACGAACAAGAAGCTCATCACGGCGCGCGAGGAATCCACGGACATGTACGCATCCGTCGACAAAGCCGTGGACCGGCTCCGCCGCCAACTGGTGAAGTTCAAAGACCAGCTTGGGGACGTGAAAGTGCGTGGCGGCGGAGGAGGCGAGCCGGATCGCGGAGGGGGCGGCGGCGAGAGGCAGATCATCAGAACCGAAACCCACTTCTACAAGCCGATGACGCCCGAGGAGGCGTCGCTTCAGCTGGAGGCGATTGAGAAGGGCTTCCTCGTGTTCATTGATGCGGAGACCGACGAAGTGGCGATCATCTACCACCGCCGGGACGGCAACTATGGCCTGATCGAGCCGCGACGATAGCGCGGAGCGCTGGGGGAGGGAGGAGTCGGGGTAGGCGTTGGCTAAGGTTCTCGTTTTATTCTCGGGCAGTCTGGCAAGTCGCGTTGCGGCGGCGCTTGTGTTGCACCATCCTGGTGTGCACTCCATACAGCTCCTGCACTTCCGGTCCCCGTTTGCCTCGGAGACGGAGGAGCTGCGGGAATTGGTCCGCGAGGAGTGGCCCGGAACCGTCTTCCGTACCCAGTCTCTCAAGCGGGAGTACCTGAGGTTCGTCGAGCCGGACGCTGCGCAGTTCTCGCTTCGGCAGGCGTGCCTTGAGTGTCGAGCCTTGCTCGTCTCGCGCTCGGTTCGGTACATGGCGCGCGTGGGTGCGGACTTCCTGGCCACCGGCGAACGTCTGGGACGGCATGGTTTGGGCCGCGAGGAGATGGATTGGCTGGCTGCGCGATATGATGTTCAGAGCCGTATCCTCCGGCCGCTGTGCTTCCGGGCCGGGCACGGGGACTGCGATCTTGAGGGGTGGGGCCGGCTGGGTGGCCCCCGGGCGATCCACGCCATGGACGACGAAGACCTGGCGAGGCTGGCGACATCGCTTCATTTGAGCTCGTCGAATCGAATGGGGTCGTGTGGCCGCTGCAAGCTCACGGTGCCCGGTTTCGGCGAGCGGGTCGCCAATCTGTTCGCGGAGGAGGGGTTCACGCTGAACGGCCTGCGGCTCCTCGATTTCTCGCACTACTACAAGATCGAGCCCTGGGCAAAGGTCGTAGTTGCCGTCGGAGACGAGGAGAAGCGCGAGCTCCAGAACTTGTTCCTTCCGCAGGACCTGCGCGTGTATCCGGCCACGCCGCATGGCCCGATGGCGCTCGTGCGAACGGACTGGGGAGCAAGAACAGCCGCAGAGAGGACGCGGATCCTCGAGCTGGCAGCGTGCATCACGGCAACCCACACGAGCGGCGGACGATGTACGTCGGTGCCCATCTACTACCGCCTCGAGAGTGACGACGAGACGCTTCTCCTGCACGCGAAGGCGTTTCGATCCACCGACGAGCTTCTCGAGATCCCGGGCGTTCAAGCGATGACGCTCGTGGCGGCAGCACCTGCGGCAGCTTGACAGCGCGAGCCCGGAGGCTATACTCCGACCAACCAGTCTGAACAAGGGATGCGCGGCTTCGGAACGGAGCGTCTGTTTATTCCGCGATCGCGTTTCATGAGAGTAGAGTCAAGAGACCGTGGTGCTAGCCCTACGAGGACTAGGGCGGGGCAGTTATGCCTTTTTACCGCTTCGAGTGCGCAAGTTGCGGGAGCGAGTTCCGTGTGTTGCGACAAAACGGCGATGTGGCTCTGGCGACGTGCCCGCACTGCGGCGGCGGCCAGACGAAGCGGCTTCTTCCCCGGATCGGCGTGATCTACAAGGGCAAAGGGTACTACTCCACGGACTACCGCAAGACCAAGAGTGAAAGCGCGCTGCGCGACTCGGCGGAGTCGACGACGGGAACCGAGAACTAGGGCAAACGGAGCGGCCGCGCGGCGCAGCTCGGCTGCCACGGAAGACTAAGGAGAGGTGAGGCAAGTGATTGCCGGCGATGACATCCGTCGCATAAAGCTGCAGCTGGCTCCACCGTCGGTGATTCTCGGCTGGTCGCACGGAGAGATCACGGAGTCCGAGACGATCAACTACCGAACGCATCGGGCGGAGCGGGGCGGCTTGTACGCCGAAGAGATCTTCGGGCCCGCCAACGACTACGAGTGCGCGTGCGGCAAGTACAAGGGCAAGAAGTACGAGGGGATCACGTGCGAGAAGTGTCACGTCCTCGTCACAGACTCATCGGTTCGGCGCGTCAACATGGCGCACATCCAACTGGCCAGCCCCGTGGTCCACTTCTGGTTCCTCAAGGGGGTGTCCAGCCTTCTCAGTCGTCTCTTGGGGTTGAAGCGCCGCGAGCTCCAGCGGATCGCGTACTACGAGACCGAGCCCCTTGAGCAGGCTCTCTACATCGTCACGACGTCCGGAAGCAAGGAAGTGCGGCCAGGCGAGTCGCTGTATGCGTCCGAACACGCGATCCTGTCCCAGGCGTTGACCTTCGAGGTGGAGCCCGCATACTACCTCGACGAAGCCCCCCGCGTTCTCGCGGAGGAGGGTGGGCGAGTCACGATCGAAGAGCGGCAGCTGACGAACGGCGAGCGCATTCGCTCGGTCATCATCGGGAGTCAGGAGTACCCGATGGTGGGCGAGGCCGAGATCATGCTCGAGGACGGCGACGAGGTGGAAGCGGACACCGTGATCGCCGAGCGTCCGGTGGGCGAGATCTGCTCGAAGACAGCCTACGACATGCTGGTGGACCGCTACGGCGCGGTCACGGGAGAGCCGCTCGATCGAGAGGTGCTGGACAGCTTGGCGTTCATCGTGACGCAGATCAAGGATCGCGACATCCCCCTCTCGATCGGAGAGCGGCTGACCTATCTCGAGAAGCGCGCGTACGAACGCATCTATCCGGACGGCTTCGCGGCCGAGACAGGCGCCGCTGGAATCAAGGGCATTCTCCAGTCGCTCGACGTAGAGGAGCTCTACGCGTCTCTCACTGAAGAGCTGCGCCAGGAGACGAGCATCGGCAACCAGCGGCGACTCATGAAGCGGCTCGAGGTGGTGGATCAGTTGCGGCGCTCCGGCAACAACCCGCAGGACATGATCCTCGATGCGGTTCCGGTTCTTCCACCCGACCTGCGCCCGATGATCCAGCTTGAGGGCGGGAAGTTCGCTACGACGGACCTGAACGACCTCTACCGCCGAATCATCAACCGGAACAACCGCCTCAAGAAGCTGGTCGACATGGGTGCTCCGGAAGTGATCCTGCGGAATGAGCGACGGATGCTGCAGGAAGCGGTCGACGCCCTGATTCACAACGAGAAGAAGGAGAGCCCGATTCGGGGGCGCGACAACCGCCCGCTCAAGTCGTTGTCCGAACGGATCCACGGCAAGCACGGTCGGCTGCGTCGCAACCTGCTGGGTCGTCGCGTCGACTATTCGGGACGTGCCGTCATCGTTGTCGATCCGAAGCTGAAGCTGGCGCAGTGCGGGATTCCGAAGAAGATGGCGCTCGAGCTGTTCAAGCCGTTCATCTTGCACTACCTCGAGACGACGACGTTCTCCGACTTCGACGAGATCAAGAATCGTGCCCTCATGGGCGAGATGCCCGAGGTGTGGGACATCCTTGACAAGCTCATCAAGAAGCACCCGGTGCTTCTCAACCGCGCCCCGACGCTCCACCGGCTCTCGATGCAGGCGTTCGAGCCGATCCTGGTGGACGGCGAGGCCATTCATGTCCACCCCTTGGTGTGCCCGCCCTACAACGCGGACTTCGACGGCGACACGATGTCGGTGCACCTTCCGCTTTCTCCCGAGGCCATCGCGGAGGCACGGGAACTCATGGCGGCGCCGCGCAACATCCTCTCGCCGTCGAGCGGCGAGCCCATCACGTTGCCGACGCAAGACCCGATCTTCGCCTTCTACTTCCTGACCCTCGAGGAGCCTGAGGGGAAGGGGAAGGGGAAGGCATTCCGCGACATCGACGAGGCCCAAAGAGCCTTCGAGACAGGAGCCCTAGGACTGCACAGCCTGGCGAAGATCCGCATCGACGGACAGATCGTCGACACCACTCTAGGTCGCGCCGAGGTGAACCGAGTCCTTCCCGAACCGATTCGCGACTACAGCCGCGTCATTGACCGGCGGACCGTGAAGAAGATCGTCATGCGCTGCTTCCACGAGTACGGCTGGGAGAAGACAGCCGAGGTCTTGGATGATCTGAAGGACCTTGGGTTCAAGTATGCCACGTATGCCGGCCTCACGATCTCACTCAAGGACTGCCTCATCCCCGTGGAGAAGACTGGCATTGTTCGCGAGTCCCAAGCCGCCGTGCTGCGCATCGAGACCATGTTCAAGATGGGGCTGTCCACGGAGGAGGAGCGCCGCGACGCGGTGATTCGCATCTGGCGGCGCACGGTGGATGACGTGGAGCACGCCACGATGGAGAACCTGCGTCAGCACCTGTTCAACCCCGTGTATGGAATGGTCATGTCTGGCGCGCGGGGAGGTCCGGACCAGGTCAAGCAGCTCTGCGGGATGCGGGGACCCATGGCGGGTCCGTCGGGCGAGATCATCGAGAGGCCCGTCATCTCGAACTTCCGCGAAGGGCTGGACATGATGGAGTACTTCATCTCCACCCACGGCGGGCGCAAGGGCGCGGCGGACACGGCGCTGAAGACGGCCGACTCGGGCTACCTGACCCGGCGCCTCGTGGACGCGTCGTCCGACACGATCATCCGTGCGGTCGACTGCGGGACGACGCAGGGTGTGGAGATTGATCCCCTACGGTTCAGCAAATCGGAAACGATGGAGGCGATTGAAGAGCGCATCTACGGGCGAGTCACCGCGTCGCCCGTGATCGACCCGTCAAGCGGTGACGTGGTCGCGGATGCCAATCAGTGGATCACGCAGGAAATGGCCACACTGATCGGCCAGATGGAGTGCGAGCTGTCCACCGCGAGCGCGGCCGACCGCGAGCGCATGATCGGTGCGAAGAGCCTGCACGACGTCAAAGAACCTCGCACCGGGCGAGTGATCCTGAGGCAGGACGAGATGCTGACAGCGCGTCTCGCGGAGACCCTGCGCGCGGCGAAGATCAAGAAGATTCAGGTGCGGCCCCGCGTGGTGATCCGCTCCGCGATGACTTGCGAGTCAACCGGAGGAGTGTGCCAGCTCTGCTACGGATATGACATGAGCAGCCATCAGCCGGTCGCGTTGGGGACGGCCGTAGGGGTCATCGCGGCGCAGTCTATCGGAGAGCCCGGCACGCAGCTGACGATGCGCACGTTCCATCTGGGCGGCGTTGCTGGAGAAGACATCACGCAGGGACTGCCTCGTGCCGAGGAGCTGTTCGAGGCGCGGAAGACGCCGAAGGAGAGCGAGGCGGGAATCTCACCGCTGGACGGGTTCGTCACCAGCGTCGTGTCCACGGAGACAGGACACGACCAAGTGGAGATCACCGGAGAGCCGCGGGACATCCTCGTGCCGGCAGGAATCCTCAAAGCCGAAGAGGGTGACGAGGTCGCGACCGAGGACCTGATTCGTACGAAGAGCCCGTGCAAGCGAGGTCTACATCCTGCGCGCCGACGATGGCAGCCAGGAACTCCTGCTGCTGGATCCCGCGAGCGGCGACCGATCGTACACCATCCCGCGCGGAGCTACGGTCAAGGTTGAGACCGGCGATGTCGTCGAGGCGAAAGATGCCCTAACGGACCGCTTCAACGTGGAACCGGTCGTTGCGACGCGGAAAGCAAAGGTCGAATTGTCCGAAGAGAACGACAGGGTGTTCCGACTCGTGTTTGGCGAGGGAGACGTGGTCGAACACGAGATCCCCTACGGCGGCCGACTGCTCGTGGAGCCGGGGCAGACCGTGCAGGCGGGGAAAGCCGTCACATCGCGCTCGAAGCCCATCTTCGTCGCTGCGGAGGGTGAAGGGACTGCCGTCGTCTTGGACGATCGGATCCTCGTGTACAACCCGGAGGGAGGACTGCGGATTCCGCTCACGGCAGACATCTCGTCCCTGAAGGGGCACGGGGAAACCGTGCGCGCCGGCGAGCCGCTCGTCCGGCTCGAGGTGCCGCACGTCGGCGAGGTGCGCGTGGAATCGATCGAGATCCATGGCGAAATCGCCAAAGTGAGAATCGAGCCGAAGAGCGTGGTGACGATCGACAAAGCAGTCACGGTACGCGTGGGCGACAAGATCGAAGAGGGAGACCTGTTAACCAAAGGGATCGTGGCGCCGCACACGGTGCTCGCGGCTGCCGGCGTTCAGAAGGCCCGTCAGTACCTCTTGACGGAGATCCACAAGGTGTACAGGCAGCAAGGCGTGGACATTAACGACAAGCATCTCGAGGTGATCATTCGCCAGATCCTGAACAACGTGCGGATCATGGACAAGGGTGACTCGCGCTTCCTGCTGGGTGATCTCGTCACGCTGGAGGAGTTCCGCAAGGAGGTCAAGACTCTGGCTCTGTGGAACCAGGAAGCGGACAAGACGCGCGCAGAGGCGCTGAGTCTTCCCCTGGCGGAAGATGTGACCGTCGATGACCAAATCGCGGCCCGGAGCGGAGAGCCTCTGACGGCCCTCGTGTTGGCAACGGCCAGGAGGGCGAAGATCGACGTCGTCCGGGTCGTGCGGGACGAGGAGGAGGTCGAGGTCCCCGTCGCGGAGAAGCGGCTGCCTGCCGGCGACCGCGAGCTCTTGAGGATCTCGAAGGCGGCCTTGCAGACGAAGGGGTGGCTCTCCGCCGCGTCGTTCCAGCGAACGACGAAAGTGCTCGCCGAGGCGGCGCTGCGCGGCGAGACCGACGAACTGGAAGGGCTGAAGCCGAGCATCATTGTGGGAAAACGGATCCCCGCTGGGACGGGCTTCCGGCCCCTCGTCAGCGCGGGGGTGCCTGCCGGCAGCGCCGACGTGCCCGCAGCCGAAGAGCCGGCGGATGACGAGGATTCTGCGTAGCCTTGAAGGGGCTACAGGCCCAACCTATAATCACGGCCATCCAAGCCAGGGAGTGAAGATGCCAACGATCAATCAGCTGATCCGACTCGGGCGGAAGCCCAAGACGAAGAAGAGCAAGGCTCCGCAGCTCAGTACATGCCCGCAGAAGCGCGGCGTCTGCACGCGCGTCTACACGCGCACGCCGAAGAAGCCAAATTCCGCGTTGCGGAAAGTCGCCCGCGTGCGGATGAGCAACGGGAAGGAAGTCACCGCCTACATTGGGGGAGAAGGGCACAACCTGCAGGAGCACTCCATGGTGTTGGTGCGGGGTGGTCGCGTCAAGGATCTACCCGGAGTCAGGTACCACATCATTCGCGGCACCCTGGACTCAGAGGGCGTGACGTCACGGCGTCAGGGCCGGTCGAAGTATGGCGCCAAGAAGCAGCAGTAGTGAGGAGACGAGCATGAAGATCCCTGGTCGTGACGTGAAGCCCGACATCCGCCACAGCAGCAAGCTCCTGGCGAAGCTCATCAACTACGTCATGCAGGAGGGTAAGAAGCCGATCGCCGAGCGGATCGTCTACGGGGCCCTCGAGTTGGTGGAGTCGAGGAGCGGCTCTCCATCGCTCGATGTGTTCAATGAGGCCATCACGAACTGCTGCCCACGCCTTGAGGTCCGAACTCGGCGGGTCGGCGGTGCCAACTATCAGGTGCCGTACGAAGTTCCGGCGGATCGGCAGATCGCGCTCGCGCTTCGCTGGCTCGTCGCGGCGTCGCGGGAGCGAGGCGAGCACACCATGGCCGAGCGATTGGCTGCCGAGATCGTCGACGCGTCGCGCAAAGAGGGGAAGGCCTACACGAAGCGGCTGGATGCTCATCGCATGGCCGAGTCCAACAAGGCGTTCGCGCACTACCGCTGGTAGACGCTCGCTCGGCCCGCGCCCGAAGTCCCGGCAAAGGAACGTCGACTGTGTCTCCGCGTACGTCTGACCTCGAGAGAGTGCGCAACATTGGCATCATGGCGCACATCGATGCCGGGAAGACGACGACGACGGAGCGCATCCTCTTCTACACCGGCCAGATCCACAAGATGGGCGAAGTCCATGAGGGTGACACCGAAATGGACTGGATGGCGCAGGAGCGGGAGCGCGGGATCACGATCACGTCGGCTGCGACGACGTGTCCGTGGAAAGACCACCAGATCAACATCATCGACACGCCGGGGCACGTCGACTTCACTGCCGAGGTCGAGCGCAGCCTGCGGGTGCTGGACGGTGCCGTCGTCCTCTTCTCGGGCGTGGAGATGGTCGAGTCCCAGTCGGAGACGGTCTGGCGGCAGGCCGACCGCTACAAGACCCCGCGCATCGCTTTCGTCAACAAACTCGATCGTGCAGAGGCGAGCTTCACAGGCACACTCGAGATGATCGAAGCGCGCCTTGGCGTGCGGACGGTTCCGTTGAGCCTGCCGCATCGAGACGCGGATCGCCGGCTTCTGGGCATCGTCGACCTGCTCGCGCGAGAGCTCGTTGTGTGGGACAGTGGGAGCCAGGGCTCCGCGATGGCGCGGGAGCCGGTTCCCCCTGCTCTGCACGAGCAGGTAGAACTGTACCGCGAGCTGGCGATCGAGCGAACGGCGGAGTTCGACGATCGATTGATGGAGTCGTTCCTCGAGGGGCGGGAAGTGCGTCCGGAGGATTTCCACGCGGGGCTCCGACGGGGATGCATTGCGAATCGACTGATCCCCGTAGTCGGGGGATCTGCGTTCCAGAACGTCGGCGTACAGCCGCTTCTCGATGCCGTAGTTCGCTATCTACCTTCTCCGGTCGACGTCCCTCCCGTGCGGGGCGTCGACGGCGTGGAGGAGCGGGCGTCGAATCCGGAAGCTCCCTTCTCCGCTCTTGCATTCAAAGTGACGTCCGACCCGTACGCCGGGCGGCTGGTTTACCTACGCATCTACTCCGGATCTCTGAAGGTCGGAGGACACGCATACAACAGCTCAACGGGCAAAGGCCTTCGAGTCACGAAGCTCTTCCGCATGCACGCCAACCACCGAATGGCGCTGGACGAAGCGGTTGCGGGCGACATCGTCGCGGTCGTCGGGTCGCAGGACGTCTCGACGGGGGACACGCTGTGCGACAAGAGCGCGCCGATCCTGCTCGAGAAGATCCAATTCCCCGAACCCGTCGTGTTCTCGGCCGTGGAGCCGCGAACGGAAGCCGAGCGGCTGGGACTGATGGACGGACTAGCGAAGCTGGCTCAGGAGGATCCGACGTTCCACGTCCGGACGGATGAGACGACCGACCAGATCATCATCGGCGGGATGGGCGAGTTGCACCTGGATGTGCTGGTCCGCCGCCTGCGCGAAGAGCTGCGCGTCCACGCGCGAGTCGGCACACCTCAGGTGGCATACCGGGAGACTCTCCGCGAGCCGGTCGTCGCGGAGGACGAGTTCGAGAGGCAAGCGGGCGGGCGCGGTCAGTTCGCGCGCGTCGTCCTGCGGCTCGAGCCGTTGCCGCGGGAAAGCGGGATCACGTTCCGCTTTGACGCGAAGCCGGAAGAGATCCCAAAGGCGTATGCGGCGGCCATTGAGAGCGCTCTGCGGGGAACGTTGACAAACGGTCCACTAGCGGGATATCCTCTCGCCGACATCGGAGCCGCCGTTATTGGTGGGTCTTTTCATCCGGTAGACTCGTCCGAGCTTGCGTTTCGTGCAGCCGCATCCGCGGCGTTGCACAAGGCGTACAGTGCGGGTGTGTTTGAGCTTCTCGAACCGATTATGGAAGGAGAAGTGATCACGCCTGCCGAGTACCTGGGTGAAGTGATGGAGGACCTGGCGCGCAGGCGTGGAGAAATCCACATGCTTCGGCCGCTGGAGACGGTGCAGATCCTGATGGTCTGCATCCCGCTGGCCGAGACGTTTGGGTACGCGACGCGGTTGCGCTCTCTGACCCAGGGAAGAGCGACGTACTCGCTTCGGGTGGCTCGTTACGAGAGAGTCCCGGAGGGGTTGCAGGGGAAGATCGTCAAGAGTAGAGGGTACTGACATGGCGAGAGAGAAGATCCGGATCAAGCTGCGGGGGTACGATCACGAGCTTGTCGACAGCTCGGTTCGGAAGATCGTGGAGTCGGCAAAGGAGACGCGGGCCAAGATCGCTGGCCCGATTCCGCTTCCGACGGAGCGCCGCGTGTACACGGTGTTGCGGTCTCCGCACATCGACAAGCGATCGATGGAGCACTTTGAGCGGCGGATCCACACGCGCCTCCTCGACATCAAGGAGCCGACCTCTGAGACGATTAACGCGCTGATGGATATCGAACTCCCCACGGGCATCGACATCGAGATCAAACTCTAGGCACGAAGGTAGGCGACGCATGGCTCGGAGGCTTCTCGGAAAGAAGATTGGCATGGCGCAGGTGTTTGTCGATGACCGCGCGGTCGGCGTGACGGTCATCGAAACGCGTCCCTGCACCGTCGTCCAGATCAAGACGAAGGAGAGAGACGGATACGACGCCTTGCAGCTCGGCTACGACGAAGTCAAGGAGACGAAGGTCTCCCGGCCGCTCGCGGGGCACTTCAAGAAGAGCGGTGTGGCGGCGCATCGTCACTTGTTTGAGATCCGTGTCGAGAGTGTGGGGGAGTACAAAGTCGGTGACGCCATCGGGGTGGGGATCTTCGCCGAGGGCGACAAGGTGGACGTGTCCGGTACCAGCCGAGGACTCGGGTTCCAGGGCGTCGTGAAGCGATGGAACTTCAGCGGCGGACCGGACAGCCACGGCTCCAAATTCCACCGGCGGCCCGGTTCGGTAGGGTGCCACGTGGAGCCGGGGCGGATCATCAAGGGGCGGAAAATGCCGGGGCACATGGGGAATCGGCGTGTCACGGTGCGCGGGCTTCGCGTGGTCAAGATTGACGCCGAGAAGAACCTGCTCGTCCTCAAGGGGGCGACGCCGGGGGCCCGCGGAAGCCTCTTGGAATTGGGGAAGCATCATGGTTGAAGCAAGAGCGTACTCGCTCGGCGAGGGTTCCGAGCCGCAGACCGTGGCGCTTGACGAGCGCTTGTTCGGCGGCAAAGTGAACAAGGACCTCCTCTATCGAATGGTTCGCATGCAGATGGCGAATCGCCGCCAGGGCACGAGTTCGACGAAGACCCGAGGCGAAGTGCGGGGAGGAGGGCGAAAGCCCTGGCGTCAGAAGGGGACCGGGCGCGCCCGTCAAGGCTCGCGTCGCTCGCCCCTGTGGGTCGGAGGCGGCACGGTGTTCGGGCCGAAGCCTCGCTCCTACGCGATGAACCTGACGAAGAAGATGCGCGCAGGGGCGCTTGTCTCCGCGCTGTCTGATCGAGCCCAGGAAGGCCGGGTCATCCTTGTTGACCGGATCGCATTCGAGCAGCCGAAGACGAAGGCCGCCGTTGCGCTTCTCGCGCGGCTGGGCGTCGAGGGGAGTGCCCTTATCGTAGTAAGTTCCTCCGAGTATGGGCGGGCCGTGAAAAAGTCGTTTACGAACCTCCGCTATGTGAAATGCATCGCGGGCTGCGGGATCAACGTCTACGACGTCCTGCGTCACGACCACCTTGTCATGACGGCCGGGGCCGTTGAGGAGCTGCGGGGGAGGTTCTGACTATGGCCAAGCTGATGCACGCGGAAGACATCGTCCTCGCGCCGCTGGTCACCGAGGACACGGTACGCAAGGCCGAAGAGCGGAAGTACGCGTTTCGCGTTGCCTTGAGAGCGAACAAGGTGGAGATCCGCAAGGCCGTCGAAGAGCTATTCAAAGTGAAGGTCGAAAAGGTGTGGACTGCCAACGTCCACGGAAAGCCCCGCCGCGAGCGCTTGAGCCAGCTTCACGGGCACACATCGCGATGGCGCAAGGCGACCGTGCGACTCGCGCCCGGCGACCGCATTGAGATGATGGGAGGCTAGGCAAGAATGGCGCTCAAACGATACAAGCCGACGACCCCCGGGCGACGCCATGCGGAGCTGCCAGACTACAGCGAGCTCTCGCAGGTCGCTCCCGAAAAGTCACTCTTGCGCCCGAAGCCGAAGAAGGCCGGACGCAATAGCCAGGGACACATCACGGCTCGCTGGCGCGGGGGCGGCCACAAGAGGCAGTACCGCGTGATCGATTTCGCGCGGGACAAGGATGGCATCCCCGCGCGCGTCATGACACGCGAGTATGACCCGAACCGGTCAGCGTGGATCACCCTTCTGTGCTACGCGGACGGCGAGAAGCGGTACATCGTGGCCCCGGTCGAGCTGCCCGTCGGCGCGGTGGTCGAAGCGGGAGAGAACGCCGAGGTTTCGGTAGGCAACTCGCTCCCTCTGGCGAAGATCCCGCTCGGGTCGACGATCCATAACCTCGAGTTCTACCCGCGGAGCGGCGGAGCCATCGCGCGATCTGCCGGCACGTCGGCGAAGCTCATAGGAAAAGAGGGAGACAGGGCTCACGTGCGACTCCCGTCGGGCGAGGTGCGCATCTTCCGGACCGACTGCCGAGCGACGGTGGGCGAGGTCTCGAATCCCGACCACAAGAACGTAAAGCATGGGAGTGCCGGGAGAGTGCGGCACCTTGGGTGGAAGCCGGAGGTGCGGGGCACGGCGATGAACCCGGTCGATCACCCGCACGGCGGCGGAGAGGGGCGCGGCCACGTTGGCGGACCGAAGGTCTCGCCGACCGGGAAGACGGCCAAGGGCGGCCGGACCCGCAAACCGCGCAAGAAGAGCAACGCGCTGATCGTCCGCCGGGCTGGCGAAGGTCGGCGGTAGGAGGAGGCCCTGATGGGGAGATCAACGAAGAAGGGTCCCTACGTTTGTGCCAGCCTTCTCGACAAGGTGCAGCGCGCGAAGCGAGGGGATTCGGGGGAAATCAAGACGTGGTCGCGGGCTTCGATGGTCACACCCGACATGGTGGGCCTGATCATCAAGGTCCACAACGGCAAAGTGCACTTGCCCGTCTCGATCGTCGAGAACATGGTCGGACACAAGCTCGGTGAGTTCGCTCCGACTCGGACGTTCCGCTCGCACGGCGGAATGAAGAAGAAAAAGGCACCAGGCCTGACGTAGGAGACGCTATGGAAGCACGGGCTATTGCGCGCCACATCCGCATGTCGCCACGAAAGGCGCGACTCGTTATCGATGCGATTCGCGGCAAGGGCGTGAACGAGGCGCTCCGGATCGTGGGGCTGTCAAGCAAGAAGACGGCACTGCCGATCCGCAAGACTCTTGAGTCGGCGATCGCCAACGCAGAGAACCACTATGACGTCGATGTCGACGGACTCTACGTGGTTCGCGCGACCGTCGACATGGGGAAGTCACTGCGAAGGATGCAGCCCCGTGCATACGGACGGGCCGACGCGGTGCGGCACCATACGAGCCACGTGACGATTGTCGTCGGCGATAGGGAGCGTGCGTAATGGGTCAGAAGATCCATCCGATCGGGTTCCGGGTCGGAGTCACTCGGAAATGGGTTTCCAATTGGTACAACCCGAAACTGGCTCCCGAGTACATCGCCGAGGACAAGAGAATCCGCGACCTCATTCAGGAGCGGTATCGAAGAGCGGCGGTTGCAGAGATCAACATCGAACGGTCGAAAGAGGACCGAGTTTCGATCGTCATTCGCTCCGCGCGGCCCGGGATCATCATCGGGCGGGGCGGCAGCGAGATCGAGATTCTGCAACGGGCCCTGGAGGATCTCACCGGGCGGACCGTCAAGGTGTCGATTCAGGAGATCGAGCGTCCCGACCTCGAAGCGCGTCTTGTCGCACAGGACATCGCGCTGCAGATCGAGAATCGCACCGCCCCGGCTCGCACGATGAAGGAAGCGATACGGCGCGTGATGGGCGCCGGAGCTGAGGGAGTCAAGATCAAGGTCAGCGGGCGCCTCGGGGGAACCGACATCGCCCGTTCCATCACGATGAAAGAGGGACGAATCCCGCTCCAAACCCTACGTGCCGACATCGACTACGGGCTTGTCGAGGCGCGGACGAAGTACGGCAACATCGGCGTCAAGGCATGGGTGTTCCGCGGCGAACGCTCTCCTCGCGCCCACCGAGACGAGGTGAAGTAGAGTGCCACTCCTTTTCCCCAAGCGAACGAAGTACCGGAAGATGCACCGTGGGCGCAAAGCCGGAAAGGCTACGCGAGGGAATCAGATCGCGTTCGGGGACTTCGGGATCCAGACGCTCGAGGCATCGTGGATCACTCAGGCGCAGATCGAGGCGTGCAGAACGACCATCGCACGCACGACGCAGCGCGGCGCGCGCCTGTGGATCCGAATCTTCCCTGACAAGCCGATCACGAAGCACCCTGCGGAAGCTCGTATGGGAAAAGGGAAGGGCCCGGTCGACCACTGGGTCGCCGTGGTGCGCCCGGGAAGCGTGTTGTTCGAGATCGCAGGTGTGACCGAGGATCAAGCGAAGCGAGTCCACTACCTCGTGGGCAACAAGCTTCCTGTCCGCACGCGGCTGAAGCGGAGGACTGTCCTTGGAGGCGAGCTATGAAGACGGACAAGCTACGCGACATGACGGTCGATGAGCTCGAGCAGCAAGAGCGAGCGCTGAAGAGGAAGCTGTTCACCCTTCGCTTCCAGAGAGCGACCGGGCAGCTTGCGAACACGGCGGAGCTCGAGAAGGCTCGCCGTTCTGTCGCTCGAGTTCTGACGTTGAAGAGCGAGAAGGCGCGGGAGGAAGGGCGATGAAGAAGACGAAGACCGGTCGAGTAATGAGCGACCGGATGGAGCAGACGATTGTTGTCAGAGTCGAGGAGCTTCGCCTTCATCCGCGATACCGGAAGCACGTCGCTCGACATGCCAAGTTCCACGCGCACGATCCTCGCCAGGAAGCCGGGATCGGCGATCTCGTGCGGATCGAGGAGTGCCGCCCGCTGAGCCGGACGAAGCACTGGCGGCTGGTGGAGATCGTCGAGAAGGCGGAGGGCTGACATGATCCAGATGCAGACGATGGTGAAGGTAGCGGACAATTCCGGCGCGAAGCTGGTTCGCTGCTTCAACATCCTTGGTCCGTCGAATCGACGCGTCGGAGAGATCGGAGACATCGTCGTGGGGTCAGTTCGGAAGCGTCTCCCGACGAGCGACATCGAGAAAGGGCAGATCGTCCGAGGCGTGATCGTACGAACGCGCAGCGCGTATCGGCGTGAGGATGGGACGTACGTCAGGTTCGACGACAACGCGATCGTGTTGATCAATACCCAGGGGGAGCCGATCGGAACCCGCGTGTTTGGGCCGGTGGCTCGCGAGCTGCGCGACAAGAAGATGATGCGGATCATCTCGCTGGCGCCCGAGGTTCTCTAGGAGGATGCGATGAGAAGTGTGCGCAAGGGAGACCGCGTCCAGGTTTTGTCAGGCGACGACCGCGGCAAGGTCGGTCGCGTTCTCGTCGTGATCCCTGAGAAGAACAGGGTCGTCGTCGAGAACGTGAACATGGTGACGAAACACCAACGGGCGACCCAGAACCTGCGCGAGCCTGGGATTGTGAAGCGGGAAGGGGCGATCCATATCTCCAACGTCATTCCCGTCTGCCCAGAGTGCGACGCGCCGACCCGGACGCAGTTCGTGGATGTGGAGAATAAGAAGATGCGGAAGTGCAGTCGGTGTGGGGAGACCTTCTAGAGATGCTGCTACATGAGAGGTACGTCCAAGAGATCGGCCCGCGACTTCAAGCGGAGCTGGGCATCTCGAACGTGATGCAGGTTCCGCGAATCGTCAAGGTCGTCGTCAACATGGGGGTTGGCGACAAGGACAACCCCAAAGTCCTGGAGGGGGCGGTCCAGAACTTGGCGAAGATGACGGGGCAGCGGCCCGTGGTGACGAAGGCGAAGAAGTCGATCTCCGACTTCAAGCTCGTCATCGGAGATCCGATCGGGTGCCGTGTGACGCTGCGAGGCACGAGGGCCTACGAGTTCCTCAACAAGCTGTTCAACGTCGTGCTGCCGGGGATACGCGACTTCCGGGGGCTCTCGGCATCGGCGTTCGACGGGCGAGGCAACTATAGCGTCGGCCTCTCCGAGCAACTGACGTTCCCTGAGATCGAGTACAACGAGATCGTGAAGACTCAGGGAATGGACATCACGATCGTAACGACCGCGCGCGACGACCGCGAGGGCTATGTGCTCCTCAAGGCGTTGGGATTCCCGTTCAACGACTAGGGGGCAAGGATGGCGAGGAAAGCGCTGATCAACAAGACGAAGATGACGCCCAAGTTCCCCGTCCGCAAGTACCATCGCTGCAATCTGTGCGGGCGACCTCACGCCTTCATTCGGGACTTCGGACTGTGTCGGCTTTGCTTCCGCAAGCTCGCCCACTTGGGTGAGATTCCTGGAATCAAGAAGGCGAGTTGGTAGGAGGGCATGATGATTCCTTATCCGATTGGCGACATGCTGACGCGGATCCGTAATGCGAACTCGCGGCTCCACGACGGCGTGACCATGCCGCACTCGCGGCTGAAAGAGGCAGTGGCGCAGATCCTGCTCGAGGAAGGCTACGTGGAAGCGTACGAGAGGATTGATGGGGTTCCTCAGCCCCAGCTCCACATTCAATTGAAGTATCGGGGCGAGCGGAACCGCGCGCGGCGAGCGATCAGCGAGATCCGCCTCGTCAGCAAGCCCAGCCGGCGAGTCTACGTGGGTCGGGACGAGATCCCTCAGCCGCTGGGGGGAATGGGAATCTGTGTTGTGTCCACCTCGCAGGGAGTGCTTTCGGGCAAGGATGCGCGCGCGCGCGGACTCGGTGGCGAAGTGCTGTGCGAGGTTTGGTAGGGTGATGCTGCGATGTCCAAAGTAGGCAAAGTACCAGTGGCAGTCCCAAGCGGCGTGAAGGTAACCGTCGCCGGAGGGACGTTCAGCGTGGAAGGCAAGCACGGCCGGCTCTCGCAAGCGTATCGGCCGGACATGGTGGACATCGTCGTAGCCGATGGCACAGTGCGTGTCTCCCGCCGCAAGGAAGGCAAGGAGTATCGCGCCTACCACGGCCTCTATCGAAGCCTGCTGGCGAACATGGTCAGGGGCGTGTCGGAGCGATGGGAGAAGCGCCTGATCATCAAGGGCCTGGGCTACCGCGCGCGTCTTCAGGGGAACACGATCACTCTCGACCTTGGATACGCGGGGCCGAAGGAGTACGAACTCGCGGCGGGTATTGAGGCCGAACTGCCGAACCCGACGGAGATCATCATCCGGGGCGCGAGCAAGCGGGACGTGGGCCAAGTGGCGGCGGAGATACGGCGCCTGCGGAAGCCCAACGTGTACGACGGGAAGGGCATTCGCTACAAGGACGAGATTGTTGTGCAGAAGGCCGGGAAGCTCGGCGGTCAGGGCGCCGCGTAGGGAGAGTGGGCGATGGCAAAGATGACGAACCGTGCTGCCGAGCGCCAGAAGCGACACCGTCGCCTTCGAAGGCGCATCGTGGGATCGAGCGAGCGGCCGCGCTTGTGTGTGACGAAGACATTGAGACACTTCTATGTTCAGATTGTGGACGACAAGGTAGGGGCTACCCTCGTCCAGGCGTCAACCCTCGACGGCGAGCTGCGCGGCGAGGTTGGCGGGCCGAACCGAACAGCCGTTCTGAAAGTCGCGGCGAAGCTGGTGGAGCGAGCGTCTCAGGCAGGGATCAAGCGAGTTGTGTTTGACCGCGGAGGATACCCGTACCACGGTGTGGTGTCGGCCTTTGCTGAGGCCTGTCGGGAGGGGGGGTTGGAGTTTTGATCAGCCACGACGAGTTCGAGAACGAGATCATCGACATCCGACGCGTCAGCAAGGTGACAAAGGGAGGTCGGAATCTCCGCTTCCGCGTGACGATGGTCGTCGGCGACCGGAAGGGGCGCGTGGGCGTCGGAGTCGGCAGCACGACCGAGATCCCTCGCGCGATCCAACAGGCAATTCGCGACGCGAAGAAGAGCATGGTCACGGTGAACACCACCGGCGGGACGATTCCCCACGAGACCTGGGGCAAGTTCAAGGCCGGCTACGTGCTTCTGAAGCCAGCGCATCCGGGGACCGGACTGATCGCCGGCGTGACCGTCGGCGCGATCTGTCGCCTTGCAGGAATTGCGGACATTCTGACGAAGTCCGTGGGGACAACCAACCCCCTTACGTTGTCGCGAGCGGCACTCGACGGCCTCTCCCGCCTGCGCAGCCAGCGGGAAGTGGAAGAGCTGCGGGGCGTTGCGGTGGGCGAGGAGGCGGGGCATGCGGCTTGAGGATCTACGACCCACGGCGGGGAGCAAGCACCGGCGGAAGAGAATAGGCCGGGGCGGCGGCTCCGGGCATGGCGGGCACACAGTTGGCCGCGGGATGAAAGGGCAGAATTCCCGCAGCGGCGGCGGAACGCGCCTCGGATATGAAGGCGGGCAGACACCGATCTGGATGCGGGTCCCCAAGAGGGGTTTCCATAACTTCGCGCGCATCGTCTACGCGTGCGTGAACGTCGATACGTTGGACGAGCGCTACTCGGCCGACGATGTCGTGACGCCGGAGACGCTGACGGCCATGCGACTCGTGAACGAGCGCGACGTGCCGGTCAAGATCCTCGGGCGCGGGGAGCTCTCGAAGCCCCTCACTGTGCGCGCACACCGGTTCGGAGCTGAGGCGAAGCGGAAGATCGAGGCGGCCGGCGGTCGGGCCGAGGTGATCTAGAGATGTGGGAGAAATTCGCGAGCCTGTTCAAGGTCCCGGAGCTTCGGAAGAGAATCCTCTTTACTCTCGGCGCGATCATCGTGTTCCGCCTGGGTGTGCACATCACTGTTCCCGGCGTGGAGAAGCAGCTTCTGCAACAGGTATTCAACCCGGGGAGTGGCGGCCTCTTCGACTTCATGAACATGTTCACAGGCGGCGCGCTGCAGCAGTTCTCGCTCTTCGCGCTGGGCGTGACGCCCTACATTAACGCCTCGATCATCTTCAGCCTGCTCACGTCCGTCGTGCCGAAGCTGAAGGAGCTTCAGCAACAGGGGCGCGAGGGACGGCGCAAGATCACGGCGTACACCCGTTGGGCGACGGTCGGACTCGCGATCCTGCAGGGCGCCTTCATGACGACGCTGATCCGGAGCGCTGCAACGCAAGGCGCGGGGGTCCTCTTCTACGTGACCACCGTGATCGCGCTGACGACCGGGACGATCTTCCTGATGTGGCTCGGCGAGCGCATCACGGAGAACGGGATCGGGAACGGGATCAGCATGCTGATCATGGTGGGGATCCTGTCGCGGTTCCCCTCGTCGCTGAACTCGATGTGGACGAGCATCAGCACGGGCTCTGCGAGCCCGATCTGGGGAATCGTCTTCATCGTCCTTCTCGTCGTCGTTGTGGCGGCAATGACGATGGTCCAGCAAGGGCAGCGCAAGATTCAGATCCAGTACGCCAAGAGAACGATGGGAAGGCGGATCTACGGCGGGCACACGTCACACCTGCCGCTTCGAGTGAACCAGGGCGGCGTCATCCCGATCATCTTCGCGTCGGCCCTGTTGAGCCTGCCGATCACGCTGTTCGAGGCATTGCCCAGTCTCCGGCCGTACATGTACCTGATTGCGTCGGGGAGCTTGCTGTACATGGGACTGTACGTCCTGCTGATCTTCTTCTTCACGTACTTCTACAGCTCGATCGTGTTCGATCCTGTGGACATGGCGAAGAACATCCGTGAGGCCGGCGGATTCGTCCCCGGCGTGCGTCCGGGCACTCCGACGGCGGAGTACATCAGCGCGATCATGAGTCGCATCCTTCTCGTGGGCGCGGTGTTCCTGTCCGCGATCGCGATCCTGCCGTACATCCTGTCGGCAGCGAGCAAACTGCCCACGATGTTCCTCATCGGAGGGACGTCCCTGCTGATCGTCGTGGGCGTCGGAATCGACACGCTGATGCAGATCGAGGCCCACCTGGTCATGCGGCACTACGAGAGCCTGACGAAATCCGGGCGCCTGCTCGGTAGGAGAGGTTGATGCCGGGGAAGCGCGTGGTGTTCCTCGGCCCTCCTGGAGCCGGCAAGGGCACTCAAGCGAAGCGCGTGGTGGAGCGGCTCGGCCTTCTTCACCTATCCACCGGCGACCTGCTTCGGGATGAGGTGGCTCGGAAGACAGCCCTCGGGGCCAAGGCGAAGACCTACATGGACCGTGGCGAGCTGGTTCCGGACGGGTTGATCATTGACATGATCCAGGGGCGGATCGCGGGAGCGACGACGGGATTCCTGCTCGACGGGTTTCCCCGCACGGTCGCTCAGGCGGAGGCGCTTGCTTCGATCACGAAGCTCGACGCGGTCGTGAGTATCGACCTGCCGCGGGCCGAAGTCGTACGCCGACTGACGTCGCGCAGAGTGTGTCGCTCGTGCGGCGCGATCTACAACCTCACGTACAATCTGGCGTCTGATGCGACGCCGTGCGAAGCCTGCGGGGGCGTGCTCTACCAGCGGGATGACGATCGCTCCGCCGTGATCGAGAACCGGTTCGACGTGTACGAGAAGTCGACGGCTCCGCTCGCGACGTTCTACCGAAAGCAGGGCCTGCTTCACTCTGTAAACGGGGAGCTCGGGAGCGATAAGGTCTTCGCGGAGATCATGCAGCTTCTCGAAGCATGATCTTGCTCAAGACGGAAGAGGAGCTGGCCATCATGAGAGAAAACGGCCTGTTCCTCGCGGACATCCTGGCGGAACTTGTGGCGGAAGTACGACCCGATCGGACGACCGGGTTCTTCAACCGGCTCGCGGCGGACCGGATCGCAGCGTGCGGAGGAGAGTCGGCGTTCGACCGACTCGCAGGCTTCCCGGGAGTGATCAATACGTCGATCAACGACGAAGTGGTCCACGGGGTGCCGAGCGAGGAGCGGGTGCTGCACGACGGCGACCTCTTCTCGATCGATATCGGAATGGTTCGGAAGGGCTTCTGCGTCGATATGGCGACGACGATCGGCGTGGGGCAGATCGACAGCGCGGCGCAGAGACTGCTCGAAGTCGGAGAGCAGAGCTTGTGGGAAGGGGTCAGGGAAGTTAGAATCGCGAAACGGTTGTCCGACGTTTCCCACGCTATCGGCGCGTACGTCGAGTCGCGCGGTTTTCACGTTGTGCGGGAGTACGTGGGACATGGAATCGGGAGGGCGCTTCACGAGGATCCCCAGATTCCCAACTACGGCCCGCCGGGTCGCGGTGTCCGCCTGAGGGCAGGGATGACTTTGGCCATCGAGCCGATGGTAAAGGTCGATGACCTGCCCACTCGCGTGCAGGATGACGAGTGGACCGTAGTCACTGCGACCGGAGGCCTGTCGGTGCATTTCGAGCATACGGTCGCTGTAACGAGCGACGGAGCAGTGGTCTTGACCCTAAGGAGGTGACAAGAGGGCGTGGTGGCGACGAGTGAGTCCCGAGGCAACAAGGAAGATGTCATTCGACAGCGCGGCGAGGTCATCGAGAGCCTCCCGGGGTCGACGTTTCGAGTGCAGCTGGCCAACGGACACGTCATTCTGTGCCACATCTCGGGGCGGATCCGCAAGCACTACATCAGGATTCTGACCGGCGACCGCGTGATCGTGGAGATGTCGCCGTACGATCTGACGAAGGGACGCATCGTCTATCGTGAGAGCTGATCCGCAGCACGCTGACACGTATGAAAGTTCGAGCATCCGTCAAGAAGATGTGCGCGAAGTGCAAGGTCCTCCGGCGGGAAGGGCGTTTATTGGTGATCTGCCGGAACCCGAAGCACAAGCAGCGCCAAGGGTAGGGGGAGAGGAAGCATGGCGCGTATAGCTGGAGTCAACCTGCCGAGTAACAAGCGTATCGAGATTGCGCTCACGTACGTGTACGGCATTGGGCATCCGCGTGCTGCCGACATCGTAGCCAAGACCGGCATCTCGCCCGACGTGCGAGTCAAAGATCTGACCGAGAACGAGGTGGCCAGTCTGCGGCGCGAGGTGGAGCAGTACGTGGTGGAAGGGGATCTGCGCCGGCGGGTCGTGTCGAGCATCCAGCGGCTGAAGGACATCAGCTCCTATCGTGGTCTTAGGCACAAGAAGCGACTTCCTGTGCGCGGCCAGCGCACGCGGGCGAACGCGCGCACATGGAAAGGGCCGCGTCCAGCCAAAGCCGGGAAGAAGAGGTAGGGAATGGCGACGAAGAATATCAAGCTTGAGCGTGCCATGATCCACGTGCACTCGACGTTCAACAACACGATCATTACCGTGACGGACCCGAGCGGCCATCCGGTGGCGTGGAAGAGCCCCGGGGTCGTCGGATACAAGAATTCCAAGAAGGGGACTCCGTACGCGGCGCAGATCGCGGCGGAGGCATTGGTGCGCGAGATCAAGGACTACGGCGTGCGTTCGGTCGCCATCCGCGTGAAAGGGACAGGGTCGGGGAGGCAGTCCGTAGTCCAGACGATCAAAGCCTCGGGCATTCGCATCGAGGAAGTGAAGAACGTGACGCCGGTCTCGCACAGCAATTCGCACAGCAAGGGGAAAGGCTAATGGGACGCGATACAGGCCCGAAGTGCAAACAGTGCCGCCGGGAAGGCGAGAAGCTCTTCCTGAAGGGGGATCGCTGCTATTCGAGGAGCTGCGCGGTGTCGCGACGAGCGAGTCCACCGGGCGAGGGCCCGAAGAAGCGCAGACCGCGACGAAGCCAGTACCAACTCCACCTGCGAGCGAAGCAAAAGGCGCGGCGGATCTATGGCGTGCGTGAGAGTCAGTTCAGGATCTACGTTGCCCGGGCAAAAAGCGTCAAGGGAGCGACGGGTGACGCGCTCCTGGGCATGCTGGAGCAGCGCTTCGACAACATGGTCTACCGCTCCGGCTTCGCGGCCTCGCGCCAGCAGGCGCGCCAGCTGATCGTGCACGGGCACTTTGCTTTGAACGGGCGGTCGTCGAACGTTCCGTCGATCCTGCTTCGCGAGGGCGACATCGTGTCGGTGAAGCAAGAGCGACTCGACAAAGTCAAGCCGATCGTTGGAGCGAACCAGGACCGCGACGTTCCTGCTTGGATTGAGAGGAACAGCGACGCGCTGCGGTTCCAGGTGTTGGGACTGCCCAACGCCGCGCAGATGGGCCTCGACATCTCCGCCAATCTGATCGTCGAGTTCTATTCCCGCTAGGAGGTGTGGTCATGGACGAGTTGGTCTTCCCTAAGGAGATCAAGGTCGCTGAACTCACCGAGACGAGCGGGAGAGTCATCCTTGAGCCGCTCGAGCCTGGGTTCGCAACGACACTGGGCAACGCGATCCGGCGCACGCTTCTCTCGGCGATTCCGGGAGCGGCGATCACGCGAGTCCGCTTTGCTGGGAAGTATCACGAGTACGACACGATGGAGGGAGTCAAGGAAGACATCCTGGAGATCATCCTAAACCTCAAAGGCGTTGCGCTGCGCGTCCGAGAAGAGGGCAAGCGTCGCGTGACTCTTGAGAAGAAGGGGCCGGGCGAAGTCAAGGCGGGGGACATCGAGGTCCCGCCGGGCGTGGAGATCGTCAACCCCGAGCACCACATCGCGACCCTGAATGCAAAGGGAGTTCTTGACATCGAGATGGAGGTCGAGACCGGACTCTCGTACCTTCCTGCCGAACTCAACCGGTCGGAGGATGCCCCTTTGTCGCAGATCCCGATCGACGCGGAGTTCTCTCCCGTGCGGCGCGTGAACTTCTCGATTGAAGAGACTCGAGTCGGCGGGAAGTCGGGCTACGAGCGCCTGGTAATTGAGCTCTTGACGAACGGGAGCATCCGGCCCGAAGAAGCTCTGTCCGAGGCGAGTCGATTGCTGCAGAGGCACCTCGAGCTGTTCCGGAACTTCGCCGAGCATCCGTTTGGCGTAGCGATTGCCGAGTCGGGGCAGGGCGAGGACGAGGAGCTGGCCATCCCGCTCGCCGAGTTGGACGTCGACCAGCGGGCCTGCAATCTCCTGCAGGAAGCGGACATCACGACCCTCGGTGCCCTTCTTGCCCGGCCCAGAGAAGAACTGCTCGACATCCACGGATTCGGCGCAAAGACGCTGAGCAAGGTGGAGGATCGGCTGGCCGAGCTCGGCTACTCACTGCGAAGCGAAGGGGAGATGCACCATGCGGCATAGGATGGATGTCGACAAGATGGGAATGCTGCCGAGCCATCGGCGCAGCGTGTTGGCGAACCTGACGAACGCTCTGATCATGCACTCAAAGGTGGATACGACGTTCATGCGGGCAAAAGCCAGTCAGCGCTACGCGGAGCGGGTCATCACTCTGGCGCGTCGGGGAGATCTCCACGCGCGGCGCTTGGTCTTCTCACGGCTGCGTGACAAGGATGCGGTGGACAAGCTGTTCACCGAGATCGGCCCCACGTTCAAAGACAGAGCCGGAGGGTACACGCGCGTCGTGAAGCTGGGTCCCCGACGAGGCGACGGCGCAGAAGAGGCCCGACTCATGCTCGTGCAGTAGGCTGACGGCCGGCTGGAAGACGACAACGAGGGACGACTCCGCCCGTAGGCAGGCGGAGTCGTCCCTTTTCCGGTTCTTGCGGTCAGCGCCGCTGCAACGCCAGCCTCGGACGGAGACGCCGGATCATGTCTTCCGTCATCGACGCAAGATCGAAGGAAGGCCTCCAATCCCAGTCCCGGCAGGCAGCGGAGTCGTCGATGGACTGCGGCCAGGAATCAGCGATCGCCTGGCGGAAGTCCGGCTCGTACGCGCACACGAAGCCGGGCATGTGTCGCGCGATCTCGGCTGCCAGGTCGGCAGCGGAGAAACTCATGCCGGCGACATTGTAGTCGCAGTGCCGCGAGAGGCGAGACGGGTCCGCGTGCATGAGGTTGAGCGTCGCCTGAACGCAGTCCGGCATGTACATCATCGGGAGCACCGTGTCTGGGCGCACGAAGCAGGTGTATCGGCCGACGCGGAGCGCCTGGTAGAAGATGTCGACGGCGTAGTCCGTCGTGCCGCCGCCCGGCGGGGTCTCGCTGGAAACGATGCCGGGATAGCGCAACCCGCGGACGTCGAGACCGTAACGCTGAACGTAGTAGTCGCCGAGAAGCTCGCCGGTGACCTTCGTCAGGCCGTACATGGTAGAAGGGCGGAGTACGGTCTCCTGGGGTGCAGGACGCCGGGGGGTCTCCGGACCGAACACGGCGATGGAGCTAGGGCAGAAGACGCGCCCCACTCCGCCGGACCTCGAGACCTCGAGGACGTTGACGAGGCCCGCGATGTTGACATCCCAAGCGAGCTGAGGGTTGGCTTCCCCGGTGGCAGACAGAATCGCCGCGAGATGGTAGATGGTATCGATGCGAAGGTCGCGAACGATCTCCTCCAGCCGCGGACGATCTCTCACGTCCAGAGTCTCGAAAGGCCCCTGCGACAGAGACGAGCCCTCCACTGGCGCGCGAAGGTCGCTGGCGAGGACGTCCGTCGTGCCGTGGCGCTCGCGGAGAGCAGGTGCCAGTTCAGAGCCGACCTGCCCGGAGGCGCCTGTGACCAGAATACGCTGCATGCTTCCTCCCCATCTTGATTCCTGGGTGTGCCGGCGAAGTGTACGCAACGCCGTGAGGCACGGGTAGTGCGACACGATCCGCCGCGCCAACCGGGCCCGCTTTGCGGGACCCAACGTTCCTTCCTATACTGCGGCCCATGGCTCAGGCGGTCGGCATTGACATCGGAGGTACGTTCGTCGATGTGGTCATCGCGAGCGACTCGGGGGTGTGGATCGCCAAAGAGCCATCCACGGCGGCAGACCCGGCCGTCGGCGTGCTGCGAGCTCTCGACCGACTCCTTGCCGCGGGCGCGATCGACCCGCACGAAGTCCAGGGATTGGCACATGGATGCACGGTGGGAACGAACGCGCTTCTCGAAGGCAAGTGGGCGCGGACGGCGCTCGTCACGACCCGCGGCTTTCGCGACGTGCTCGAGATCGGCAGGCAGAACCGGGAATCGCTTTACGACTTGTCGGCAGTCAAGTCCCCGGCCGTCGTTCCCCGCGATCTTCGTTTTGAGATCACTGAACGCGTGAGCGCCGACGGTACGGTGCAGACAGCGCTCGACGCAGCCGAAGTCTCGGCGCTTGCCGAGCGACTGAGGGCGGAGGCCGTGGAGGCCGTGGCGATCGTCTTCCTCTTCTCGTACCTCCACCCCGAGCACGAGCGCACGGCGGGGAGAGTCCTCGCCGAGACTCTCTCGCTGCCGATCGCGCTGTCGAGCGACGTGCTGCCGGAGATCCGCGAGTACGAGAGAACGTCGACGACGGCGATCTCCGCCGCGCTGCGCCCCGTGATGAGCGCCTATCTCGCAAGCCTCGAAGAGGGAGGGGCGCGGCGCGGGTTGCCGCGGGCGTGGCGCGTCATGCAGTCGAGCGGAGCAGTCTGCACGTTGGCGCGCGCGCGGGAAGAGCCCGCGGCTCTTCTCCTCTCGGGCCCCGCAGCGGGTGTCCAGGGAGCCCGGGCTGTGGGGCTTTCCCTAGGTGAGCGAAGCCTCATCACCATGGACATGGGCGGGACGAGTTGCGACGTCGCGGTCATCAGTGACGGCTCGGTCGAGCGAACGCGGGCAGGAGCGGTGGGCGCCTACCCGGTGGCTCTGCCCATGGTGTCCATCCACACGATTGGCGCGGGGGGCGGCAGCGTTGCGTGGGTCGATCGCGGCGGGGCCCTGAGGGTGGGACCGCAGAGCATGGGGGCGGACCCAGGGCCTGCGTGCTACGGTCGCGGCGGTTGCGCCACCGCAACCGACGCCCATCTTGTGCTCGGACATCTCGCGGCGGACAAGGCCTTGGGTGGCTTACCTCCTCTCGACGTCGAGGCAGCGCGGCGCGCGATCATGGGCGACGTCGGTCGCCCGCTGGGGCTGTCTCCAGAGGAGGCGGCGCTGGGGATCCTCGAAGTCGCGGACGCTGCGATGGAACGGGCGATCCGCGTCGTCACGGTGGAGAAAGGCCGCGACCCTCGCGACTACGCCCTTCTCGTCTTCGGTGGTGCAGGCCCTCTGCACGGCGCTTCCATCGCGCGGCGTCTCGGTGTGCGGCGCGTCATCGTCCCGAGCGTTGCCGGCGTTCTGTCCGCGTTTGGGCTTCTGGTTGCTGAAACCGGGCATGACTACAGCCGCAGCCTGGTGATCCCGTTCGGTCGCCTCGACGCGGCGAAGGCCGGACGAGTGGTGCGAGTGCTCCGGGCGAAGGGAGAGGCGGCGTTGCACTCTGAGGCGATTGCTGAGGAGAAGATGGAGTTCTTCATGTCGGCGGACGTGCGATACGTAGGGCAGTCTCACGAGCTGACCGTTCCGCTTGAGATGGTCGGCGAATCGGTCGACGTGGCGGCGCTACGGCGCGCGTTTGAAGTAGCGCACGTGGCGCGGTACGGACACGGATCTCCGACCGAGGAGGCGGAACTCGTGACGGTGCGGCTTCGCGCCCAGGGCCCGCCGCTTCTCCGGTCCAACGAATTCCGCCTGACGAAGCGCGCACAGCAGGAGGTCGCGGGCCGGGTGTCTGATGTGTGGTTCGACGCCGCAGGCCCGATTGCGGGGCGCTGGCGCGACCGCGAGACGCTGGCTGAGGGAGAGGACGTTCTTGGCCCGGCGGTTATCACCGGCGAAGATGCAACGATCCTCGTGCCGCCGGATGTTCGTGGAACGTGCTGCGCCTGGGGGCACATCATCCTTGAGGTCGGGCGAGACGGAGGGGAGACCGATGGATGCCATTGCGCTTGAGGTGCTGCGCCATGCGCTCGCCGCCGTCGCAGAGGAGATGAACGCCGACCTCATTCGAACGGCGTACAGCCCCAACATCAACGAGCGGCGAGACTGCTCGTCCGCGGTGTTCGACCGAGCGGGGAACATGATCGCGCAGGCGGAATCCATCCCCGTGCACCTGGGAGCCATGCCGTGCTCCGTGGCCTCTGCGATCGAGGAAGTGGCCTTCGCGAGCGGCGACATCGTCGTGGTGAACGACCCGTACGCAGGGGGGGCGCACTTGCCGGACATCACGTTTGTGGCTCCTGTGTTCCTCGGTGACGACCTCGTGGGGTACGTTGCCAATCGAGCGCACCACGCAGACGTGGGCGGCAAGGAGCCGGGGAGCCTTGCTGGGGACAGCGTCGAGATCTTCCAAGAGGGGCTGCGCATTCCGCCCGTGCACCTGTGGCGGGGCGGGCGGCTGCAGGAGGACCTACTGTCCCTGATTCTCCTCAATGTCCGCACGCCGCGAGAGCGACTCGGCGATCTTCGCGCGCAGGCAGCGGGATGTCGCATGGGAGTGCGCCGAATGCAGGACTTGTTCGCGCGGCACGGCCGCGCGCGGCTCGCCGCGGGCATGGATGCCGTGCTCGACTACTCCGAACGACGGATGCGACGGGAAATCGAGGGGCTTCCTCGCGGAAGCTTCGAGTTCGAAGATGCCCTTGACGGCGACGGGATCAGCGATGGGGAAGTCCCGCTTCGCGTTTTGATTCGAGCCGACGGGGACTGTCTGTACGTCGACTTCACGGGGAGCGCGCCGCAGGTGGCGGGCCCCGTCAACGCCGTGCTTGCCGTCACCTTGTCTGCAACCTACTTCGCGGTCCGGGCGGCGACCGATCCAACGATTCCCGCGAACTCGGGCTGCTACCGTCCGATCAAAGTCATTGCACAGCAGGGGACCGTCGTGCATGCGGCCGCGCCGGCCGCTGTTGTCGGGGGCAACCTGGAGACGGCGCAGCGGATTGTGGATGTGATCCTTGGCGCCTTAGGGCGAGCGTGCCCGGAGCGCGCTCTCGGGGCATGCCAGGGAACGATGAACAACGTCGCCGTGGGTGGGACGGATCCGCGGTCGGGCCACGCGTACACCCTGTATGAGACGATCGGCGGAGGGTTCGGCGGGCGAGCGACGGCCGATGGGATGGACGGTGTGCACTCGCACATGACAAACACGCTCAACACGCCCATCGAAGCGCTCGAGGCGGCCTATCCGCTCCAGGTGGTGCGCTACGAACTCGCGTCGGGAACCGGAGGAGCGGGCGAGCACCGCGGGGGCCTCGGGATTCGGCGCGAGATCAGAGCCATCGGGCACGCCGCTCGGGTGTCCCTTCTCACCGATCGCCGTCGCCGCCGACCCTATGGGGTCCGTGGGGGCGGCGCGGGGGCAGCGGGGCAAGACGCTCTGATTCGGGCGAGCGGCGAGGTGGTGTCTGTTCCCAGCAAGGGATCCATCATCCTCTTGCCGGGGGACGCGGTCCGCGTGCAGACCCCCGGTGGGGGCGGGTGGGGCGAGCCGGCGCGACGGTCCTCGGATCTGTCGGAGCGGGACCGCCGGGAAGGCCGCACGTAGACGCCGAGCCGTTTCTGGAAGAGGGAGCTAGGGCTCGGCGGGCGGCGGAGCGGTGAGGGTCGTCTGCCAAGTAAACGTGTACGACGTCCCGTTGACGGTGTGCGTTCCGACACCGGACATCGTCGTGGGCGTGACCCGACCGTCGAAGGAGAACTCCACGACGGCCGGCGGCGGGACGAGGTCGTTCGTGCCAGAGGCCTCGAGGACGACCGTATCTGCGTGGATCTCGGCGCGCGTGATGGGAAGCTGGTACTCCTTCATGCCGGGGCTCGGGAAGGATGCGGTGCCGGTGATCGTCCCGTCGCTGCTCTGGAGATCCATCCTGAACGAGCCCGTGATTCCCATCACATGGCCGCTCGTGTACGTGAACGTGCCCCTCCATCTGCCCGTGACATCCATGCGCATCACCGGCTGGCAGCCAACGACGCAGGCGAGGAGAACGAATCCGAGGCGACAGAAGAGCGCAAGACGGAGCTTGTTCGACATCGACAAGGCAACCACCCAACGCTCATTCTGCGGCCTCGCTGCACGCGGCAGAGGGAACCCTGGGCCGGGCTGTCCGGACATGCGCGCCGTGACAGGGAAGGACGCTGGACACCTCGCGGCGGGCGAGGGGGGAAGCGGATCCGATGGGCGCCCTCCTCGGCCTCGTATAATGTCCGGCGGGGGAGAGAGTCATGCCGGAGCTGCCCGAGGTTGAGGTGATGAGAGAGGTCCTTGAGTCGCGTGTCGTCGGGAAGACCATTCGGGTCGCGAGAGCCTGCAGGCCTGCGATCCTGAAGACCGTCGAGCCGGGGCTCGAGGCTTTGACCGGGGAGTCCTTCCGACAGGTAACTCGACGCGGGAAGCACCTCATCCTCGCATGTCGAGACGAGCTGTGGCTTGTCGTTCACCTGATGGTTGCCGGTCGGCTCGTGCTCACGCAGAGCGCGAGCCGGGTGACGAAGGCGACGGGCTTCGTCGTCTCGTTCGTCGATGGCGAGGACCTGAGACTGGTTGAGAACGGCACGGCGAAGATGGCCAAGGTGCACGTGGTGCGGGATCCGGAGAGCGTGGAATGGGTAGCGCGAAGCGGCGAGGAGCCCCTCGGCTCAGGCTTCTCGCTTGCTCGTCTGTCGCAGCTGCTCGAGGGAGAGCGCAGGCAACTGAAAAAGCTCATCACGGATCAGGCGTTGATCGCGGGGATTGGGACGGCGTACGCGGACGAGATTCTGTTCGCCGCCCGAGTGTCGCCGATTCGCTACGCGAACACGCTGGAGGCCGGCGAGATCGAACGACTGCATGCGGCGATCCGGTGCGTGCTGTCGGCTGCGGTCGAGCGCATACGGCAGGAATCTGCCGGCGCGCTGGTGGGAGAGCGTCGGGGTGTGGGCATGGCTGTGTACAAGCGGTCGGGCGAGCCGTGCGTCGCGTGCGGAAAGCCGGTCGCCGAGATTCGCTTCGCGGAGACCCGGACGTACTACTGCCCGGAGTGCCAATCCAAGGGCCAGACGATCGCCGATCGCCGCGCCTGGCTGCGGCGGTAGAGCCCTCGGACTGACATGTTCTAGCAGATGCGGGGCACCGGATCGCCGAGCGGCATGTCGAGGAATCGGCGCCCGCCTACCTCTGTGGCGAGCACGACGCGCCCCGGGTACTCTGCAGTGACGGTTCCGATGACCGCGGCCGACACGCCTAAGGGATGGGTCCGCAGGATTCGTAGCGCATCATCCGTGGCCGCGGAATCGACAATGAGGACAGCCTTGCCTTCGTTGGCAACGTCGAGCGGCGAGATGCCGAGGAGTTCCGAGATGGCCTGGACCTCGGGGCGGATCGGGATGTCTCGCTCCGCGATCTCGATGCAGGTGCGCGACTTGCGCGCCATCTCGTTGAGCGTTGCTGCAAGGCCGCCGCGCGTGGGATCCTTCATCGCGTGGACCAGATGGCCAAAGTCGAGCAGAGGGGCGAGCATCGGCCAGAGCGGCGCGACGTCACTGCGGAGAGGTGTGCGGAGCCGGAACTCGCTCCGCGCCGCGAGCAGTGACATTCCGTGGTCGCCCAGCGTGCCGGTCACGAGAACGCGGTCGCCGACCGAAAGCGCGGCGTCCGAGATCGCGCGTCGCGCGATCCCGATGCCGGATGTTGTCAGGATGAGACCGTCGAGATCCCCGGCAGGCATGACCTTGGTGTCGCCGCAAGCGACGGCAGCACCGACTTCCCGAACGACGGCCGCGAAAGAGTCGAGAATGCGCTCAAGGTCGGCGATCAGGAAGCCCTCCTGGATCACGGCGGCAAGGCTGAGTGCGTACGGTCGCGCTCCCATGACGGCGAGGTCGTTCAGGGTGCCGCACGCCGCAAGCCGGCCGATGTCGCCTCCTGGGAAGAAGAGGGGCTTGACGATGTGGCTGTCGGTGGTGAAGACGATCTCGCCGTCCCGTGGCACATCCAGGGTCGCGCCGTCGTCGCCGGCGGAGAGAGAGATCCGGCCCGTGGCCGAGCCGGCCAGTCGGGGAAACACGACTCGGGAGAGGAGCTGATCCATGACTTCGCCGCCAGCCCCGTGGAGCGACGTGATTCTTGTCTCGTGGTCGCTCATAGAGCGGTCTCCCCTTCGTAGCGGAACCAGATGGCGCAAGCTCCCTCGGCTCCGACCATACACGGTCCTACGGGAGACAAGGGCGTGCATCGGGTTCCGAAGAGCGGGCAGTCGTTGGGGGCGGTGCGTGCCGTCAGGACCTCTGCGCAGCGGCAGCCCGTATCGTCGTGGCGGGCCGGCATGTCGCCCACCGAGAACCGAGCCCGGGCGTCGACCGCCTCGAACGACGGACGGAGGCGATAGCCCGACTCGGGCAGGACGCCCATTCCGCGCCAGGCCGCGGCAGTAGGCTCGAAGACCTCATCGAGCAGCTGCAAAGCCGCCGGATTGCCCTCGTTACGCACAGCGCGCGGATAGCCGTTCTCGACCGCGGCGTGACCGTCATGAATCTGCCGCAGGAGAAGCGCAATGGCGTAGAGGATGTCCAACGGCTCAAACCCGCCGATCACCACGGGGATGTGGCGCTCCGCAAGCCAAGGCTCGTAGGCGTGAGACCCGATGATGGTCGAGACATGGCCCGGGGCGAGGAACCCAGCGATGTCGGTGTCCGGAAGGTCGAGAAGTGCTGCCATCGCGGGAGGGATCCGTTTGTGCGCCACGAGGAGCGACAGGTTGGGGGGAAGTTGCTCGAAGACTAGAGCGGCCGTCATCGGTGCCGTGGTCTCGAATCCGACGGCGAAGAACACGACCTCGCGCGACGTGGTCCGCGCGATGCGTACGGCTTCGTCGGCCGAGAGAACGGTCCGGACATCACAGCCGACGGCGCGGGCGGTATCGAGGGAACGGCCGAAGCCCGGCACGCGAAGCATGTCGCCGAACGAGCAGATGATGGCCCCGAGCTCGCCCATGCGAATGGCCGTCTCGATGTCGGCGGCCGGAGTCACGCAGACGGGGCACCCCGGACCTTCCAGAACTCGTACGGTCTCCGGCAAGAACCGCCGCAGGCCGTGGCGGGTGATGGCGATCTCGTGTGTTCCGCAGACATGGACCAGTTTGACGGGCCTGCGAGGCGCGAGGAGACGGATCGCGTCGCTGAGCCGATGGGCGCGGAGGGGATCCGAGAAGTGGAACGGATGGCTCATGGATCGCCGGAGGCGGGAGTGACAGAGGACGCTAGTTCATCGAACAAGCGCAGAGTCGCTTGACCATCCGCGGCGGACATACGCTGGATGGCGAAGCCCGCGTGGACCAGAACATAGTCGCCGGGACGCACGAGTTCGGACAGCGTTTCGAGGCGGACTGTCGCGCCGACTCCGCCGTAGTCGACCTCGGCCGTCTGGCCGGAAACCGAAAGCACGAGCGCCGGAGCGGCTAGGCACATGTGGGATCACCAGGTGAGATTATAGCGCGGGGTGACCACTCGCTGGCAACGGCAGCCCGCGATAGACTGCGACGAAGCCGACGGGAAGTGAGGAGGTGGCTTGATGGCCGATCGTCTCTATGAGCGAATCTACGATGTGGTGCGCCACGTTCCGAGAGGGAGAGTGGCTACGTACGGAGCCATTGCGCGGGCGGTGGGGATGCCGCGGGGTGCGCGTCAAGTAGGCTACGCGATGGCGGCGCTGGGTCGCGGGCAGCCGAGGCCTGACGTTCCGTGGCATCGCATTGTCAATGCGAAGGGCGAGTCAAGCATCGGAGACGAACAGATCGAGCGACTGCGCGCTGAGGGGGTCTCGTTCGGGCCGGACGGACGCATCGACCTCCGAGTCCACGCCTGGGATGAAGTCGCCGGCGAAGGATTCGAACAGGAAGGGCTGTTCGGGTGACGCCATTCCGTCCGAGCTTCGTACTGCAGTGAGTCGCATGTCGCGGCCGCGAGTCATCGCCGATCTGCACCTCCATTCTCGCTTCAGTCGTGCCACGAGCCCGCGCATGGATCTCGGGGGACTCGCGCGCGGGGCTCGGCAGAAAGGAGTGCATCTCCTGGGAACAGGCGATGCGACGCACCCGGAATGGCTCGCCTGCATCCGCCGCCAGCTCAAGCCAACGGGCGACGGGGTGTACGAGTGCGGCGGAGTGCACTCCCTCGTCACTGGCGAGGTGTCGTCTTCGTGGCAAGCTGAGGGGAAAGGCCGGCGCGTCCACCTGCTTCTCCTGCTGCCATCGATCGCGGCGGCGCACCGGGCATCGAGATGCCTGAGTCGGATGGGAGCGGTCCAGTCGGAGGGTCGCCCCGCGCTTCGCGCGGCGGCCGTGGATGTGGTCGATGCCGTCTGGGCGGCGGCGCCCGGAGCCGTGGTCATCCCTGCGCACGTCTGGACTCCGTGGTACTCCGTCTTCGGAGCGCGTTCAGGGTTTGACTCCCTCGACGCGTGCTTCGGTCCGTACGCCGACCGCATCCGAGCCATTGAGACCGGGCTGTCGAGCGACCCTTCCATGTGCCGCCGTGTCTCTATGTTGGACAGGCTGACCCTTGTGTCCTTCTCCGACGCGCATTCCCCGGACCGACTAGGACGCGAAGCGACGATCCTCGCTCTGGAGGAGATCTCGTTTCCGGCTGTTGCGTCGGCGCTGACAGGTTCCGGCGGCTGCGCGGGAACGATCGAGCTCTTTCCCCAGGAGGGGAAGTACTACCAAGATGGACACCGCGCCTGTGGGATATCGGTCACGCCGGGAGAGGCGCGCCGGCTGCGAGGCCGCTGCCCCGCATGCGGGCGAGCTCTCACACCGGGGGTCCTTCACCGGGTCGAGGAGCTTGCGGATCGCGCTCTGTCGCGCTACGTGCCGCCGCACGACCACGTGATTCCGCTCGACGAGATCGTCGGCCACCTCCTCCGTCGTGGGCCGCGGACCCAGACCGTGGCGGCCGCGGTGGAGGAGCTCGTGAGGCGCTACGGGTCGCAACTCGCGGTTCTGGTCGAACGTCCGGTCGAGGACCTGCGGGATGCCAACCCGCTTGGGCTCGCGGATGCGATAGCGGCAGTTCGGGCGGGCCACGTGACCGTGACGGCGGGATACGACGGGGTGTACGGCACGGCGCAACCTAACGTCTAGAGGCGCCGGCGCGAGAAGAAGGCGTCGACACGTTGCTGCAAGCGCTCTTTCCGATCATCGGGCAAGAAGGCTGCCTGGACGCTGTTCGTCACGAGAGACTGGATCGACTCACGCCCGAACTTGAACGCCTTCGCGATCGCGGTGAACTCATGAGAGAGGTCGACCTGGGACATGAGCCGATTGTCGGTGCTGATCGTCACAGGGATGCCGAGGTCGATGTAGCGCGCAAGCGGGCTATCAGCGTACGACGTCATGAACCCCGAGATCTGAAGGTTGCTTGTGGGGCACATCTCCAAGGGGATCCCAAGCTCTGCGACGCGGCTCTCCGTCTTGGGAGCCTGGAACAGGTAGACGCCGTGGCCGATGCGCTCCGCTCCGAGGTCGACCGCCTCCTTGATCTGCTCGGGGCAGCACCCCTCGCCGGCGTGGATGGTGACGTGGAGTCCGGCATCGTGGGCGAACTCGACTGCCTTGCGGTGTTTGAGCGGCGGGAACGAGCGCTCTGGCCCGGCGAGGTCGATGCCGACGACGCCGCTGCGGCGGAACTGCGCGGCGAGCTGGACGGTCTCAATCGAGTGTTCGGTCGACTCCTGCTTCAGGGCGGTGAGGATGAGGCCGGACTCCACTCCGAGCTCCTGCTCAGCGCGACTCATGCCCGCGAGCACCGAGGTGACGACGTCGCGGGGCTTGAGCTCGAGGCGCGTGTGGAGGAGGGGCGCGAAGCGGATCTCGATGTAGATCACGTTCTCGGCCGCGGCGTCAACACAGAGCTCGTAGGCGGCGCGCTCGAGTGCGGCCTGAGTCTGCAAGAGCGGGACCGTGAAGTCGAAGGCGGCGAGGTAGACGTCGAGCGGCCGCTTGCCCTTCGGGATGATGGCGGCACGCAGGTCGTCGGTCTGGGGAAGGCCCGCCTCCGGCCGCACGTCTCGTGCGAGCTCCTCGACAGTGTTCCAACGCAGGGAGCCGTCGAGGTGCACGTGAAGCTCGACCTTCGGCATCCGTCGAATCCATTCCGCCATGGTCACGTCCAGTCTACAATCCGCTTGCCTCTTGGCCAATCGAACAGGGTTCCCTGTTTCGCGTTGTCCGCTTCCCCGCCTATACTGCCCACGAGATTGTAACGTGTGGGGGGCGTGGATGGTTGAGGTCGTATTCAGTGTAGCGGGCGGGCTGGCGGTGTTTCTCTTCGGGCTGCGGATTCTCAGCGATGCGCTCAAGCGCGCGGTCGGAGACCGCATGCGGTCGATCATCGAGCGGCTCACCGGGAAGCCGTATCGGGGAGTGCTCGTGGGCGCGGTGACATCCGCGACACTACAGTCGAGCACGATGACGATGGTTCTCCTGATCGGGCTCATCAATGCGGGCATCCTCACGCTGGCTCAGGGGATTGGCGTCATGCTCGGGTCGGAGATCGGGACGACGCTGACCGCGCAGATCATTGCGTTCAAGATCGGCATCTACTACATGCCCAGCATTGCGATCGGCTACTTCCTCGGGGAAACGTTCCGCGGGAAGAAGGCCGGCGATGTGGGCCGGATTATCCTCGGGCTAGGCCTCGTCTTCCTCGGGATGAGCATCTTTACCGGCGGGCTGAAGGGGCTGGCGGAAAGCCCGGCGATCCTCGGCGTCCTGCAAGCGTGCGGGAGCAACGTGCTTCTCGGCGTGTTGGTCGGCGCCGGTGTCACCGCTGCGATCCACAGCTCTGCGGCCATGACCGCGCTTGTGATCGGACTGGGCTCGTCGAGTCTCATCACGCTTCCTGCTGCGATTGCCATGGTTCTCGGCGCGAACATCGGCACGACAGTGACGGCGCAGATCGCATCCGTCGGAACATCTCTCTCATCGCGCCGTCTTGCCGTCACCCAGCTCGTCGTCAACGTGGCTGGCGTCGCCGTGTTTCTGCCGTTTCTCCCGTGGTTTGCGCGCCTCGTGGAGACAACCTCGTCCTCGCTTCCTCGGCAGATCGCGAACGCCCACACGATCTTCAACGTGACGGTCACTCTGGCGCTGATCCCGTGCGTTGGTCTTCTGGTCTGGGTTGCGCGTCGATTGGTTCGTGGCCGCGAGGAGACTTCGCAACGAAGGACGCAGTTCATCGGGGAGCAATTCCTGGCGACTCCGGCCATCGCGGTGCGGCAGGCGGAGCGGGAGCTCGTGCGGATGGGCGAGATGACCACGGCCATGATCCGCGCCTGCAAGCAGGGAGTCGTGAAGAGCGACCCCGCCGAGACGGCGTCCGTCGCCGAAGTGGAAGAGGCGATCGACAGCCTGAAGGAGTCGGTGGACGAGTATCTCGAGCGGATCGACGGGAGCACGCTGAGCGGCGAGAACGAACGTCGTCTCCACGTGCTACGTCATATTGCGGCCGACATCGAGCGCGTCGGAGACCAAGCCGTGAACATCACCGTGCGCGCCGGCAAGCTCCTTGCGAAGAAGCGACGCCTGTCCACCACGGCCCTTGAAGAACTCGGCGACATGTTCGACCGAGCCATCGAACTCTACCAGCTGTCGCTTGCCGCGCTGGAGTCCGAAGATACGGACCGCGCCAAGCGCGCGTTGGAGCTGGAGAAGAGCCTCGACATCCTTGAGACCCAGTACAAGGCGCACCACGTCACGCGGCTCGAGGCGGCAGAGTGCGATCCCGAAGCAGGGATTCTATTCGCCGAGATCCTCCACAACCTCGAGCGGATCGGCGATCACGCGACGAACATCGCCGGCGACGTCCTCATCATCCACCCCGAGGGGGCCGAGTAGCGCCGCGCGGTTCAGGGCGCCGGAGTGGGGGCGTAGGAGAAGGCGAGGTTCGGCTGCTCGCCAGTTCCCTCGATGGTCACTGTCGCGTCGGACGCATCGAGAGTCACAACGGCCCACGACGGAGGCCCGCCACGGTCGACGAGCGCCTCGAACGTCACGTAGTGGACTCCCGAGACAACGTCGTGCGCGTAGGCGTGGTCGTGTCCCTGCAGGACGGCGATGACGTTTCCCGCGTCGCTCAGGACGCGCTGAACGTCGGCCTGGTTCGCGACCAACGGGCGGCCCCACTCCTCGACGAACGCGTTCAGCATCTGGTGGACGAAGACAACCGTCGGCCGGGTCGCGTGGACGGCAAGATCGTCGCGCAGCCAGGCGAGCTCGGTCTCGGGCATGAAGCCAGCCACGCCCGAGTACGTGTTCGCGAGGTCCGATCCATCCTCCGCATACTGGACGTCGAGGATGACGAAGTGAAAGCCTCCGACGTCGAAGCTCAAGGAGGAGCGCTCTATCCCGAGGATGTCGCGAATCTGCGACTTGTCGAGGTTGAACACGTCGTGGTTCCCGACGACGTGGAAACGTGGCCCGTGAAATGCTGCGTAGAGCCCGTCGGCCCAGGCGAGGATGGAAGGGATGCGCGCCGGGTCGCCGGGATCGGCTCCGAACACGACCCATCCGTTGATGAAGTCGCCGAGTTGGACGACGAAGTCGACGGCCAGGTCGTTCATCGCCGACGTGAACGAGCCCAGTCGCTCCGCAGTGTGCGTCATCCACTTCCGTTCGAGCGGCGAGTCGATGTCGTGCGCGTGGAGATCCGTGAACAA
>CAYUSW010000066.1:0-18793 GCA_964447445.1 uncultured Thermotogae bacterium
TGAACGGCACCGCGCAGCAGGTGCTCCAGCGCGGTCAGGACGGGCCGCTCCTCCGGAAGTGCGAACAAGTTCCCGACGAGGTTGATGTACAGGCCCTCGTCACCCTCCGGCTCGATCTCAAGAGTGGCTTCCTCTTCGAGAATGCCGAACACGCCGCGCAGGAAGGCCTCAGCTTCCTTGCGAGCTTCGTCCGTCCGCATCGTCGCTCTCCAGCTCGATGTCAATCTCCGCGGTGGCCGCCGCCAGGCTGTCGGCTCGAGCAAGTTGGCGATTGACGACCGCCTGCTGCGCCGCCTGCGCCCCCGTCGTCAGGAGGTAGTACAGCCATAGCCCTGCCGGGAACTGCCACAGCAAGATGGCCATGAGAACGGGGAAGACATAGCCGAAGAGCTTCGTGCCGGGGCCGCCCTCCGAGCCGGTCTGCGGGGTGAGCTTCCACTGCTGGAAGATCATGATGGCCGTCGTCACGATGACGAGAACGAAGTACGGATCAGGCATGCTCAGATCCGGCATCCACAAGAATCCAGGGGAGAGGTGGATCCCCTCGCTCGCGAAGAGGATCGCACGCCAGATCAGGTAGATGATCGGCAGCTGGACGAGCATCGGGAGACACCCGCTCATCGGGTTGATGCCCTCTTTTTTGTACAACTCCATGAGGCGCTGTTGGAGCAGCGCCTTGTCATCCTTGAAGCGCGCTTGAATCCGCTTCATCTTCGGCTGCAGCCGCTGCAACCGCGCCATGGAATGCATCTGCTTGCCCATCAACGGATACAGGAGCACACGCGTCAGAATCGTGAACAGGATGATGGCCCAGCCATAGTTGCCCGTCGCGCGATAGAGAAGGTCGAGGAAGCGAATGACCCAGATCATGACCGTCGCGCCGAAGCCGTGTTTGTCGAGCGTTGCCAGGCCTGCGGCCTCCATCGGGATGTAGCGGCGGCGCCCGGCGTAGAGTTCGCTCTTCGCGGCGGTCTTCCCTTGGGGTCCGACCGTGAAGGTCACGCTGAAGTGCTGCGAACCCGATGCCGTCCGTTCGAACGCGGGCGTCACCGCAGCGCCCTCCGTCGGCGAGAGGAAGAACACCGTCTGCTTGTCCATGAGGCCGACACCGTCGAAGGCCTTGTACGACTCGCGGGCAAGCAGCTGAGGCGCCGGCTGCCCGTCGAATAGATAGACGATCTCGAGCCCGCCGACCTTCTGCATGTAGTTGCCGACCGTCATCTGCACCTGGGCGGGGGCAGCCGTCGGATTGTCGATCGCGACCTCGAATCCAAGGGTGTAGACCGCGTCGGGCGAGATCGTGTAGCGCTTCTCCACGCGAGTCCCCGCCACCGTGCCTTCGAAGACCGCGCGGAAGACTCCCGTGGTGTCGTCGATGCCGATGTCCGTCAGGCGGTAGTTCCCCTCGCGCTCCGCATTTACCGAGACGCCGAATGGGAAGATGGCGTCCGCGGCGTACTGGCGCACGAACGTCTTGACGTTCGTCGTCGTGCCGGGGACCAGTTCGGCAACCGACAAGCCGTAGGGCGCAAACGACAGGAACACGGACTTCATCACCCCGCCCTGCTCAGAAAGAATGATCCGGGCGAGGGGGGTTTGCACTTCCACATCGCGCAGTCCGTCACGATCGAGCATCGTGTACGTGATGTCCCGCTGCGCCGCAAGCGCCGCGCAGGGCACCACGGCCAGAACCACACACACCAATCCCCAGAAGATTCGGCGCTTTCCCACAGTGACCTCCCAGGCAAAGAGTACCCGCCGCCTCCGAAGCGCGCAACTCCGTTGAACAGGGCATTCGGATGCACTACACTCCGTCCCGCCCATGTTCACAGGAATCGTGCAAGCCACCGGCTCGCTCGTCCGCGTCGCAACCGGCATTGTGGAGGTGGCACTCCCTGATGCGCTCCGCGCGCGGCTCGCCACGGGAGGGAGCCTTGCCGTGAACGGAGTCTGCTTGACGGCCCGCGCCGTCGGCGATCGATCGTTCACGGCCGACATGTCGCGCGAGACGCTGACTAGGACGACGTTTGGGAGCTTGCGACCGGGAGCGTCCGTGAACCTCGAGCTGCCCGTCTCGGCGGGAGGCGGCCTCGACGGGCATTGGGTGCTCGGACATGTCGACGCAGTCGGGCGAATCCGGGCGTTGGCGCGCGATGGCGCGAGCTGGTGGCTCGTCGTGTCGTTCCCGCCAGCCGGTCACCGCTACGTGGTCGACAAGGGATCGGTTGCCGTCGACGGGATCAGCCTGACGCCATTCGACGTGGAGGAAGACAGCTTCCGCTGCGCCGTGATCCCGGAGACGCACGAGGCGACAAACCTCCGCGAGCGCCGGCCCGGTGACGCGGTCAACCTGGAGTACGATGTGCTCGCGAAGTACGTCGAAAGGATGCTGAGTCGTGTTCGCATCGATTGAAGACGCCCTTCGCCGCTACGGCCGCGGCGAAATGCTCATCCTCGTGGACGACGAAAACCGCGAGAACGAGGGCGACCTGGTGATGGCCGCCGAGCACGTGACGCCAGAGGCGATCAACTTCATGGCCACGCGTGGCCGCGGCCTGGTCTGCGCGCCGATCTCCGAGGAGCGGGCGCGCGCGCTAGCGCTCTCGCCGATGTGCACCGACAACACCGCGCTCCACGGCACGCATTTCACGGTGTCGGTCGACGCGCGACACGGGATCTCAACCGGCATCTCGGCGTTCGACCGCGCGCAGACGATTCGGCTCCTCGTCGAGGCCAAGACCAAGCCCGACGACCTCGCTCGGCCAGGTCACATCTTCCCGCTCATCGCGCGCGACGGCGGCGTCCTGCGTCGCGCCGGGCACACCGAGGCTTCCATTGACCTCGCCAGGCTCGCCGGACTAGAGCCTGCCGCCGTCTTGTGCGAGATCCTGAACGACGATGGCACGATGGCTCGGCTGCCGCAACTCGAGGTGTTCGCGAAGGAGCACAGCTTGGCCATTGCCAGCATTGCAGACCTCATCGCGCATCGGAAACGCACTGAGCACCTCGTACGCCGCGTCGCGACCGCAGAACTGCCGACGAAGCACGGTAGTTTCCGAATCGTCAGCTACACAAGCTCAATGGAGGACGAAGAGCACGTCGCGCTGGTGCGAGGCGACATCGCAGGCAAGGACAACGTGCTCGTGCGCGTGCACTCCGAGTGCCTGACCGGCGACGTGTTCGGGTCGTTCCGCTGCGACTGCGGCCAGCAGCTCGAGCGCGCGCTCCAGATGATCGACAAAGAGGGGCTCGGCGTCGTCGTCTACATGCGCCAGGAAGGCCGCGGTATCGGGCTCAAGAGCAAGGTCTGCGCGTACCAGCTTCAGGACCAGGGACTCGATACCGTGGAGGCGAACGAGCGACTCGGCTTCGACGCCGATCTCCGCGACTACGGGGTCGGGGCGCAGATCCTGTGCGACCTCGGCCTCACGACGATTCGCCTCCTGACGAACAACCCGAAGAAGGTCGTCGGGCTCTCGGGCTACGGGCTGACGATCGTCGAGCAGGTGAGAATCGAGATCACCCCGAACGACTACAATCGGCAGTACTTGCGAACGAAGAAAGAAAAACTGGGGCACCGACTGACCGAGGTCTAGCGAATCGAGGGGATGGGAGGCGAGATGGGCAAAGTGTTCGAAGGCAAACTCGACGGAAGCGGGCTCCGCATCGGCATCGTGGCGAGCCGTTTCAACGACTTGATTACCCAGCAGTTGCTGGAAGGAGCCCTGGATCGATTCCGCCGCTCCGGCGTGCCGGAGAAGTCGACCGACGTGTGCTGGGTGCCCGGGGCATTCGAGGTGCCCCGCGCCGTCAAGGAGATGGCGGACACCTCCAGGTACGATGGAATCCTCGCTCTCGCTGCGGTGATCCGCGGCGCGACGCCTCACTTCGAGTACGTTGCGAGCGAGATCTCTAAAGGCATCGCGCGTCTCGGCCTCGAGTCCGCCGTGCCGGTGACCTTCGGCGTCATTACTGCGGATACGATCGAGCAGGCCATCGAGCGCGCCGGCACGAAGTCCGGCAACAAGGGAGCCGACGCTGCCGAGGGTTTGATCGAGCTGATCAACGTCCTGCGGCAGATCCGATGACCTACGATCCGGTCCGCGGAATGTACGACGTCCTCCCCGACGAGATCCCATGGTGGAGGCTCGCCGAAGAGGCCGTGCGCGAGATGGCGCGGCTCTACAACTACCGCGAGATCCGCGTTCCCCTTGTCGAGCACACGGAACTCTTCACCCGCGGCGTCGGCGAAGCGACCGACATCGTCACGAAGGAGATGTACACGTTTCAAGACCGCGGCGACCGCAGCCTCACCCTCCGTCCCGAAGGGACCGCGTCCGTCGCCCGCGCGTATCTTACGCACGGATGGCAGACATCGGAGCCCTTTCAGAAGCTCTTCTACCTTGGACCGATGTTCCGCTACGAGAAGCCGCAGAAGGGGCGGAACCGCCAGTTCCACCAGTACGGGATCGAGGTTCTCGGCGCCCTCGACCCAAGCGTCGACGCCGAGGTCATCGCCTTCGCCTGGGCACTCATGGAGCTTCTCGGCCTCGGCGGCCTCCGACTTCGCCTGAACTCGATCGGCTGCGTCGCGGACCGCGCCCGGTACCGCGAGATCCTGCGCGCCCACTTCGAGCCCTCCGTCGGCCAGATGTGCGACGACTGCCGCCGTCGCATCGACGAGAACCCGCTTCGGATCCTCGATTGCAAGGAAGAGCGCTGCCAGCGGTTCATCGCGCAAGCGCCTGGGAGCGCCGACCATCTTTGCCCCGACTGCGCCGCGCACTTTGACGCCGTCCGTGAATGGCTCGACCGGCTTGACCTCGGCTACGACGTCGACCCTCGCCTTGTCCGCGGCCTCGACTATTACACCCGCACCGTGTTCGAGCTCATGTCCAGCGATCTCGGCGCCCAGGACACACTGATCGGGGGCGGCCGCTACGACGGATTGATCGAGATGCTCGGCGGTCCGCCGACCCCGGGTATCGGGTTTGCCGGCGGGTTCGAGCGACTCGTGCTCGTGCTTCAGGAGCGCCACGCCGAGGCCGTGGAGACCGAGCGACTCGACCTCTTCCTCGTGACCCTCGGCGAGGAGGGCCGTCGCGCCGGGATGAAGCTCGCAACCGACCTTCGGAGCCTCGGCGTCTCCGTCGACGTCGACCACCGCGCCCGCGCGCTGCGCAAGCAGATGACCCAGGCAAACCAGCTCCTCGCGCGCCATGTCCTCGTTCTCGGCGATGACGAGGTTCGCGCTGGGAAAGGGAAGCTGAAGGAGATGGACTCGCGCGAAGAGCGCGAGGTGCCGCTCGACCCCGAGACCCTGGCCGAACTCTTAACCGCGAGCTGCGAGGGCGGCTGCGACAGCTGTTCCTAAAGGAGGGGAGACCAACGCGATGGACCTGTTGCTCGTTCCGATCGAGAATCCCGACGGGCTGAACCTGATTCTCGGACAGAGCCACTTCATCAAGACCGTCGAGGATCTCCACGAGGCGCTGGTCAACGCGGTGCCCGGCATCCGGTTCGGACTCGCGTTCTGCGAGGCGTCGGGCGATTGTCTCGTCCGGCACACCGGGACTGAACCGGCACTTGAGGCGCTGGCCGTCCGCAACGCGCAGGCGATCGGCGCCGGGCATTCGTTCGTCGTCTTCCTCGGAAACGCGTTCCCGATCAACGTCTTGCCCGCGATCCGCGGCGCGGTGGAAGTCTGCAACGTGTTCTGCGCCACGGCCAATCCCCTTCAGGTCGTGATCGCCGAGTCGCCTCAAGGGCGCGGCATTCTTGGCGTCATCGACGGCCTATCGCCCAAAGGCATCGAGGACGAGGGCGGCCTCTCGTGGAGGAAGTCCTTCTTGAGGAAGATCGGGTACAAACTGTAGCGGAGGAAGGATGAAGCTTCGCAAGGACGCCGTCTGGAGAAGGCTCTTCCGCCTTGTTCGCTACCGGACCGTCTGGGTCGCGGCAGTCGTCGCCGTCGTCGCGGCTCTTGCCTACTTCTACACGCGCGACGTGCCGCTTCGGAGCTCCTACTTCGACCTCCTGCCCCGCAACGATCCGCTCATCCTCGCTTACCAGGAGAACCAGGCCTACCTCGCTTCGACGGACTCCATCGTGCTGCTCGTGACTTTGAAAGCTCCCCAAGCGCTGTCGACCGACGAGCGCAAGGCGGCCCTTCTTCGCGCCGCCGAGACGATCTCGGCATCCCTCCGCGCCGACCCCGAGTTCAAGTCCGTCGTCTATAGGTTCCAACTCACGCCCGACATCCCCGACCAGTACGTCGCGCTCCTGCAGCTGGACAAGGACAAGGTCGTGCAGATCGAGGACAGCGTCGTGCTCGTCCGAGAGTCATTCGGCCAGGCGGCGATGAGCGTTCCCGCCGGGATGAACCTCGCCAAGATCTACAAGGACGCGAGCCAAGCCGTTGACAAAGCCGTTGCGGAGGGCTTCGCGTTCCAGAGCGGCCCCGTGGCCGACTTCGCGCCCTTGCTCGCGTTCAACGATGCAGTCCTGGCTGGGATGGATGGGATCGCGGAGTTCCCGCGGATGACCGCCGCCGTGGACCAGATCGCTGACTTGTTCGCGCCCCAAGCTCAAGTGGCTCGGACGGGGATCCCGTACTTCTCACGGGACCTGACAAGCGTGCTGATCAGCGCGATCCCGCAGAGGGCGTCCGGAGTGAGTGTCGACTACTGCAACCAAGTGCGCGCCGGCGTCTCGAGCGCCCTTCGCCGCGTGGATCTCGACGCGCTCGGCGTGACGGTCGGCATCGCCGGCTCCTACTCGCTCATCTCGGAGACCGAGGAGAGCGTAAGCCGCGACATGCAGCGCACGGGACTGATTACCAGCGCGGGCGTTCTCCTCGTCTTCCTCATCTCGTTCGGCTCCATCCTGTACAGCGTGATCGCCGCCGTCCCGCTCCTCGTGGCGCTCTTGCTCACGTCCGTGTGGACAAAGGGCGCGCTCGGGGGGTTCAACCTCTTGACGACGTTCGTCCCGTCGCTCATCCTCGGAATGGGGGATGACTTCGCGATCCACCTCATCTCGCGCTACACGGAAGAACGCGGCCACGGCACGACGTTCTCCAAGTCGGTCTACACGATGCTGTCGCGCAAGGGACCGGCGATTCTCCTCGGCGCCATGACGATCGTCCTTGTCTTCCTCGGCCTTCTCACGGCGCGGTCGCGCGCGCTGTTCGAGCTCGGCGCGCTCGCCAGCGTCGGCATCGTGCTGGCGATCGCCAGCGCCCTCGTCCTCATTCCGACCTTGCTCACGTTGTCTCAATTCGCACGCCGCAAGCGACGCCGCGAGAAGTTGGCCGCCCTCTCGCCTCACTTCGCCGGCTTCTTTCGGACCCTGACTCGCCCTTCGGGGGCCATCGCGGCTCTCGTTGTGATCGCTTGCGTCACCGGCTGGGCGCTCTACCTCGCGACCGGCGTGCGATTTCAGTTCCCATCGAACGATCTGGTTCCCAGGACCGAGAGCCAGGCGAACCTCGAAAGGATTCTCACAACGTTTGACCTCGGCGGCAGCACGCAGCTCGGAACAAGCTTCCTCTTCTTCGCGCAGACAGAAGGCGAGATGAGGAACCTCGAGCAACAGCTTGCGGGCAACTCCCTCGTCCGCAGCGTGGATTCCGCGCTCGATTTCTTGCCCGCCAACTTGAGCGAGCAACAGGCGGCCCTGCGACAGGCGAACCTGGCGGCGTACGCCGATCAACTCGCCGCGCTCGATCGAAGCCTGGCCGCCCGCGACGAAGTCATTCTTGAAGCTCGCACGCTTCTGACCCGGATGGTCCTCGTGCAGTACGCGGCCACTCTGAACGGTTACGCGGACCTCGGGCTGCAGGCATCCCGGGCCGAGAACCAGCTCTTCGCCATTCAGGACGCATTGCGCATCGTCGACATCCCTTCGGCGCGCGTCGCGGTGAGAGACCTTGAGGCCGCCGTACGCTCGCTCGACGCGCGACTCGCGGGAGTGCGCGACCTTCCGCCGGTCGAGACGTTGTTGCGCGACATCCTGCGCAGCCTTCCGCCCGAGGCCAGCGTGCGATACTTGACAGCCGACGGGCGCTACATCGTCCGCGCTCACATGAGCTCAGACCTCTACGGACGCTCGAACCTCATCGCGTTCCTCCAGTTTGCCGGGTCGATCTCCACCGACTACTTCGGCATACCGCTCGTGGTGCGCGATCTCGAAAGCGTCATGAAACGGGACTTCTACATCTCCACGGCTCTCGCGGCTCTCTTGATCGTCATCGTGGTATGGAGGTCGTTCCGCAAGGTGTCGCAGGCAGCGCTTGCCCTCGTCCCCGTCCTCCTCGGCTACGTGTGGATGCTCGGCGGAATGAGACTCCTCGGCGTCAACTTCAACTTCATCAACATCACGATCTCGCCGCTCCTCATCGGACTTGGGATCGAGAGCGGAGTGACCCTCCTCTTCCGCTATCAGGAGGAACTCGACAAGGACTCCCGCGGCGCCATGGTGCGAGCCGGCGCGACGACGGCCGTCGCCATCTTGACCTCGATGTTTACGACCATGCTCGTCTTCGCTTCGCTCCTTCTCGCTCAGACGCCGGGCCTTCGCTTCCTCGGGACCTGCGCTCTTCTCGGGATTGGATTCTCGCTTCTCATCACGATCCTTTTCATCCCCGCCGCCGCGACTCTCGGCCATCTGGGCGAGCCCAAGGAGCCCAAGGCGAAGAAGGTCCGAACCGCGTAGTCCGCTCTTTCTTCACGCGGCTGCCACTCTGTGTCCGCGACCTGCTCACGCGCGCCCGCTACGTTCAGGAACACGCCTGCGATCGAAGCAGCATCAGACCGAGGAGGTTTCAATCTCGATGGAAGAAGCGAAGAGCGATCCGACGCGGCGGCCGATGCGTCTCGAAGGCCTGTTCCTTCGCCTCGATCACCTGTCGGCATGGATCTCGGCGGCCGTCCTCTTTCTCTACGTCCTGAGCGGCTACGGGCTGACGAGGCCGGACTCCGTCGCCCGATGGACCGGCGGACTCATGACACAAGATCTGGCTTACACGCTTCACAACAACCTCTACATCCCGCTCGTGATCTTCTTCGTTCTCCACACGGGCATGAGCCTGCGGCGGGCGCTCTTCCGCGCGACAAGGCGAAAGGCCGTCTCGGGGTGGACCGCCGTCGGAGTCGGCGTGCTCGCCCTCGCCTATCTCGTGCTCCTCGGCTGGGCGTAGGCGGGAAGAAGAAGGGCCTCGGGAGTGCCCGAGGCCCGCAAGTGTCTAGATGCTCGTAGAGATCTACAGCTTCCCTTGCACCTCGGTGAGCAGCGCTTGCGCGTTCCACTGCGCGTAGGCGTTCATGAGCGGGTACTTCGTGCCGATGGGCTCGGCAAGCACGGCCTGAAGCACCGTATTCGCCTCAGCCCACATGTTCTTCTCCATGTAGTAGAACTCGGCGATAAACGTCCGGTTCTCGAAGTACTCGTCGGCTCCGGCGAGCGCCGGCTGGCAGTCGCCGCAGGCGCTGCAGACGGGCTCCGTCACGACGTGGCAGAGGTTGGCGAGGGCCTTGTCCATGTCCTTGCCAAACCCAGCGGGAAGGCCAGCATAGTAGGCACCGAGGGAACGATACGAGCCGCCGGCGACGTAGCCGGGGTCCAGCTCGAGGCACCGCTCGGACATCGCCTGGGTCTTGGCTGGGGCTCCGGCGAAGATTGCTGCCATCTTGTCTTTCTGGGCAACGCGGAGCCAATTCGCGGTTGCCCAGTACAGAGCGGCGACATCTGTCTCCACGGCCACGGCATCGACGAACTTCTGCTTCTCGAGTTCGACGAACGTCGGGTTCATCCGCAGGCTCTTGAGACCCCAGTGCTTGCCTCGGAGATAGGTTGCCTCGTTCGTCTCCGGGAGGTAGAAGACGTTCGCCAGCGTGTAGTAGGCCTGGGATAGCTTGGTGACGACGTCCTTCAGGCTCGAGTCGACGGCGAACCCCATCACTCCGCCATCTTGTGGTTTGCCTACGTTGCCCTCCACTTCCTCATTGAGCGCGTCGGTCACGCCAAGCGCGGCGCGGAGGGTGTTCACGACCTCGACGAGCTGCTCCCGCCCCGCGTCGGTGAACGCGACGGCGATGTTGTCATTCTGGAAGAGAGCGAGCGCCTGGTCGAGCGTCATCGCGAGCCCGCTCGCGCCGAGGGCACACACGCTAAGAAGCAGAATCCCGACGACCTTCTTCAACATCTTGGACCTCCTAGTCCGCTTTCCTCATCGTTCCAACGGCCGCCTCGGGTCGGCGGGCTAGAGATGCTTCTCGACGTCCGCGAGGAGTTCGCGGGCCAGCACTTGGTCGAACGCATTGTAGAGCGCGTGGAGCTCCCCGACCGGCTCGGCGAGGATGCTCTGGAGCACGCGCGCTGCCGCGGCCCATTCGCTCTTCTCCATCAGGTAGTACTGGGCGAAGATGAGACGATTCTCGAAGTAGAGGTCGCAATCGGGATCCCACGGGCACTCCGCGCACTCCACGCAGTACGTGGGCTCGTGGAGCACGGGGCAGAGGTACGACAGCGCACGCGGCAGGTCCTGGCGATAGGTCCCGAAAGGCATGGGCGGTAGACTGCCCCAGAACGCGGCAATCGAGCGGTAGGCTCCGTAGTTGATGTAGGACGGCTGGATCTCGAGCGCCCGCTCGATCAACGCCTCGAGCTTCGGCGGGTCGTTGCGGAAGACCGCGCCGACGACGTCGAACTCGTCTTTCCTTGCCCAGTTCCCGTACGTCCAGTAGAGCGCTGCGACATCTGTCTCCTGCCGGATTGCGTCAACGAACGTGCCGGAGGATCGCTCGATCTGCGCGAAGTCCGGATTCATCCGCAGGCTCTTGAGTCCCCAGAGCCGCCCCCGCTCGAACATGGCTTTCCTCACTGCGCTGTCTTCGTAGTACAGGAAGACGTCGCAGAGGGTGTAGTACGCCTGCGACAGCTTGTTCACTAGGTTCTTCTGCTCGACGGGGATGTCGAGCGCCGTGTACGCGTCTTCGTTCGTGGAGTCGAACGACGCGGTGACGCCGACCGCATCCTCCAGCGAACCGATCGCCGCCTCGAGCGCGGCTCTCCCGGCAGCGTCGTAGTAGACCGCGACGTCTCCGTCATCGGGGATGAGCGCCAGCGCGGCGTCAAGCGCTGCGTCGGCCGACGCGAGGGGAGCGATCGCGAGGCAGATGATGCCGACAGCTAGACCAACTCGATTCACCATTCGGATCCCCCTCCTTGGCTCTCGAATGGCCCTGACTATAGCCGATCGGTTGGAGCGCTCAAAACCGGTCGGCGCGGTTGGCGGTCCCCCATGCCTGTGCTATCCTTCCGCCACCCATCGCGGTAGGAAGGAGGAGTCGATGTCCAAGCCCGTCGTCGATCAGGACATGTGCGTAGGCTGCGGTCTTTGCACCCAGGTGTGTTCGGACGTGTTCGAGATGAAGTCGGACGGAAAGGCTCACGTCATCAAGGGCGCCGATTACGATGACGATTGCGTTCAGGACGCTGTCGACCAGTGCCCGGTCGGAGCGATCACCGAGTAGGACTGCCGAACGCGGAGAGCTCACGCGCGCTCTCCGCGTCTGCTTTGGTCGCCCTCGCGGGCATTGTCTCCAACTCCCGTCAAGGCTAGGATGACACCGGGGAGGCGACATGGCGGAACCGACGATCGGACTTGCTCTGTCGAGCGGCGGAGCCCGCGGGGCGGCGCACATCGGCGTGCTGCGCGTTCTCGAGGAGAACGGCATGGTGCCCGACGTCATCGCGGGGACGAGCATGGGCGCCTTCGTGGGCGCGACCTATGCGGCGGGGATCGGCCTCGATCGCCTCGAGGCCGTCTGGTGCTCCGCGTCGTTCCTTCGGACCGTGAGGACACTCCTTCCGACTGTCCCCTGGTCGGGCTGGACGTCGGGCGGCGAGATCGTGCGCACTCTTCGCCACATGCTGGGCGATCGCCGCATCGAGGACCTCGACCGGCCTTTCGCGGCCGTCGCAACGGACCTCGAGACCGGATCGCCCTACGCGATCCGCGCGGGCAGTCTCGTCGATGCCGTGCGAGCCAGCCTCTCGGTGCCCGGTCTGTTCACGCCTGTCTGGCTCGACGATCACCTGCTCATTGACGGCGGCGTCTCGGACCCGCTGCCGCTTGCCGCCGTCCGCGAGATGGGCGCCGACGTCGTCATCGCCGTCGACGTCCTCGTCGACCCGGCCGACGTTCGGATGGCCGGAATCCCGTACTTCGGCACCCAAGAGAGAGAACTCGGAGTGGCCAAGAGCCCTCGCCCCGATGCCAGCTGCGTGAGGAAGTACCACCCGAGCGTCTTCTCGGTCCTGTTCCAGATGTCGACCGTATTTCAGAGACGGCTCTGCGACCTGGCTCTCGCCACGTCTCCACCCGACGTCAGGGTGAGACCCGACTTCTCCGCCGACCCGCCCACCTACAGCCATGTGGGCTGCGGGATCGACGCCGGAGCGGCCGCGGCACGTCAAGCTCTGCCCGCGATCCGAAAGGCGATCGCTGCGGCCCACTAGGGCCGCGGATGAGGCATGACCAGCCGCTCCTTCTTCTACGCGCGGATCGCCTTCGGAGTCGTTGCGGTGTCATCGGGCGCCGTCCTCGTTCGACTCTCCGCGGGAGCGACGCCGCTCGCCGTCGCGGCGTGGCGGCTTCTTCTCGCATCCGCCGTCCTTGTACCGATGGCCCTGTTGCGAGGCACACATCGCAGTCTCGATCGCCGGGATCTCCTCTTGGGCGTCTTGAGCGGCGCCGCGCTCGCCCTGCACTTCTTCCTCTGGATCACGTCGGTCGGGCTGACGTCCGTGGCAAGCTCCGTCCTGCTGGCGAGCACGCACCCGATCTTCGTCGGCATCGGCGGCGCGCTGTTCCTCGGCGAGCGGGTCGGCCGCTCCCTCGCGCTCGGCATCGCCATGACGCTCGTCGGCGGAATCCTCATTGGCTGGGGCGACTTCGGCCTCGGCGCGTGGACGGGCGATCTCCTCGCTCTCGGCGGCGGGCTCTTCGCCGCCGTCTACTTCCTCCTCGGACGCCGGCTTCGTCCGCACATGTCGCTCCTCGACTACACGGCAATCACGTACGGCACTGCCGCTCTTCTCACCCTCGCGGCATGCCTCGTCTTCCGCGTTCCCCTCGCTGGCTTTGCCGCGCCGACGTACCTCTGGCTCGTCCTCCTTGCGGTCGGGCCGCAGCTCATCGGGCACAGTACGTTCAACTGGGCTCTGGGGCATCTCCCGGCGGCCAGAGTGTCGGTGCTCATCCTGGGCGAGCCGGTCGGCGCGGCAGTCCTCGCGTACCTTGTCTTCGGCGAGACGCCGACGTGGCTTGCAGCTCTGGGAGCGGGAGTCATTCTCGCGGGCATCTACATCAGCATGCGGAAGGAGGCACACGATGGAACTCCGTCGGGGACATGACAAGATCGAATGGGCGGCGGGCCACATGCCGCTTCTCGGAGCGCTGCGGCGCGAGTTCGCGGTCGAGCAGCCGTTTCGCAACCGCCGGATCGCCATGAGTATCCACCTCGAGGCGAAGACAGCATGCCTGGCGATGCTTCTCCGTGACGGGGGAGGGCGCGTCGCGGTGACCGGCAGCAACCCGCTCTCGACGCAGGATGACGTGGCGTCCGCCCTTTCCGAGGAGGAAGGCATCTCGGTCCATGCGCGGAGAGGTGTGTCTTCTCAGGAGTACACGGCGCATCTCCGCCAAGCCTTGGACGTGCGTCCGGATCTCGTGCTTGACGACGGCGGCGACCTAGTGGAAATCCTCCACGAGGACGGCGTGGCCGGAATCCTGGGAGGCTGCGAGGAGACCACCACGGGCGTGATGCGCCTGCGCCGACGCGCGAGCCGCGGCAAGCTAGCGTTCCCGATGTTCGCGGTCAACGACGCGCAGATGAAGCACCTGTTCGACAATCGCCACGGAACCGGGCAATCGGTCTGGGATGCCCTTCTCCGCTCGACCAATCTTCTCGTCGCGGGGAAGAACGTGGTTGTCGCCGGCTACGGCTGGTGTGGGCGAGGCATCGCCTTGCGGGCTCGCGGCCTCGGCGGACGCGTCACCGTCACGGAGGTCGATCCGGTGAGAGCCGGCGAAGCGGTCATGGACGGGTTCGACGTCGCCCCGCTGCGCGAGGCGATTCGTAAGGCCGACTTCGTCGTCACGGCCACGGGGTGCGTCGACGTGGTGACGGCGGAGGATCTTGCGGAGGCCAAGGACGGCGTCCTTCTCGCCAACGCCGGGCACTTCAACGTCGAGATCAACCTCGGCGACGTGCGCCGGATGACGCGCACATCGCGGATCGCTCGCGACGGAGTCGCCGAGCATGTTCTCCACAACGGCCGCCGGATCTACATCCTCGGCGAGGGCCGGTTGGTCAACCTTGTGCTTGGCGACGGGCACCCGGTGGAGATCATGGACATCTCCTTCGCGCTCCAGGCTCTCACGCTGCGGCACATTGCGGCGCACCCCGCTCTCTCTCCCGGGGTCTACGCCGTGCCGGATGAGGTCGATCAGGAGGTGGCTCGCCGCTACCTCGCCTCCATCGGAACCGACATCGACACGTGGACAGAGGCCCAGCGATCCTACATGAGAGAAACCGGCGCGTAGCGCCGCACGCCGCCCCCGCGCCGCTGGGGTCATCGGGAAGCGGAAGGAACTCCGGGTGCATGTCACGCGACCAGAGCTCCCGGGCTTGTACCGAGCACAAGCCGGGGAGGGTACAATCGGCGCGAAGCGGGGTGAGACATGATGCGGACCATCGTACGGAGGACCCTGGCGATCCTCTTGCCGACTCTTCTCTTCGTGTGCACGGTGACCATGGGCGGCTCGCAGCAGCAGACGCCCGCCGATCTGTTCGATCCGGTGTACCAGATCTACCAATACGTGCAGAGCTACTTCTACAAGCCTGAGCTGATCGACGATCAGAAGGCGCTGTACGGCGCCATGAAGGGCGTCGTCGAGCAGCTCGACGATCCCTACAGCGAGTTCCTCGACCCGGACGACCTGCAGCAGTTCGACGAGAGTCTCAACGGGGAGTTCAGCGGAGTTGGAATCGAAATCTCGATCGAGGATGACGTGCTGACGGTGGTCACCCCGCTCGTCGGCACGCCGGCGCAGGCCGCCGGAATCGCCCCCGGAGACCGGATTCTCGCCATCGACGGCGACAGCACGGATGGATTCACGCTGACGCAAGCCGGCGTGCGGATCCGCGGCGAAACGGGAACCACGGTAGTCCTAACGATTCGCCGCGCCGACGGGACCATCGTCGACCTCCCGATTGTGCGCGCGACGATCACCATCGACCCCGTGTCGAGCGAGATGCTCGCTGACGGAACGATCGGTTACATCCGCATCCTTCGCTTCGAGGTTCCGGATCCTGAGAACGGACCGTGCTGGAAGTCGCAGACCGTTTCTATGCTGGATGAGGCGCTGCAGTCGTTCAATCGACTCGAGGGGATGACCGGCCTCATCCTCGACCTCCGCTACAACCCAGGAGGCTCGATGCCCGCCGCTACGTGCTCGGCGAGTCGCTTCGTCGACGAAGGCATCGTGCTGCGAACGAACGATCGCAATTCGGGAGAGCGACTCTATTGGTCGCAGGGCAACAACGTGACCAACGTTCCTCTGGCTGTGTTGATCAACGGCGGCAGCGCGAGCTCGGCGGAGATCCTGGCCGGCGCAATTCGCGACAACAACATGGGGGTCCTCATCGGCCAGACCTCGTTCGGCAAGGGGGTCTTCCAGCAGGTCATCAACTTCCCAGGTGGCTCGGCGCTCAAGATCACGGCCGGCGAGTACTTCACACCGGCGGGACACGTGGTGAACGACGTCGGACTCGCGCCCGACATCGTGGTCGAGGACGGCGGAGATCCGATTGCCACCGCCGTGCAGTGGATTCAAGAGCACGCCGGCATGCTCATGCCGATCGACCTCGAGGTCGCTGTCACGCCATGAAGTTCGCCGTCCTCGGCGCCGGCGGGTGGGGAACTGCCTTCTCGCGGCTCCTAGCGAACGCCGGTCACGGGACCACGCTCTGGGCACGCGATCCTGCGCAGGCTGAAGCTGTTACTCGGACACGGGAGAACACGAAATACCTCCCGGGCGTACTCCTTCCCGAGCGAGGGCTTACAGTGACCCACGACCTGGAGGCGGCTGCGGGCAGCGACGCGACTTTCCTCGCCGTCCCGTCGTTCGCCATGCAAGACACCTGCGAGCAGCTCGGCCCCCTTCTTGGACCTCGCCCCGTTCTCGTCAGCCTCGCCAAGGGGCTCGATCGCGCGTCCGCCCGGACCATGTCCGAGGTCATTCGGGTCCGCATTCCAGACGCCACCGTGTTCGCTCTCTCGGGTCCATGCCACGCCGAAGAGGTGGGACGCGACATGCCGACGGCCGTCGTGCTTGCCGGCGAAGATCAGGATCTCGGTCGCAAACTCCAGCGCGAGATCGGGACGAGCCGCTTCCGCGTCTACTTGTCGAGCGACATCCGCGGCGTGGAGCTCTGCGCGGCGGTGAAGAACATCATCGCGATCGCCACGGGCATTTCGGACGGTCTCGGCTACGGCGACAACACCCGCGGAGCGCTGATCACTCGCGGCCTCGCCGAGATGGTGCGCTTCGCCCGGGCGTTGGGTGTCAGCGAGTCCACCTTCTTCGGCCTATCGGGACTCGGGGATCTCGTGGCCACCTGCACGAGCCTGCACAGCCGGAACCGCGCCGTCGGAGTACGGCTCGGCCGCGGCGAGTCTCTCGAGGCGATCCTCGCCGACATGGTGATGGTGGCGGAAGGAGTCTTCGCGACGCGCATCGTGCGCGACCTCGCGCGGCGGCGCGGAATCGACATGCCCATCACGGAAGCTGTCGATCGCCTGTTGGAGGGAAGCGCGGACGCGCCGGCGCTCGTCGACGAGATCATGACCCGGGAGCCGAAGGCCGAGGAACGCTGAGCTCCATGCAGCAATTTGACGTGGTGGTCGTCGGAGGAGGCCCGGCCGGCGCAGTGGCCGCGCGCGCGGCTGCCGCCGGCGGTGCATCGGTCCTGTTGCTCGAGCAGCGGCCTTGCATCGACGGGCCATCCGCGTGCGCCGGGCTCGTCAGCCCGCGGACGCTGCTTGTCTTGGGAGCATCGGACGATTGCGTCCTCCGCCGCCTCCGCCGCGCGACGTTTCACGCGCCTGGGGGCGGCACGCTCTCGGTGGAGGCGACGTCCGATCGGGCGCTCGTCATCGACCGCTCGGTGCTCGAGCGGGAGCTTCTCGCGCGCGCTGTGGAGAGCGGCGTCGACGTGCGTCTCGGAGCAAAGGCCACGGGTTGGCGCGACCGTGTCCTCCGCATCGATTCGTCGGACGGGGAAGACGCTGTACGTTGTGGCGTGCTCGTCGGCGCCGACGGCCCCGAGAGCCAGGTCGCCGCGTGGGTCGGCCTGCCGGCGGCCCCGCGGGGGTTGCGCGCGGCGCAGGCCGAGGTCGCGCTTCCGGCAGGGGCCTCGGACGAGATCCACGTGTTCGTGGGAGAGCGTGTCGCGCCCGGCTTCTTCGCGTGGGCCATTCCAGCGCAAGAAGATCGTCTCCGCGTGGGCCTCGCGGCTAGTCCCGGCCTGGATCCCGCTCCGTACCTTCAGACGCTCCTGGCAGAGCGCTTTGCAGGCCATCGCGTCGTCTCCCGGCTGGAGGATGTGATCCCGTTTCCTCCCGCCGGCCCGATCGTCGCAGACCACGTGCTTCTCGTCGGCGACGCGGCGGCTCACGTGAAGCCCTTGTCGGGCGGCGGCCTCTACTTCGGCGGCTTGTGCGCCCGCGCGGCGGGCCGTGCGGCGGCACGCGCCGCGGCAGGCGACTCGCTCGCGCTGCGCCGCTATGAGGCTACCTGTCTGCGCCTCATCGGTGCTGAGACACGCTTTGGGATCGCAGCGCGGTCGATTCGCGAGTCTCTCCGTGACGACCAATGGGACAGGATTCTCGCGATTCTCGCCGACCGCGACGTCCTGGCGCTGGCCGCCGACCGCCTCGACCTCGACCACCTGCGCTACATGGTCGGGCACATGATCGGTCATCCGGTTGCGTGGCGGGCGCTCCTTCGCGTCGTCGACGTCCTCCGCAGCCGCGCCGACGCCCGCCTCGGCGTTGCTCAATCCCACGACGGTCTCCTATAATCGGGGCCATGCCGAGGGTGAAGACTGCGAACAAGACCGAGAGTTCAACGCCCCAGCGCAGCAGCCGGCTCCTGGTGTACGGCCTCGCATTCACCGTCTTCGCGCTGCCGCTCTTCATCCTGCCGAACGCCTCGGAGTACGGATACACGAAGACGATCCTCGCCATCGTCCTCATCTCGATTCTCGCCGTCTTGTGGGGCATCGAAGGCTGGCGCCGGGGAACGTGGGCTGTGCGGATCCCGTGGATCACGTGGCCCTTCCTCGCGTTGGTTGCCGCGTCCCTCTTCTCGCTCCTCGGAGCGACCAACGGGCGCTTCGTCGTGCAGAGCCTTGTTCTCCTCGTGTACTTCTTCTTTCTCCTCGTCCTCATCTCCAACGCGGCGAGAGAGAAGCGCGACGTCACGCTTCTCCTCGGCTCGTTCCTCGTCTCGGTGTCCGTGGTGTCGCTCTACGGCGTCCTCCAGTACGCGGGAGTCGCGCGCGGACCTGGCGAGGGCACGGGATTGGAGCAGGTCATCTCGACGCTCGGCAACAAGGAGTATGTTGCGGGCCTTCTCACCTACGTGCTCTTCCCGGCCGTGATCCTCCTCCTGCGACTCCGAGCACCCGTCGTGCGCGCGGCTGTGCTTGTCCTCATCGCG
>CAYUSW010000067.1:0-3702 GCA_964447445.1 uncultured Thermotogae bacterium
TGCTGAAACGCCGTCTCGGCCGGATCGAAGAGGTTCGCGTTGGGAAACATCGTGATTCCGAGAAGCCTCCCCGCGCTGCCGTACTGCGCCGACGCGTCGTATGGCTCGACGCCGATCCCACGCGCCTCGTTCTTCACCCCGTAGTGGAAGCGGTTCTGGAAGTGGTAGGGAAAGGCGATGACGTTTACGAAGTCGAACTCGTCGGGGAACAGCTGGTAGAACCGGCGCAGAAGAGACTCGAAGTCGACCCCATCAGGCTGCATGAAGTCGGGCGCGACGAGATTCACGACGTAGTCAGTGCGCCGGGCGTCGCCGGCGAGCGAGGTCACCGGGAGAATTGGGATCTCGTCGGTCAAGACGTCGGCAAACACGTTCCCGCGAGCTGCGAGGGCCGTCCCGTCGTAGACCTCGACGTAGCCCACCTCGGCGCGGAAGACGTCGTCAGGTCGCAGCAGCGGGACGATGTCCGAAGCCGCGAGGCTCAGGCTGTACACGTGGTCTCCGCGCACGCGATCGCCGCCTGTCCCGTCATCGCGGACCGCGCGGGTGTCCGTTGAGCCGTTTGGCGTGTTGAGGGCAAGGACGACTCGCGTAGCTGAAGTCGTCAGCTTCAGCTCATAGAGGATGGTTCCCGTGTCCGTCGACGGGATCACGAGTGGGTCGAAGGATTGGTGCACCAGTTCCGGGGCTCCGCATCCACCCCATCCGACCAGGATCCACAACGTAGTGCCCAGCAAGACGGCTGCGACTCGCTTCATGGCTCCTCCTTGAAGACGAAGGATAGAGAGAGATGGCAGACGCGACTACTGCTGGGCAGCCCTCTCGCTCGCCGGTTGACACGGGTCGGTCAGCGTCGTAACATCACATTGTGCTGTCATCACTCACTCGCTCCTCTCGGTCGCCCTGTTGAACCGAGCGGGAGGCTAGGGACACAGATGGGAGAAGCGTAGAGGACAAAGGGATGTCCCCTCCGCGCAGCGCCATGTCGAGACAAGAGAAGACGCAGCGAATCGAATGGGATCTCCTCAGAAGAGTGTTGCGGACCTTGGGCTCCCATCGGGCTGCGCTGATGTCTGCGACGATCGCGACCCTGGCTGTGGCCGCGCTTGGCTTTGCCGGACCCTACTTCACGCGCAGAATCGTGGACTCGGCCATCGCAGGCGAACTTGGGACTCTCGTCTTCTTGGTCTGTGTCTCGCTAGGCGCGGCTCTGCTTGACGCCGGCGCGGGGTACGTCAAGGCCGTGACGATGGAGAAGCTGGCGTCTCTTTCGCTACGGGATCTGCGAAACCGGCTTGCGGCTCACGTTCAAACCCTACCGATGAAGACACTCGAGCGCTACCACTCTGGCGATCTGGTGTCGCGGCTGAACAACGACCTCGAGTCCTGCGGGACCTTGTTTCGGCGCGCCCCTGACTACCTTCACCAGCCGCTCCAGCTTGTCGGAGGACTCACGTTCATGCTGTTCCTCAGCCCTAGGCTGACGCTGGTGACCTGCGCGATGATGCCGATCTCGGTCTTCATCTTTGACCGGGTCGTGCGCCCGATGCAGCAGCACTCCACCAAGATGATGGAATCGCTGGCGGCGGCGACCGCAGCGACGCAGGATGGAATACGCGGTGCGCCGGTCGTCCGCGCGTTCAACCTGCAACACCTCCTTCGGGAGCGCTATCACGCTCTGGTCAAGACCCTGGAGCGACACGGGATGGCGAACCAGAAGAAGGGCATCCTGGCCTGGATTCCTTTCCTCATGCTTCGCTACATCCCTCAGCTTATCGTGCCCCTCTATGGCGGCTACCTTGCGTTTCGTGGGGAGATCTCGCTCGGGACTCTGCTCGCGTTCGACCTCTTGATTTGGTTCGTCTTCCTGCCGCTGGAGGCATTTCTCGCCTGGATCCGCGAACTCCGTGAGACCAGTCCGGCCCTCGCTCGGTGCTACGAGGTCTTCGATGCTCCTCCCGAGCGGCAGGAAGGACACCCGGTTCCGCTGGTCTCGGGCGACGGTGCCGTCGTCTTCGATCAGGTCGGCTTCTCCTACGACAACGGACACCATGTGCTCTCCAACCTGAGCTTTCACGTTCCCGTCGGCCAGACGGTCGCGCTGGTCGGCGGGAGCGGGTGCGGCAAGAGCACGGCTCTTCGACTCGTGTGCGGGCTCTATGAGCCGAGCGAAGGAGAGATCCGCGTCCTCGGGCAACCGATCGCTCAGGCGAACCTGGCGTCGCTTCGGTCACGGGTGTCGCTCGTGGCGCAGGACACCCACCTCTTCCCAATCTCCATCGCCGACAACATCGCAATGGCCAAGCTCGATGTGTCGCGCGACGACGTCGTGGCAGCTGCCAAAGCGGCCGACGCGCACGACTTCATCACGGCGCTCCCCGATGGCTATGACACGGCGGCCGGGGAGCTGGGCAATCGTCTCTCTGGCGGCGAAAGACAGCGCATCGGACTCGCGCGCGCCTTCCTCAAGGACGCTCCGATCCTGCTGCTCGACGAACCCACAGCGTCGCTCGATACCGAGTCCGAAGCGCGCGTGCTCGATGCGATTCGTCGGCTAAGTCAGGGGAGGACGACGCTCGTGATCTCACACCGGCTCTCGACACTGCGCGACGCCGACGAAATCCTCGTGCTCGCCGAAGGGCGGGTCTTCGAGAGAGGGACGCACGCAAGTCTCGTGGAGGCGGACACGCTCTACCGTCGGCTCTACGAACAGCAGGCGAGCGGCACGCTCCTGGAAGGAGGCCAGACATGAAGCGGCTTCAGAACCACCTCTTCCTTCGCGTGCTGTCACTCACCGGCCGGCTCTTCCCTGTCTACATGGCGGGCATCCTCGTCTGGGGAGCGACCATCGCGTTCTGCTTCAACCTCGTGATGGCGCTCGTATTTCAGGACGTCATGAACGCGGCAACGGCCGGCGAGCACGGCCTCCTTGTCCGCGGGACGGTCCTTGCGTTGGCTACGTTCTTCCTCGGAATTCCAGTCTGCTCTCTCGCTCGATACGGGTACGCCCTCAGCTTCTACCGCGCGAAGACGGCTGTGCGCGAGGCGCTGTTCGCCAGGGCGGTCGGCGTCCCCTTGAGTCGTGTGGAAGGAACGCACAGCGGAGACTTCATCACTCGATGCACGAACGATCTCGATGCGGCATTCGGGATGCTGAGCGTGCTGTTCGACTTCTCCACCGCGCTCTTTCTGGGGGTCATCGGATTCGGCATCCTGTTCGTGCTCTCCTGGAAGCTCGGCCTGGCGGGCGTCGCGTTGGGTCTTGTCCTTCTTGCCCTCAGCATTCCAGCGTCGCGCATCATGAGGAGGCGCAGCGAGGCCCTCCAGGCTTCGCTGGGGGCGATGACCGAACGCCTGTCGGACCTACTTGCCGGCCTGTCTGTCACGAGGGTGCTTGGACGCGAAGATTGCATCCACGAGGCCTATGCCCGAGCCTCGTCGGATGTGGCAACGCGCAAGATCCAGCACGCCAGGGCTCAGGCGGCGTTCGATGCGGCCCAGAGCTTCGTCGGTTGGGCGCAATCGCTCGGGCTTCTCACGCTGGCTCTGCTGTTCTTCCGCAACGGCGAGATCCTCGTAGGCGCTGTCTGGGCCGTCGTTCGCGTGCAGGGGAACGCGTCATGGTTCTTCCAATCGCTCGGTCAATCCATCACGTCGATTCAGAGAGGAATCGCCGGTGGGAAGAGGGTGTTCGAGGTTCTC
>CAYUSW010000068.1:0-3398 GCA_964447445.1 uncultured Thermotogae bacterium
AGGTCGGCCTCGAGCTCCTGCGGTTCCCGTGGGTTGTTGCTCTTCTCCTCGCCCTGGTCGCCGTGCCGGCGCTCACGGCCGTTGCACAGGAGGAACGGGTCGCGGAGAGGGTCGTTCGCACGGTGGCCTTGCTTCCGGAAGACGACCTGCCGGCGCTCGTCCAACTCGCAGTGGCTCTGGGCCTCAACCCCGAGCTTCACCCTCTGCTGATGGAGGCGCCGCGGGAGTTCCTTGCCGCGCAGACGCAGACCGCGCCGATCGACCTGGCGCCAAGCGCTTTCCAGGTGACGGCGATTGACTTCTCGGTCGCTCCCGAGACTGCCGAGACGCCTTGGTTCGGTGTTGCAGAGCCTCTCGAGGGACTCGTGTTCGAGCCCAAAGGACTCGGCATCTTCTACCGCAATGTGGGCATCTTCGTTCAGGAGGCGTCTGAGCCCGTCGCCGGCGAGGCTCCCGGAACGATGCGGTCGATCGTCGGCTCGCCCACGCAGCAGGTGGAGCAGGTGCTTGCGCTCATCGCGCGTCTGTCCGGCGAAGCTCTCGAGACTCTGCGCGAGGTCATGAAAGAGCTCGATCGTCTGCCGGCGGACTCGCCGGAGCGCGCTGTGTTTCTGCGCAATCCGCGCGAGTTCTTGCTCGCTCGCGGGCTGACTCTGCCAGCATCGACGTATCGCGTCGTGGCGCTCGACTTCGAGCGAGCAGCGGGCGTCAACGCCGTGAAGGCCGATCGAGTCCGCGCGGGCTTGGCAGTGATTCCGGAAGGCATTGGCGTGTTTGGCACGGAGGTGGGGATCTTCCTCCAGCTCGCGATCTAACAAGCTGGGGGCAGGTTCTCCGACTCGGAGGGGGGAGAGCGCCGCGAGACGGCGCCTGGGAGAGGCAAGGAGGCTGCATGCTCGAGGCGTCCGTGTTGCAGAAGATCGCCCGACGCGCCCGCAAAGCGGGCGTCGTCGTCTTGCTCGTTTCGATCTTGATGTCGGCCGGGGCCGCGGTGTTTGGCGCCGCGATCGCCGTCGACTCTCTTCAGGTGGGCCTCGTTGCGGGGACTTCCCAGGTCGACCGAACGAGGCTCGGTCTCGACAAAGGCATCATCGGAGACACGATTCGCGTCAGCGCTCTGGTGACGAACACCGCCACGACGGCCGTCGGGGAGTTCGAGGTCCGTTTCTTCTTCACCGAAACGATCTCCGGGGAGCACGGGCTCCTGGGAACGCAGGTTGTATCTCGACTCGAGCCCGGGGAAAGCAAGCGACCGGTCATCTTGTTCGATACTGCCGCGATGTCTCCCGGCATCTACGCCTTCTCCGCCGAGGCAGACCCGCAGAACACGCTACAGGACGGCAATCAGTGTGACAACGTCACTCCGCGCGGGGCGTGCGCTGGGACAGGCGCCGAAGCGGCGGACAAGTACTCGCTTGTTCTCTTGCGTGAGGGCAAGCAGATCCTGCGAGGACCGGGCAGCCAGTTCCCCGTGTGTCGGATGGGGCCGTTCCAGGTGGGAGGAAAGCTTGAGGAGAGTGTGACACTCACGCTCTACAACATGGGAACCGAAACCATGTCCGTGAGCGATCTCTTGGTCTACGGCTACTACCGCCAAGGCCTCACGGCGCCGGCCGACGAGTTCAAGCCCCTTGTGGAGGACGCGTCGGGGAATCCCGTCCCCTTGACGACGAAGGGCTCACTCGGGAGTCCAGGCAGCGAGGGCCAGATCATCATTACGCTGAAGTACGACGCTCTGGGCACGAAGTTCGCGCCGCAAGGCCAGACTCAGCCCACGAGGAAGGAGCCGGGAGAGGACGGCAACGTCCTTGGATACGCAAATCCGGTCCAGATTCGCATCACGATCCATCCGGTCGGCGGGGGAGCGCCTCAGAATGTCTTCCTGCCCGACCAGTTCGAGCTGTCGCAGTTCTACTCGACCGTCGACCTGTGGACCTTCCCCGCTCGGACGTCCTGTTGCACGGAAGGGTGTTCTAGCTTCACGTCTGTCCCCGTCGCACCCGTCGTTGCCGGCGGCTATGTGTTCCACGCGACGCGGGGAAAGGACGGGGACGCGCTTCACGTCCTCAAGGTGCGCACGGGGGAGGAGATCGGAACCTGGTCCGCACCTGCAGGCAAGACGATTGCCGCAACAGCCGCCGCGTACAAGGAGTCTGCGAAGCTCTGGAGCGTCTTTGTCGCCACGAGCGACGGCAAGGTGCACGCACTTCAGGGTGTCGAGAAGGCCAAGGACCAGGGGGAGTTCCTCGCTACGCAATGGTCGAGCGTAAGAGACGATCTCGTGGAAGGAGTCACGCGCCTCGTCCTGTCCATCGATGCCACGGAGACCGTAGCGAAAGTCATCGTCGGTTCGGAGAACGGGGCGTTCGTGCTCGACGCGGCGACAGGAGCCACGTCGAGAGAGGCGACGCAGTACGGCGCCGTGACATCTGCGCCCGTCTACATTGACACCACCGGAGCGCTGTGGTTTGCCACCGACCAGGTACTGCATGGAATCCTCGCCAACCGGACGGAGTCGACGTTCGATGCTCAGGACCGCATCACGACCGACCTGGTCCTCGGCGGGGATTCCCAGGTGCTCTTCTTCGGCGGCGAGTCGGGGGACGTCTACGCCATGGGCGCCACCGTGACATCGGGCACGCGGACGTCGCTCGACCGGGTGACAGCCGTACGGGCGGTCAGCGGATTGACCATCGCCAGCAAGGCTGGCGACAAGGACGGCGTCCTCTTCGTGGGCGGAGACATCGGCGAGGTTGTGAGAGTCGAGTACGCCGGTTCGGGCAGCCAGAGGTTCGCGACCCCGGACGAGTTGGACAGCACAGCGTTGTTCCGCAGCCTCCGCCCCCTGAAGATCCTGGGTGCCCCCGCGTTCCTTCCGAACAGGGATGGGACCGATGCGGTCGTCATCTTCGCCGCGGCCGAGGTCCGTTACTCGGGGACGACGCGCCGTCCCATTCTGCTAGCCTTCAAGGATGACCTGCAGAATCACGCTGAGGTAGACGTTTGGGGAGTGGACGTGCCGTTCGCCTTCGAACCCGAGGAGGGTGGAACTCCGACGGGAGCTCTCTTGAGTCCCGTTGTGGACGCAGACGAGTTGGAGCCGTCCTTCGTGTGGAAGACCCCGACCGTCCTCGTTGCAGCGTCAGACGGTCGGCTGTACGCCTTCGATCTCACTCAGTTCGTCAAGTAGGCCACATGGAGGGCGAGGCGCGGAGGAACCGGAACAAAGGAAGCAAGGGGGCTGGGATGTTGGCGGGCCGTTGGCGTATCGCGGTGCTTCTTTTGGGTGGCGTGCTCTTGGGAGTCGGTGTTTCGCTCGCCGGCCAGGAGTTGCTCGTCGACCTTCGCGTGTCCCAGATTGCGCTCGATCCTGACACAGCGGTTGCCGGGGTCGAAAC
>CAYUSW010000069.1:0-3921 GCA_964447445.1 uncultured Thermotogae bacterium
GTACTCTAGAGCACTGCGGGCGAACCCGCAAGAAAGAGGACAGTCAATGGCCTTTGACGAGCCTTTGACTGTCCTGTTTCAAACTGCGCTACTTCGTGTGAGCCTCCTCAGAGGCTACGGCGTGACCGTTGTCGCGAGAGCGTCCGTCATGTCCGTCTCGAGCTGGCCGACGGCGCGGAGAAGATCTCCGGCCAACGATACGAGATCCTGGAAACCACCAGGAAGTGACCAGCTCGAGGGGTGTGCCATCTCTGGGGTGGCCACCAGGCCGGCGATGGCGGCGGAGTATGCATAGAGCTCAAGGATTCGAGCACGCCTTGTCTCGGAATCTGCCGCGTGGCGCGCCGAGAGCGCGGCGTCGAGAGCGCGGCGAGCGAGCGTCTCGACATCACTCCTCATGGACTCGACGGCCGCAAACCGTACCTCAAGGATCAAGTCCCCATCCACGCCGTAAGTCGCAGCATAGTAGGCGACGAGGGGCGCTGCATTGGCCTGAAGGAACCGTGCGAGGTCCTGCAGGTGCGACTCAGCGTTGGCTGCTGCCCCCACGGCTCCACCCTCCACAACGCGAACTGTCTGCAACGGCCGCGCAGGCTGCGACACATCCTGAGGTCGGTTCTCAAAGGTCGACGACACACCCGGCGAACTCCCACTTAGGACGAAGAGATCCGAGTACCGGTGGCGAGGATAGTAGTCGACCCGCCAACTGTCTGAAGCGTACACTGCATCTCTTGGCAGTTCGCTCACAGCGACATCGGCACCGCCTTCGCCCTCGAGGATATAGACGATGTAGTCAAGGTGCGTGTCCTGCGCCGAGGCGCTCGGTGCCGACAGGGCCATCTGCGCTAGATCCCTTATGATGCCGAAACCATCCACTGCATCTTCGACCTCGGCCTGGACAGTGTGGCTCCGGAACGACAGGCCATTCCAGTCGAATGTGTACGCAGTCTGGGCGGTCGCCGCGGCTCCAATTCCGAGGATGAGTGCCGCGATCGCCAGAATGAGCTTCCGTTTGAGATTCATGGTGCTCTCCTTTCTCATGTCTGCGGACATCCTTCGTCCTCGGGAGGCAGTCCGTCGACCGAAGGGGGATCAACTTCGGGATCAACGGCCCCAGGGACAGCGTCCGGGACGATGCGGTACCCGAGTCCCGGCTCGTTGGCGAGGATGGCGTCCGCCGGGAGGCCGGCCGTGGTGAGCCGCCGACGAATGAGGTAGACGTACTGCTTCACGTCGCGTGAGTTCGCATAGCGGGAATCGGCCCACACGCGCCGCAGGATCTCGTCGTCGCGGAACGGGCGACCCGGCTCGCTCATGAGGAGAGCGACGAGGTCACGTTGCTTCGGCGTCAGTTTCAGGCTCCGTCCGAGGGCGCAGAAACGGCCGTCATCCATGTGGAGGACAAGTCCGCCGGCAGTCAGGGTCCGAGACGCAGCTGCAGGGTGGGCACTCTCATCTGCGGTCCTCTCCGCCGGACGGACGCGGCGTACCGCCACCGTAAGAACGCACGCGGCGATCCACGCGAGCAAGCCGGCGACTGCGGCCAAGGACTTCGTCTCAACTGCGGACCGAGCGAAGTCCTGGGCGTCGATGCCGAGGCGTAGGTACCCCGCGGGGACGAGAGGCGCATCGCGCTCGTCGGTGCGATGCCGGCCGTAGGGAAGAACGATGTCGACGACGAGACGTTCTGCGACGCGTTCGAGCCGCAGGTGGGGTGTCTGAGAACCTTCCACGTCGCCCAAGATGGGCTCTGCCTCTGCGGACGCCGCGGTGCTGAGGAGCACTGTCTCTCCCGATACGACTTGCACGTAGAGCAGTCCCGAGAGGGCGGCGTAGCGTGCGAGGCGGTCGATGCCGGCTCCATCTGGTGACAGCGATGCGGGCGCCAGGTTCGTCGCAACGGCGAGGGCATAGAGCATGGCCCGACTCTTCACTTCCTGTGCGCTGCTTTGGAGTGTAGAGTGGACGGTAACCCCAGCGGCTGCCGCGACGAGCACGGCGAGACCGGCAAGCGCGATCATCGTGCGCCGGTTTCTCTGCACTCCGAGGAAGGCGAGCATGGGAGCACTCTAGGGTGCGTAGGGGAGATCAACAACAATCGACCGGATCAATGTCCATTGATCCGGCTTTGATGGGCAGCGCTAGGGAGCGCGCCGCTGTGTAGCGATGAACTCGTCAACGATCTCCTCGAGCACAGGAAGCGGGACGCTCCCGTAGGCGAGGATCACGTCGTGGAATTGGGCGAGATCGAAAGCGGGGCCGAGCGCCGCGCACGCCCGATCTCGCAGCTCGAGGATTCTGCAGAGGCCCACCGTGTACGCCACTGCCTGGCCTGGCGCGACGATGTACCGCTCCACTTCGTCGCGCACGGTGTCCTCTACCAGTCCGGTCATCTCCATCACGTAGTTCACCGCCTGCGCGTACGTCCAATGCTTGACGTGGATCCCGGGATCGACGACGAGTCGCGCTGCGCGGAAGAGCTCTTCCTGAAGGCGGCCGAGGTTTCCGTACGGGTCGTCCTCGTACGCGCCGAGCTCCCAGACCAGGCGCTCGGCGTAGGTTGCCCAGCCTTCGGTGAAGGCGGAGAAGGCGACGCCGTCCAGAAACGCCGGGAGGTTGCTCACTCGCGCGGTTGCCATCTGCAGGGAGTGTCCGGGGATTGTCTCGTGGCAAACGAGCGTGCGGAGCGAATAGGCAGGCCGAGCCTGGTCCACAGGCACGTAGAACGCTCCCGGGCGGGATCCGTCCTGGGCGCCTTCGACGAAGTAGGCAATGTCTCCGCCGGCTTCGACGACGGGCAGACTGTCGGGCCAGTCAACAAACGCTCTGCGTACGAGGTCTGCTACCTCGACGAGCTGCTTGCGGCACGCCTGCACGGCGCTCTCTCCGGACACGACTCCGGAGTGAACGCGCAGCTGGTCAAAGAGGTCGACAAGCGGCAGGTCTGGGTCGTACCCCAGAGTGGCGGCCGCCGCGCGGACCTCACCCTGGAGTCGGGCAACCTCTCGCAGACCGAGGTCGTAGATCTCGTCGGCCGTCATGTCCGTCGTCGTGTAGGCGCGGAGAAGGTACGCGTAGTACTCGGCTCCGTCGTCCAGGCGCCAGATGCCGACGTCGTCTGGCGCACGGCTTGCGAGTTCGCGAAGCCGCGCTGCGAGGCTCACGTACGCGGGTGAGACGACGTTCGCGATCAGCGTGACCACCTGGTCGGTCAGGGCCTGTCGGGCGCCGGCGTCGAGGTCCGGCATGTTGCCCAGTCCCGCGGCGAAGTGGCCGAGGAGGTTCGGCTGTCCTGCTGCTCCGAGCCCGATCGCTTCGATCTCGTCTGCGGCGCGCGCGAGGAGGAACCTCGGCGCGAGGGCGCCGTGCGCTTCGCTCTGCGCGAGGCGCGTCGTTAGCTCGTCAAACCGAGTCGAGATCTGTGCCAGACGCGCGATGTAGTCCTCTGCGTCCGCCGGCGTGCGGAGCGGATGAATGTGGGTCATGAACCAAGCCAGGCGCTGGGGATAGCTCGTGATGTACGTGCTCACGAGGCAGATACTCTGCTGGAAAGGGCGGCCGTCGAGCGCGATCTCGAGCCACCGCGCGAAGGCCTCGACCTGCCTCCGGCGCTCCGGATCCTCCTGACTCAGGTCAGTGCTCTCGATGCGTTCGAGAGCGCGCTCGAGCGGCGCGTACGAGGCGCCCGTGGCGTCGAGAACGAGTGAGTCCAGTGCGTCATTGCGGACCCCGAGCTCTGTTGCCAGGCCACGGGTCGTGATCGCCTCCGGCGACTGGCGCAGGAGTTCGAGGGCGACGGCGTCGAGGTACGCGACGAGATTCGCGGTGGACTCCAAGGAGACGAAGGTCGAGCGCGGTGCGTAGTCCGTCGATGCCCCGGCAAGCACTGCAAGCGCGAGGACAACCAGCCCGACGATCCGC
>CAYUSW010000070.1:0-11927 GCA_964447445.1 uncultured Thermotogae bacterium
AGGCTCATGCGGCCTCCCTCATGCGTTCGGCCGCTCGCTGCACGGCGGACACGATCTTGGCGTAGCCCGTGCAGCGGCAGAGGTTGCCCTCCAGCGCCGTCAAGATGTCGTCGTCCGTCGGAGAGGGGTTGTCGCGCAACAGTGCATACGCCGAGAGTACGAAGCCTGGAGTGCAGAACCCGCACTGGACAGCACCCGTCTCCACGAACGCCTCCTGAACCGGGTGGAGTCGCGTTCCCTGAGCGAGTCCTTCGATCGTCAGGACATCGCATCCCTCGACCTGGGGAGCGAGAACCAGGCAGGAGTTCACCGGGCGCCCGTCGACGAGGATCGTGCACGCGCCGCACTCACCCTCGCCGCATCCCTCCTTGGTCCCTGTGAGATGAAGATCCTCGCGTAGAACGTCGAGCAGTCGGCGATCTGCCGGGGACTCGACGGCCGCATCCTTGCCGTTCACGCGGAAGCGGATGTTCATAGATGGCGCTCGATCTCCTTGATCGTTGGATCAACCTGGATGGGCGACCCCACGCGCCGGCGCGCGGAGGCGACGTCCTTCAGCCCGTTGCCTGACACGATGACGGCCGCGGACTTGCCTTCGAGTGTACCCGCGCGAGCCAAGCGAAGAAGCCCGGCATACGAGGCCGCGCCTGCCGGTTCGGCGAACACGCCCGTGGCTCGGGCAAGCGACAAGATGGCGTCGAGGATTTCCTCGTCGTTCACGGTCACGAAGGTGCCGCCGTTGCGGGCTACGTAGGTCACGGCTTTCACGACGTCGCGCGGCTTCCCGACGCAGATGCTGTCCGCGACGGTGCTCGCCTCGACGTCGTCGAACTCGACTACCCCGCCCCGGTAGCGCGAGAAGGCGGCGGCAATCGGCGCCGATCCCTCCGCCTGCACTCCGACCACGCGAGGCGCGCGATCGATCAGTCCGAGGCGGGAGAGTTCGTCGAACCCCTTGCACAGTGCGCTGATCACCGAGCCGTCCCCGACTCCGATGAACACAACGTCCGGCGGAGACCACGCGAGTTGCTCGGCGATCTCGAATGCGCCCGTCTTCTTTCCCTCCACCAAGTAGGGGTTCATGGCGGCCGAGCGGTTGTACCAGCCGAACCTCTCGGCGGCCTCGGCGGCGAGGTCGTAGGCATCGTCGTAGGTTCCGCGCACCGAGAACACCTTTGCGCCATACACGAGGAGCTGCGCCACTTTCGCCTCCGGCGCTCGCTCGGGAACGAAGATGATGGCCGGCACCCCGGCCGCTGCTGCGAACCCAGCCAGCGAGGAAGCCGCGTTGCCGGTCGATGCGCACGTCACGGTCGCACGTCGCTTCTCCTGTGCCTTGATCACGACGAGCGAGCTCGCGCGGTCCTTGTACGAGGCGGTCGGATTCTGGCCATCGTCTTTGACGTAGAGAGCGCCGAGGCGCAGTTGGCGCGCGAGCTCCGGAAAAGCGTAGAGCGGCGTCCATCCAACCCGTAGGGGCTGGACGAAGCGCATGTCTCGGAGGGGTAGAAGGGACTCGTAGCGCCACATCGACGCGCGTCCGGTCTCCGCGAAGCTGCCGCGGCGGATCGTCCGACGCAGGACGTCCTCGTCGTAGAGGACTTCCAGAGTGCCGCGACGTGGGCCGCACGCCGGGCAGGTGTAATCGATGCGATCGGGATCGAACTCCGTCCCGCAGCTGACACAACGAAGAGCGCGAACCGTACCCACTACGCTCCTCCTCTCACGTCCCGTGTGAGTTCTCGGACCGGGCTTCGATGAAGACCGCAGAAGAGCGCGGCCGCCCGCACAGCACGCGCTGTCGACCGCACCCCGACGCCGCGGACGGCGAGGCGGGCTTCCGCCACCTCGAGCGTCGGTCGGAGGCGCACAACAAGCCCTGCGTCGGTGTACCGGAAGCCCTCGTCGGTCGGCTCGAGTTTCCACGACGTGCTGTCGGCGTCGCGGCCGAGGAGCACATCTTCGGAGAAGCAGAGGGCCGAACCTTCGGCAGCGTCGAAGAGAGCGCGCGACAAGAACAGGCGGGGCTTGTCGGCAAACGGTCGCCCGTCGTGCACGCAGAAGGTCGCGCAGTTGCCACACTCATTGCAGAGATCGACGATGTGCACGATCTGTCGCGACTGCGAGAGCCGCACGACGTCTTCCTCGACGGCGGCGCCGGAAGCGAGATCGACAGTGGGGACGCGGACCTCGATCGGATCGACGGTGTAGCTCTGGTTGGCTCGGTTGGGGCATACGTCGACGCACTTGTCGCACGCGAGTTGGCATTGCAGGCACCGCGCGGCCTCGGCCGAGGCTGCGTCGTCGTCGAGGGTGGCGGTGACGAGGGCGAAACCGCCGCGCTCCGGAATCGAGAGCCGCCGCGGAGCACAGGGCTCGAGTCGGCGAGCGCGGGCAACCCGAGCCGACGCGACTCTTTCCGCGGGCCGTAGCACACCCGGAACAGCGGGCATGCTGAAGCGGACGCCGAGATGCGAGCAGATCGCCTCCGCGGCGCGGCGCCCATCCGCCACCGCCTCGATGATCGTGGACGGTCCGCGGACGACGTCCCCGCCGGCGTAGACATGAGGGATGGTTGTGGCGCCGGTGAGAGGGTCTGTGACGATCTGATCATCTGACCCGCGGGTCACGAGGAGTGCGCCGGCCGATCCAGAGGCCTGCGTTTGACCGACCGCGAGGATGAGGGTCTCCGCCGGGATTCGGAACCGTGTTTCAGGCACAGGAATCGGGCGTCGGCGCCCGTCCGGACCTGGCTCGCCGAGACGGTTGCGCACGCAGTCGACGCCGACGAGCCGGCCGGAGCGTGACATAACCTCGGCGGGCGAAACGAGTTCGACGAGCGAGCCACCTTCGCTGAGGAAATCGTCCACCTCATCCGCATCTGCGGGGAGCTCGGCGCGCGTGCGGCGGTAGAGGACCGAGACGGACTTCGCGAGGCGGAGCGCCGTCCGTGCTGCATCGATTGCCGTGTTGCCCCCGCCGACGACGAGGATGCGGGATCCGACAGCCGGCGGCGTTTGCTGGGCCACCTGTCGCAGGAATGCCAGCGCGCCGAAGACGCCCGACGCGCCGAGGCCAGGAACGCCCTCGAGCGGCGCGTCGACGGAGAGACCGCATGCGACGTAGACAGCGTCGAAACCTCTTTTGAGGAGAGCTTCGGCGGACGGAGCCGCCTGTCCCAGGCGGACGTCCGCGCCGAGGGCGACCGCGCGGGCGACGTCCTCGTCGACCGCTGTAGAGGGGATCCGGAACGCCGGCGCGAGAGCCGGCATCCCCCCCGCGCGAGCCTGCGACTCGAAGACCGTGACGCGAACGCCGGAGAGGGCGAGGAAGGTCGCTGCGGCGAGTCCTGAGGGGCCGGCTCCGGCAATCGCGACGCGCCGCCCGGTCGCGGGCGCCGGAGCCAGCGCCGCGCGCCCTCGCTCCGCCGCGTAGCGCTTCAGGTCGCGTATGCGGACGGCCCGGTCGATGCCGGCGCGCGTGCAGCGAGTCTCGCAACGCGCGGTGCAGATGTGTCCGGTCGTCGCTGGGAGCGGATTGCGCGCCAAGACGGCAGCGAGAGCCGAGTCAGGATGGCCGTCGGCGAGGTGCGCAATGTAGACGGGCACGTCCTGGCATGCGGGGCACGTCGCGACGCACGGTGCAGCGATGCAGTCGAACTCCGGAAGCGGGTCGGCGAGCTTGGGCAGTTCGGGGGCCGCGTACTCCCTGCGGTACCGAGGATGGGTGAGAGCATCGTCCGCCGCGCGCTGGAGGGCCGCCGCGGGGTTGGCGGCGAAGGCGTCGAGGGACCCTGCACCGGCCTCATCCATCGCCTGTCCGAGGCAGTCAAGGTACTGGCGGAGGCGGCCGTAGCCGCCGGGCTTCAGGAGGTCGGTCGCTACGGTCACCGGGCAAGCGCCCGCGGCGACAAGCCCTGGGGCACTGAGTGAGTCTGCACCGCCGGAGTAGGAGACCGCGAGGTCGGGTCCGAGGGCATTCCGCAGCTCCGCGAACAGCGTGACGGTCACGGGATACAGCGCCCGCCCGGACATGTAGGCCGTATCGCCCGGCAGTGCGCTGTGCAAGTTCCGCATTGCGAGAGTGTTCGAGAGCTTGACGGCGAACCGGCGGCCGCAGCGGTCGGCGATGGCGCGGAGCGAGGACACGAGGTCGAGGCAGGCGTCGAACCGCAGGTCGTGCTCAAAGACGTCATCCGGAACCTCGAGATCCTCGTACCCGAGGCGGTCGCGGAGGATCTCCATGACTCGCGCCTTCCCCAACAGGGTCGGATTGAGCTTGACGACGACGTGGAGGCCGCGGTCCTCCAGGAGATGGCGGGCGATCCGTTCGATCTCGTCCGGCGGGCAGCCGTGCATCGTGGAGAGGGTGACGCTGTCGGAGATGCGATCGGGAATCTCGATGGATGCGAAGCGAGGGAACCTCTTCGAGAGTGCGGCCCGCACGGGGTCGAGGAATTCGCCGGCGTCGGCCATCCGGTCGAGGAAGCGCTGGACGGCGGGACTCCGGACTCCGTCGAGCGTGTACCCGACGCTCTGGTTGAACAAGACGGCGTCGCCCCGGAATTCAAGCACCTTGGGCAGGATGTGGACGAGCGCCCAGGCGTGCGCGTACTCACGCGCCGACTCGTCCAGCGACAGCTCCTGCGACCACTCGACGTTGTAGCCCTCGTCCGCCGCCGCGATGCACGGGCGCGGGATCTCCAGTCGGTCGAGCACCTGGACGGTCTTCAGTTCGATAAAGCGCCCGCCGCACAGCCACGCCGCCGCGACGTTCTGCGCGAGCTGCGTGTGCGGCCCGGCCGCCGGACCAAACGGAGTCGAAACCGGCGCTCCAAACGGCCGCGAGGTCTCGAACCGGCGATCGGCGCGCGGCTCGTAGAAGAGGGAGGCGGGGATGCCGAAGATCGACTTCTGGTCGCGGTGCTCGGCAAGCGCCCACGAGAGGAGCTGTGTGAACGGGAGAGGTCGCATCTCGGCCGTCATGAGGTCTCCCCGCGCTCGATCCGGCGCCACAAGGCGGCTGCCGTTTCGCGCGCTCGGGCGAGCTCGGCGGCCTCGTCGACGCGCAAGAAGGCGCCGTCTCGAAGGACGGCCTTGCCTGCGACGAACAGGTCCGAGACGCGCAGCGCGTGGACAGCGACGCCGAACAGGAGATGGCCGAGGAGAGTGTTGCCGTTGATCGGCGTCGGCCCGTCGTAGTCGAGAACGGCGATGTCGGCGGCATACCCCGGCGCAATCCGCCCGAAGCGGAGGCCGAACGCGCGAGCCGCGATCTCCGGATTGTGGACGAAGAGGAGGCGATGGAGGTCACCGAATCCGGCGGCCAGCGGGTCGCGGTGAACGTGCTTTTGCAGGAGCGATGCCGTGAACAGCTCGGCGAGGAGGTTCGCGCCCAGTCCATCCGTTCCAAGCCCCGCAACGACGCCGCGCCTCAAGTACCCTCCGAGGTCGAAACTGCCCACCGCGTTGTTCATGTTCGACCTCGGGTTGTGGACCACGGCGACGCCGCGCTCGGCGACGCGCTCCTTCTCCGCCTCGTCGAGGTGAAGGACGTGGGCGAGGATGGACGAAGGCCGAAGGAGCTCGAACCGGTCAAGCCGATCGATTACGCGCTCGCCGTGGCGCGCGACGGACAGGTCCTCGTCCTCCGGGCCCTCGGCCACGTGGACGTGGACGCCTGCGCCCGCGGGAAGCCTCTCGGCGACCTCCGCCAGCGTCTTGTCGCTCAGCGTGAACGCTGCGTGCAGCCCGAAGAGGCAGGCGGAGAGCGGGCTGGTGGGGGCGGCCAGCGCGCGAACATTCTCCGCGATCCCGAGCCTCGCCTTGACGGGTCCGTCGCGGTCGGACACCTCGTACGCAACTGCGACCCGCAGGCCGACGTCATCGCAGAACGCTTGCCGCACGATGTCGAGAGATCCCTCGATGCAGGACGGGCTGGCGTGGTGGTCGAGGACGGTCGTGACGCCACAGCGGGCCGCGTCCATTGCGGCGACGACGCTGCTCGCGCGCACGCTCTCGGGGTCGAGGGCCTTGTCGAGTCGCCACCAAAGCTGCGCGAGAATCTCGGAGAACGTGCGGGGTGCGTAGCCAGGGATCGCCATCCCCCGAGCGAGGGAGCTGTAGGCGTGCCCGTGCGCGTTGATCAGACCGGGGATTGCGAGTCGGCCCTCGACGTCGACCGTGTCGGCGTTGACGCTGCGCGGCGGAGCCTCGCCGACCGACGTGATGCTGGCGCCGTCGATCACGATGGCACCGTGCCGCACCTCGCTTGCGCCATCCCATACCAGCGCGTTCTTGATGATCGTGGTCACGTTGCCTCCTCCTTGGCGCGAGCTCCGACCGAGGATACGACCTGCCACGCGGTCCGACAATCAAGCTGCCCGGCAGGCCCGTCTTGTCTGATCGGAGGGGGGCGGCGATACTGGGGGACGGAGAGGGAGGTAGGTTGTCGCTTCGAGAGGTCGAGAGGATCGTCCGTCCCGCGACGGTGGAAGAGGCGTGGCAGACGCGTCTCCTAGAGCCGGAGGGGTCGCGCTTTCTCGCGGGGGGCGTGGATCTGGTGCTCTACGCGCCGCCGTCGGTTGTCACGCTCATCGACCTCTCCCGACTAGAACTCGACGGGATCCGAGCGGAGGGGGACGACGTCGTCATCGGAGCGATGGCGACGCTGTCGCAGACGCTCGAGTCGCACCTCGTGGCCGAGATTGCTGGTGGGTTTCTCGTCGACGTCCTGCGGCGTGTGGCTTCCCCGCTGCAGCGGAACCTGGCGACGATCGGCGGGGCGGCGGTGCGAGCCCATCCATGGTCGGACGTCGTGCCCGCGCTGCTCGTCCTGGACGCGCAGTTCGACGCGTTCAACGGCCGCGACGTGAAGCTGGATGTCGCTGGCGGCGGGGTCAGCGGAGACAGCGTGTTCCCCCTCGTGCGGGCGATTCGGATCCCTGCGGCGTGGCGAGGCGGCCGTGGAGCGTTCGAGAAGTTCGCGCGGACGGCGTTTGACGTGTCGCTTCTCAACTGCGCGTGCGCGGTTCGTGTCGAACGCGGAGTCTGCCGGGAGGTGCGCGTGGCGGTCGGAGGAACGCCGTCGCTCGCGCATCGTCTCCCCGAGGCGGAGACGTTGCTCAAGGGAGAGCGCTTGACGAGCGAGCTGGCCTCGGCGGCTGCAGCCGCAGCCGCGGCCGCCATCGACGCGCGCGACGACCGGCGGGCGACGGCCGCCTATCGGCGACGCGTGGCCGAGGTCGGGGTGCGGCGATGCCTCGAGCGGATCGCCGGCGGGAAGGGGACAGCGTGACGATCCGACTCCACGTGAACGGCCGTGAGCGGGTGTGGGATGTAGCGCCTGGAGAAACGTTGCTCGACGTCCTGCGACGCGAGGGCTTGACCGGGGTCAAGAAGGGCTGCGGAGCGGGGGACTGCGGTGCTTGCACCGTGCTCCTCAACGGCCGCGCGGTGAACGCATGCCTCGTCGTCGCCGCGAAAGCGGAAGGGGCGAGCCTCGTCACGATCGAAGGCATCTCGTCGGACGGCGAATTGCACCCGGTGCAGGAGGCATTTCTCGATGCGGGCGCGGTCCAGTGCGGCTACTGTACGCCGGGGATGGTGCTGTCGGCCGTGGCTCTACTGACACGGAACCCGGACCCTACGCCGGACGAGATCCGCGAGGCCGTCTCCGGGAATCTCTGCCGCTGCACCGGCTATGTGAAGCAGATCGAGGCCATCGAGCGCGCCGCAGCGCGCCTGCGAGGAGACGCATGAGCGTGAGCCCGAGACCGGAATTCTCGGTCGTCGGAAAGAACGAACGCAAGGTCGACGGGCGAGGGCTCGTCACAGGATCGCCGCTGTTCGTTGCCGACGTCGACATCTCGCAAGCCCTGGTCGTGAAGATGCTCTGGAGCCCCTACGCCCACGCGAAGATCGTCTCGATCGACGTCCGCGAAGCCGAGCGCATGCCGGGCGTGGCGCTCGTCATGACGCACGAGAACACGCCTCCGACGCGCCATACGACGGCCGGGCAAGGCTTCCCCGAGCCGTCGCCCTATGATGCGCGCATGTTCGACACGAAGGTGCGCTATGTGGGAGATCGCGTCGCGGCGGTCGCGGCGGAGACCGAAGAGACGGCCGAGCGCGCGCTTGCTGCGATTCGTGTCGAGTACGAGGAGCTGCCGGCGGTCCTGTCGATGGACGAGGCTCGGCGCCCGGGCGCGTCGGTCCTCCACGACGAGGCGGACGCGAAGGGAATCTATGACGCCTCGAAGAACGTCGTCGCGGACGTGGACATCGACGTGGGCGACGTCAACGTCGGGTTCGGAGAGTCCGACGTGGTCGTGGAAACGACGTGCGAGACGCAGTACGCGCAACATACGCCGATCGAACCTCACGTCGTGTTGGCGACGTTGGACGGCGAAGAGCGTCTCGTGCTCCGCACCAGCACTCAGGTTCCGTTCCACGTGCGACGAATCGTCGCGCAGACGCTTGGCATTCCGATCCACAGAATCCGCGTGATCAAGCCGAGGATCGGCGGTGGATTCGGCGTCAAGCAGGAGGTCCTGCTGGAGGACGTTGCCGGGTGGGTCGCGCTTCGGACGCGGCGCCCGGCGTTCTGCGTCCTGTCTCGCGCCGAGGAGTTCATCTCGTCGCGGACTCGGCATCCGATGCGCGTGCGCGTGAAGCTCGGGGTGAAACGAGACGGCCGCTTGCACGCGATCGAGATGGAGGCGACGTCGAACACGGGAGCGTATGGGGCGCACGGGCTGACCGTGCTCGCGAACACGGGGTCCAAGACGCTCCCTCTGTACAATAAGGCGCGGAACGCTCACTTCTACGGGCAGGCGCTGTACACGAACCTGCCAGTCGGCGGCGCGTACCGCGGGTACGGGGCGACGCAGGGGTACTTCGCGCTCGAGACGGCGATGGACGAGGCCGCCGAAGCGCTTGGGCTGGATCCGATCGACTTCCGTCTCAAGAACGCGATCCGCACCGGAGAAGGCTCACCGATCTTCGAGAAGCTGGGCGAAGGCCGCGAGGGCGTCTCGCAGACCGTCAAGAGCTGCGAGCTCGAGCGATGTCTCGCCGTGGGGGCCGAGAGGATCGGCTGGGCCACCCATCGCCGGAAGCGCGCGCGCGACGGATCGTGGGCTCACGGAGTCGGGATGTCGATCATGATGCAGGGATCGGGGATCCCGCAGATCGACATGGGTGCGGCGACGATCAAGATGAACGAAGACGGCTCGTTCAATCTATTGATGGGCGCGACGGATCTCGGGACGGGGTCGGACACGATTCTGGCTCAGATTGCGGCCGAGGTGCTCGGCGTGCCGCTCGCCAAGATCCTCGTGACGTCGTCGGACACGGACGTGACGCCGTTCGACGTGGGAGCCTATGCTTCGTCGACGACCTATGTGTCCGGAATGGCCGTGCAACGGGCGGCGGAGAAGGTGCGGGACCAGATCCTATCCGTCGCCGCGCCCATGCTGCACGTCCCCGCGACGGAGTTGGCGTTGCGGGACGAGCGCGTTGCTGCAGGGAGCGGGCGGTCGGTGTGGCTGGCCGAGGTCTGTCAGCGGGCGATGTACGAGACGGACCAGTTTCAGATTGCAGCGACGGCGTCTTGCGTTCCGTCGGAGTCGCCGCCGCCGTTCCTCGCCAATTTCGCCCGCGTGGCGGTTGATACCGAGACCGGCGTCGTGCGGGTCCTGCAGTATGTGGCGGCCGTCGACTGCGGCACGGCCATCCATCCGCGACTCGCAGAGGGTCAGATGGAGGGAGCGATTGCGAACGGCATCGGCTACGCGCTGACGGAGGAAATGCAGTTCAGCTCGCGGGGGCGCGTGCGCAACCCGAGCCTGTTCGACTACAAGATCCCCGGCGCGCTCGACCTGCCGCCCATTGACGTCGTGCTGGTCGATTCGTACGAGCCAACGGGGCCCATGGGCGCGAAGTCGGTGGGCGAGATCGGGATCAACGGCCCGATTCCCACCCTCGCGAACGCGATCTACCACGCGGTGGGCGTGAGACTGCGTGAGACGCCGTTCACGCCGGAGCGCGTCCTCGACGCGCTGGACCGCGCGGCACGATCTGTGGAATGACGAAAGGAGCAGGATGAAAGTTCTCGTGGTGACGTCGAGCCCGAACGAAGACGGACTCACCGGGGCGTGTGGCGACGCCGCGCGCCAAGGCGTGGTGGATGGGCAGAGCCGTGCGCGTGTGATCAACCTCAATACCTTCCACCTTGACCGTTGCGCGGTCTGCGGCAGCGGGTGGGGGACGTGCCGAACGGAGCATCAGTGCTGCCTCGACGATGACTTCGCTGATTTGCAGGGCATGTTCGGCGAAGCGGAAGGCTACGTCTTGGTGACGCCGGTCTACTTCGGCGAGCCGAGCGAGACGTTCAAGGCGATGTTCGACCGTCTGCGGCGCTGCGAGGCAACGAAGCCTGAGACAGCGCCGAGTGTTCTGGCCGGGAAACCGGTCATCGTCATCGCCGCGGCCGGAGGGAGCGGCGGAGGCGCCGTGCAGTGTCTCTTTCAGATCGAGCGGCTCCTGCGCCAGCTTGGGGCGTCGCCGGTCGACTTCATCCCGGTGACGCAGAAGACGCGCGAGTACCAGCTGGAGACGATTCACGACGCGCTGGTCAAGATGTCCACGGCGCCCCAGCAGACGATGCAGGCGCCGCCGGCTGCGCCCGACAGGCGACACCGCACGCCGCGCTCCTCTCCCGCGAGGCGTCACCGTTCGAGCGACGAGAAGAAAGGGAGCGCGAGAGACTAGGGCGAGCAGCGGCCCGCGGACCTAGACTCCGTAGATCTCGCCGTACTTCGCCTTGACGTAGCTCACGAAGTGCGACGGATCGAGCGGCTTTCCGGTGATCCGTTCGATGAGTTCGTTCGGGTTGTACGTAGCTCCCTCTGCGTGCACGTTCTGGCGCAGCCACCCGAGGAGCGGGCGCAGGTTCCCTTTGCCGAGATCGCTGTCGAGAGTCGGCAGGTCCTTTCGGATCCTCGGCAGCATCTGCGCCGCGTACAGATTGCCCAGCATGTACGAGGGGAAGTAGCCGATGTAGCCCATCGACCAGTGCACGTCCTGCAGTACGCCCTGAGCGTCACTGGGAGGAACCACGCCGAGGTAATCCTTCATCGCCTTGTTCCACAAGGACGGCAGCTCTGCGACGGCGATGGATCCGTCGACCAGGCCTGCCTCGATCTCGAATCTCATCATGATGTGGAGGTTGTAGGTCACCTCATCGGCCTCGACGCGAATGAGCGACGGTTGCACGAGATTGACGGCGCGGTAGAGCGCCTCGGGAGAAACGGACGCGTACTGCGGGAAGTACTCCGCCAGAACGGGCTGGAAGAACTGCCAGAATGCGCGGCTGCGTCCGACCTGGTTCTCGATCATGCGGGACTGGGACTCGTGGATGCCGTTCGATGCGCCGCCGGCGAGGCCGAGCGTGTACAGCTCTTCGGTGAATCCTTGGTTGTAGAGCGCGTGGCCACCCTCGTGCAGTGCCCCGAGCAGGCTCGGCGTGAACGAATCCGTTGGATAGCGATTCGTGACTCGTACGTCCCCCGGGCCGATCGTCGAGGTGAAGGGGTGCGCGACGTCGTCGAGCGCGCCGGCCTCGAAGTCGTAGCCAATGACGTCAAGCGCGCGGCGCGAGAGCTGGCGAAGCATGTTCTCGTCGAACGCACCGTTGACGACGGAAGCGTCCGGCGGAGTGCCGTTCGCGGTCAGCTTCTTCAGGAAGGGGACGAGGTCCCGCTTGAGCGTCTCGTTGATGGCGCGAAGCTGTCGGCACGTCATCCCCGGCTCGTAATCCTCGAGGAGCGCGTCGTAGGGATGCTCCTCGTAGCCGTAGTACTCCGCGAGGCGCCGTGCGAACCCGACGATCTTCTCGAGGTGGGGCTTGAACGACGCGAAGTCACT
>CAYUSW010000071.1:0-7633 GCA_964447445.1 uncultured Thermotogae bacterium
CATGGCCGCCAGTGACAGCAGACTGATCGTCAACATCGGAGCCAAGTGTCTTCTTCCCATGGGCGCCCTCACGTAGCGCAATCCTAGCCGCCTCTTCCGGGGAGTCAACCCCCGGTCGGGTCACGCGGAGGCTCGCCGAACCAGGCGACCACGCGGGCACGTCGGGCGTTGAGCTGAGCGCCGAACTGAAGTGCTGCCGGGCACGCCGTCGTGTATCCTCGCCCGATGGAGGAGGCAACCATGGCCAAGGCAACGGCGCGACACATCCTCGTCGATACGTACGAAGAGGCGGAAGGGCTCCTGAGAGAGATCGAGGGCGGCGCGGACTTCGCAGCGCTGGCGGAAGAGCATTCGAAGTGCCCGTCTGGGGTGTCGGGCGGCGACCTGGGGGAGTTCGGGCCGGGCCAAATGGTGCCGGAGTTCGATCACGTCGTGTTTCACGACGCCATCGGCGTCGTCCACGGCCCGGTGCAAACGAAGTTCGGCTATCACCTGATCGAGATCACGAGCAGGAACGAGTAGGCGGAGGCTGCGTGGCCGTCGAACTGGACAGAGCGACCCGCAGACAGCTTCCGCTTGTTATCGAGCGCCGCATCCTCGGGGCACGCAGTCCGGTGGCGACGCGGCGTGCCACGTGCGAGATCCGCGCGTCGCGCTCCGGGCATGAGCCCGGGTCCCGAAAGAGGCGAGCATGAACGGGTCCGCCGGACTCCGCGTCACGGTCGCCTCCTCCAATCCTGTCAAGCTTCGCGCTGTGCGCGGAGGCTTCCGCAGCGTCTTTCCCGACCGCGGTTGGCAACTAAGTGGCCTCGACGTCGGTTCCGGCGTGGCCGCCCAGCCCTGTACCGACGCAGAAACTCTCCGCGGGGCCGAGACCCGCGCGGAGCGAGCCATGGCCGCGTCTCCGGACGCCGACTACTGGGTTGGCATTGAGGGCGGGGTGGAGGAGATCGACGGGCGCCTGGCTGCCTTTGCCTGGGTCGTGATCCGATCCTCAGACCAAGCAGGACGGGCGAGGACGGGGGCGTTCTTCCTTCCCGAAGCCGTTGCGCACCTCGTTCGCGATGGCATGGAGCTCGGCGACGCCGACGACCGAGTGTTCGGCTGCACCGACTCGAAGCGAGAGGGGGGAGCTGTCGGACTTCTGACGGGCGGGACCATCGACCGCACGGGGCTTTACCAACATGCCGTGGCGCTTGCGCTGATTCCGTTTCGGAACGCCGATCTCTACGCGTAGCCCTTCTCAGCCGGCCGAAGCGATGTAGACGGTGCGAGAGTCGAGGTGTAGGCTGGAAGACCTCCAGCGTGATCGAGAAAGGAGACTGATGACTCGCTGCCCGTACTGCCGCAGGATTGCGAATCCGTTCCGCCTTCTTCTCTATTCGGGCATGATGGGCTATCGGTGTCCCACGTGCGAGGGGCGGTCGCTCCTGACTCGGTGGGGCTGGGTGCCGATGGTCGTCGTCTTGTTGCTCACGATCATCTTCGGGGATCTGCTTGTGCGGAACCGCTTCCTCTGGGTCGTCGTCGGAGCCGCCGCGGCGCTCCTCGTGATGTGGCTCTTCTTGGGGCTTCACGCGGTGGAAGGCGGAGAACCTCAGGACCCGGCGGCGTGATCGGTCGGAGTCGGAGGGATCCCGCAACGTTCATGCGGCAGACGCCGCACGTAAGGAAAGACGAAGACTGGCCCTACTCCACCCGCATGGCGCGCCAGAAGACGAAGAAACTTCGGCCCGCTTGACGGAAGCCGCGCGTGAGCACCGCGACGGCGCGGCCGGTCCGTGGTGCGGTCGGATCCGATCCCATGAGTCTCCCTGAATGGGGATGCTCGAAAACGAGGCGGCCTCGCCATGAGTAGACGTTGGGAACCCCGCGGCGCCGGCTTTCCTGCTGCGCCAGACGAGTCGCCTGAACGCCAACGCGCTCAAAGTGACGCGCCTTGTCCTTTAGCCCCACCCGAATCGTCTTAGGACGTTGCATCAACCAGACCTCTCACAAAGGTATCATACAGCGTCGCGTCCTCGACGATCAAGGACCCCCTGGCGCCGTACGCCACGAGGCCGAAAGACTGAAACGAGTTCTGCATGAGGAACCAGCCATCCACGGCTTCACGGTACCGCGTCCAGAAGTTGGTCACGCTACGCCCATATCGGCGCCGTATGTCTCTCGGCGGGACACGGTGACCGCCCTTTCGCACGCGTTCCGCGACACGGGCGACGCAGAGGTCGGCCGACTCAAGGTGGATGAAGACCAGTTCCACTTCGTACCCTTCGTCGTGGAAGGCCGCAATGTGCCGTCCCAGGCGAGAACTCGAGAGCGTCACCTCGGTCACGAAACTCCGGTGCTGTGAGACAGCACTCCGCAGCCTGCGGAAGTAGATCTTCCCCGCGCTAAGATACGCCGTCTCCGGGTGACTCGGCGAGAGCTCAAGCGCGATGTCATCGGCGCTCAAGTACTCAAGCCCCGAATGGGTCTCGAGATACTGCCGCACGAACGTCGTCTTCCCTGCGCCATTGGGCCCGGCAACGATGATCGCTCGCGGATTCTCATTCATCGAAGGCATAGTAGGAGCTTCGCGCGGCCCTCGCCACTGCGCGGTGCGGCCGTGAGACATCTCCATGAGGTTTCCGGTTGCCGCGCCGCGGCACGGCCCTTATGGTTGAGGACGACGCGAGAGGAGGCGTCACCCGATGCGCTCTGAGATCCCAACCCGCAACCTGCCGGCTCCCGACGTCCTCTATCGCGCCCTCGCCGCGCGAGACAGCGCGTTCGACGGCCTCTTCGTCGCCGGAGTGATCACGACCGGCGTCTTCTGTCGGCCGACCTGCGGGGCGCGCAAACCGAAGCCGGAGAACGTTGAGTACTTCGCTACCGCCGCCGACGCGCTCCACCACGGCTACCGCCCCTGCAAGCTCTGCAACCCGCTCGGGGTGCCCGGCGAGGCGCCGGCGTGGCTCCAGCCCTTGCTCGACGACCTCCACGCGGACCCGCAACGTCGCTGGAAGGACCAAGACCTCCGGAACCGCAATCTCGGACCGGATCGCGTGCGGCGCTGGTTCCAGAAGCACCACGGGATGACGTTCCACGCCTATGGGAGAGCCCTGCGGCTCGCCGTGGCGTTCGGCCGCCTCGCGTCCGGCGACGGTGTTGCAGAATCGGCCTACGGCGCTGGATACGAGTCGCTGAGCGGCTTCACCGAGGCGGTCGCAAGGACCACGGGCAGATCACCGGCGCGAAGCCGGACGTTTCGCCTTGTGCGGATCGCGCGCATTCTCACGCCCCTTGGACCGATGATCGCCGGCGCGGCGGACGACGGCGTCTGCCTGCTCGAGTTCGCCGACCGCCGCATGCTGGAGACGCAGGTCGAACGAGTCGAGAGGACGCTGGACGCCCGCGCCCTGCCCGGAGCGAGCCCTCACATCGCGAGACTCGAGGAGGAACTGGCCGAGTATTTCTCCGGCACTCGACGCACCTTCACGCTTCCGCTTGTCACCGCCGGGACGCCATTTCAGGAAAGCGTCTGGGCGGCTCTCCGGACCATCCCCTACGGCGAGACGCGTTCGTACCAGGACCAGGCAGGCGCCATCGGACGGCCCGAGGCCGTGCGCGCCGTCGCGCGAGCCAACGGCGACAACCGCATCGCTATTCTCGTGCCGTGCCATCGCGTGATCGGGAAGGGCGGTGAACTCGTCGGCTACGGAGGCGGGTTGTGGCGGAAGAAGTGCCTCCTCGATCTCGAGGCGGGGCAGCCGCTAGCGCTGGGCGAGGCTCCGCGCCAAGTGCGTGTCTGATCCGATCGTCGTTCTGGTTCGGGCGCGGGTTAGTTCTTGAACGGGTCTACTCGATTCGCGATACTTCGCGCAACCTCGCCGTGCCCTCTGGCACACATGCACGAGGTCCCTGCCGTCGCAGGAAAAGGAGATGGACCCGGTGGAATAGGTCACGCCGAAGACCGGACGTAGTTGTAGAACGGACCGGATCGCCGTGACCGGATTCGTCTGGGACTCGTTTTCTCTCTGGGGTTTCCCCGTCTCCGACGCCATGCCTCGGCGTTCGCGTTCGCTCCCGTACATGACCTGCAATGCCCCCGCCACTCGGCGGGAAGGCACAACGGACCCTCCGAAAGGATGGATCTCATGAACCTCCACATGCGGAAGTACAGAGACGAAGAAGACATCTGGAGAACCCGGAGCTTCCTGCGCGAGGCCTTCCTCGCCAACGACCGCCGCGAGATTTCGTGGCCGCTCGGGCGCTTCGATTACTGGCGGTGGCACTCGGTCGCCAACTGCGGCCAGAGCCTAGACCTCTCTCTGTGGGAGACCTCGAAGGGCGAGATCGCCGCGGTCCTCATCTCGGAGAGCGGCGGCGGCGACGCTTTTCTCAACGTCCATCCGGATGTCCGGACGGCGGCGCTCGAGGAGGAGATGGTGGCGGTCGCTGAGAAACATCTCGCCTCACCCAGCCCGCGAGGACCCGCGCTGATCGTACCCGCCCGCGAGGGTGACACACTGCGCGAGGGCGTTCTCGCCGCGCGGGGGTACAAGACGTTCGATCATTGGGAAGACCAGCGGCGCCTCGGCCTCTCGGGGCCGCTTCCGGAGGGCCCTGTTCCCGACGGGTACACGGTGCGGGCGCTGGGCGGCCCTGAAGAGATCCCGTCGCGCGTCTGGGCATCGTGGCGCGCGTTCCATCCCGACGAGCCCGATGAGGCGTACGAAGGCTGGGGCTGGTACGAGAAGCTTCAGCGAGCGCCTCTCTACCGTCGCGATCTCGACATCGTCGCCGTCGCGCCGACCGGCGAGGTGGCCGCGTTCTGCATCATGTGGTACGACGACGCGACCCGTTCGGGCTACTTCGCGCCGGTCGGCACGGCGCCCGAGCACCAGGGTCGAGGCCTCGGTAGAGCTGTCATGGCTGAGGCTGTCCGGCGACTTGCCGCCATGGGTGCGGTGACGATGCACATTGGCGGGTATGACCCCATACCCAAGAAGCTCTATGCGTCGATCGGCGGCCCGGACGTCGTGAGGTCGATGTCGTGGGGCAAGTACCTCGCGGAGTAAGAAAGCCGCGACAGGGAGGGGGTCGAGGTGGCGGCAAAGCGTCCTGAGGGCATGGTCGGCTTCACGTTCGTGTGGATCGGACAGCTCGTGTCCGTGCTCGCCTCAAGCGCGACAGGCTTCGCGCTCACGATCTGGGCCTACCAGACGACGGGCAGCGCGACGGCACTGGGTGTCTTGTCGACCTCGTTCCTCATCCCCTTCCTTGTCTTGTCGCCGATCGCCGGGGCAATGGTCGATCGCTACAACCGGAAGGTCATGATGATGGTGAGTGACGTCGCAGCCGCCGTCGCCACGATCGGGGTCCTCGTCCTTCACGCGACGGGCGGCCTCGCTATCTGGCACCTCTACCTGACGACGATCCTCGTCGGGCTGGGGAACACGTTCCAGTGGCCGGCCTACTCGGCCGCCATCTCGACGATGGTTCCGAAAAAGCAGTATCAGCGGGCGAGCGGCATGATGGGGCTCGTCGACTCGGGTCCCGGTGTCATCGCACCTCTCATGGCCGGCGCGCTGTACCCCATCGTCGGGCTCACCGGGATCCTCGTCCTCGACATCGTCACGTTCGCCTTTGCGGTCGGCACGCTGCTCGTCGTCGAGATCCCAACGCCCACGCCCTCCGCGGAGGGGGCGGCATCGCGCGGTCACCTCTTGCGGGAGGCCTTCTACGGTTTCAAGTACATCTTCGCTCGCAAGAGTCTCCTGGGGCTCGCCCTCTTCTTCGCGACGCTCAACTTCCTCGCCGGCATGGGCCTCGTGACTCCGTTCATCCTCTCGCGCACGGGAAACCAGAGCGCGGCCCTCGGCGCGGTGATGTCGGCCGCGGCCCTCGGCGGCGTCGCCGGCGGGCTCCTCATCAGCGCATGGGGTGGCTTCAAGCGCAAGATGACGAACATCTTCGTCGGCGAGTTCCTGTTCGGGCTCCTCGGCTACCTCTTGTTTGGCTTCGGGAGAAGCCTCGCCTTTTGGATTCCGACCGCCGCGCTCGGATCGCTCGCCGTCTGCCTGTCGAACAGCTCGGCTCAGGCGATCTGGCAATCGAAGGTTCCCGCTGACCTGCAGGGCCGCGTGTTCTCAGCGCGGCGCCTGATCGCCTTCTCGCTCCTCCCGATCACGCCCGTCGTCGCCGGCGCGTTGGCGGACTTCGTCACCGAACCGGCGATGACGTCCAACACGGGGCTCGCGCGCGCCTTCGGCTGGATGCTCGGCACGGCGCCCGGCTCCGGGCTCGGACTCCAGTACGTGCTCGCCGGTGCCGGCTACTGCATCGCCTGCCTCGTCGTCTTCTTCTTCGTGCCCGCCGTGCGCCACCTCGACGACCGCGTGCCGGACCACGATGCGAGAGCTGCAGAAGTGCCGTCCGGCGAGACCCACTAGACTCATCGTCCCACATGAATTCCCCGGGCTTCCCCTTGCGGCCTGTCGGCGCGATGCGTAGCATCCTGGCCCAGGAGGTCGTGATGCAGCGCATTCTCGCCGTAGCCGTGGTCCTCTGCGCGGGCGCCTCGCTCGCGGCGACCGCTTGTAGTGGCGTCGTCTTGTTCGGGGACGGAAAGGTCGTCGTTGGCGGCAATGAAGATCAGGGGAGGATGTTCACCAATCCCGCGATGTGGGCTACAGCGGCAACCGACCAGGCCTACGGCGCCGTCTTCTTTGGCTTGTGGTTCACCAACCTTGGAGATCGACAGCCCGGGTGGTACGAGATGCAGGGCGTCAATGACCACGGGCTCTACTTCGATCTCTTCGCGACGCCGTGCCCTCCCGGGACCCTTCGACCCGTCCAACGGCCTTACTGGTGGAAGCCCGAACCCCTTGAGCAGCTGCTGCTCCGGCGATGCGCAACCGTCAAGGAAGCGCTCGGCTTCCTCAGCGGGAAGGGGTACCGATGGTCGGTCCCTTGCACGCAGGTCTTGCTCGCCGACCGCTCCGGGAACACGGCCGTGTACACGGATACCGGGACTGTGTTTCGGAACTCGGCGACGGCGTTCTTCGTCGTCACGAACTTCGATCTGGCAACGCCGGCGCTTGGCGATTGGCCGTGCCCCCGATACGAGACCCTCACGACGCTCGTCACGGCAAACTCGAACCCAACAGTCGATCGAGCAGCATCTCTGCTCGCCGCCGTAGGGGACTGGGCGCTCTACTCCGTCGTCTGTGACTTGTCGAGTGACACGGTCGACATCTACTTCAACACGGACTTCTCTCTCCGCGCACGCGTGGACATGCGGCCGCTGTTTGCCGAAGGCCTCAGCGCCACGCCGCTCGCCGGTCTGGCGTTCGCTCCAAGCGGCATACCGTAGGTTCTGCGCAGGCGCTCCCTCCGCGATTCGCAAGACCTCCCGAGGGACGTCGTGCCTCCGCGGGCACGCCCGACCCTGGGTCAGATGGCGCTGCCCTGCAGAGCTGCAGGCCCTTGGAGGGCATCCGCGGACCAAGGATCATGACGTCGCCTGTTCGCGAAAGGCGCGGGACCTCGCGTCCCTGCTATGGAGGATGGGATGGACAAGCTGCGAGAGATCGAGCAGAAGCGCAAAGAGGCGTTCGCGTGGTTCACGGCCCACAAGTCCAAGGGCTAT
>CAYUSW010000072.1:0-1763 GCA_964447445.1 uncultured Thermotogae bacterium
TTCCGAGAAGCTTGGGGAACTGCGCCGCAACTCCGCCGAGGCTCGCGATGCGCAGCAGGCTTCATGCTCGCCTCTGGAGTGCTGCGCCCGTACGGTGAAGTCACCCGCCGGGGTCAAGTCTTGATTCTTGACATCGCGCAAAGGCTCCGGGCGCGCGAGGGGCACACTGGCAGCACGTTAGGGCTTCTAGGGCTTCTGCAGCTCGACAGCCACGTGTCGTCCGGTCACGCGCTGCGAGACGCCCGTGAAGCCGACGCATTCCGCCAGTCGTTGGTAGTAGGCGGCATCCCGACCTTCGGATGGCCACCGGACGCCGTAGTTGTTTGAGAGCATCTTTCCGTCGGGCAGCGGCACGGTGACGGGGAAGACGGCGATGTCTTTCGTGTCATCTTCGCATGGCGGAAACACGGCGTCCCAGATGAGGAAACGGCCGCCGGAGGCGAGGACGCGGAAGACCTCCTCGAAGACGCGCCGATGGTCTTCGGCCTTGATGTACATGAGGGTAAAGAACGACGTCACTGTGCGGAAGGCACCGTCGAGGAACTGGAGCTCGCGAGCGTCCATGACGATCTTGAGCGGGCCGGCGGGCGCTTCCTCCAATTCCTCTTTGAGGCGGTCGATGGCGATGACTCGCTCGCCCGCGAGTAGGCCGATGATCCCGCCGCCTCCGCCGCCGATGTCGAGGATGGCTCCAGAGGTGGGTAGGCCATCCACGACCACGTGCTGTCGCTCGAAGGTGTGGGTTCGATCGTCCGCAGCATCTTCGTTGAGACTCTTCTTCATCTGGAGATCTCTTGTACCAGCCGGTGCTTCGTCCTCTACGAACCCGAGTCTTCTGTAGAGGGCACGCGCCGGAGCGTTGTCCGAGCGCACGTAGAGGACGATGTCGCGCACGCCGTCCGCTTTCAGAGAGTCGAGCATCCGCTCGAGAATCGCGCGGCCCAATCCCCGGCCACGGTGCGCCTTATGAACATAGATGTCGAAGAGGATGCACGTTCCTTCGGGAGCGCCGGGAAGGACGCCGACCCAGACGAATCCCAGTTCGCCCGCGGTCTTGTCCCGGGCAAGGCGAAACGCGTGGTTCGGCGTATCCATGCCATTCGGAAGGAGCACGGGAATCATCGCGTCGAGCTGGGCTCGCTCCTGCTGTGGGTCGGTCCCGTTCACCCAGGCACGATCCTCCGCCTGACGCTCGGCGGAGAGCGCGAACCAGCGATCGAATTCCTCTCGCGTCAGTCGGTCAAGTTGAAGCATGCACGGCCTCCCTGCCAGTGAGTCGGCGTTCTCTCGGTGAGTCACTGCTCGGCGATCGAGGGTTCAGTCGCGACTGCGCGTAGAGCGTCTGTCGGGGCTCCTAGACCCTCTTCAGCTCCTTGCCGATCTCAAACGCCTGGCCGATGCGCTCGCCGAGCGCCCAGTAGCTGTAGACCTGCTTCCCCTTGCACGGATCGGGGGCATAGAAGAAGGGTTGGATACGCGTCACGTCGGGAGCTCGGTCCTGCATGACGGCATCGTCGGCATGGACGGCCACGACTTCTCCGAGGTAGACGGTGTGAATCGGGCGGACGAGCGTCTGGACGACGCGGCACTCGATGTTGATCGGGCACTCGCGGATCATCGGGGCTGTCTTGAGGTCGCCGTAGAACGTCTCGAACAGCGCAGCCTTGTCGGCGTTCCTTCCGCTGGTCATGCCGCAGTAGTCGACTTCCCTCACGAGGCCGGCCGTCGGCTGATTGATGCTGAACGTGCGATTCTGTTCGAGC
>CAYUSW010000073.1:0-18974 GCA_964447445.1 uncultured Thermotogae bacterium
TTCGACGTCGAGATCCTCTGCGTCGCCCCGGCTGGGATGCCGAAGTGGCTGCTGCGCCTCGCCGAGGATGGGCGAGGCGCCCTCAACCTGATGGGCGTCTGGCACAGCGCGTCCTACTACGACGTGGACGTTGAGATGAGCGCCGGCGTCGCCTTCTCGGTGGTTCTTCCAGCCCCCCTTGTCGACCCGGGCGATCAGCTTCTTGTCTCCATCGACTCGGACGAGATATCGAGCCTGGGGCAGCTCTTCGCCGTTGCCGTTGACGCCCCGTTCGGACTGCCGCTTCGCCAGGACGTGTTGCGCACCATCCTAGTGGTGGATGTCGCCGGGAATCTGGTCGTCACGGCGACGAACCTGACGCACGTCCCGCTTCTGGTTCCCCTGGCGTCGCTCGTCCTCGCGCTCGCCCCGACGCCGGATTGGATCCCCGAGACGGCACCCGGTATCCGCTGGTCACCTGATCCTCCGCTCTCGCCCGGCTTCCTTGCTCTTGGCCCGGACCAGACGGTCACGACCGTGCTCCCGATGCCGAGTATTCCGGGGCCGTCGGCGGCCGCATACAGGGCCTCGCTCGCTTTCTACGCCGGAATGGTCGACGCCTATCCGGGCGACTACCTTGCCGTGGGCTTCTCCGTCGCGTGGGGCGCCTCGTGGGGGTATCTCCCTGTGGTGGTGCCTTAGCTCCCCGCCGCCCAAGCCGCAGGCCCGTTGGCGACGTGGATGGCGAGCCGCTATCCTCGTCTCCTGGGCCCTTGATGAGCCGCAGAACGCCGCCCTGTGGCACGACGGCCGCGGCCGGCTGCAGGCGTGGGCCGTCCTCCAAGCCCCGTTCTGGGTAATCGATTTCGCGGTTCGACCCGGGATGGACGTCGATCTCGTGCCGCGGATCCTCGACTGGGCCGGCCACCGCGCTGCGGAATCACGCGGCACTGCGCACGCCCTCCCCGCGTGGCAGGTTCAGGTCTTCTCGGACCAAGACCGCAGCAGACGCGGGCTCGAGCGGGCGGGGCTTCGCGTGCCGGGAGAACGTCGGCGAGGAATCCTGGTCCTGCGTCCTCCTCGAACGGAGTGGCCCCGCTCCGACTCCAGCGCCCGTGCCCAGCGGGCTCGCCGTGCGGCCTTTGGCCGGGCCGACGGAGGTCGAGGCGTATGTCGACCTCCACTGCGCTACGTTCGAGACGAAGAACATGACGACGGAGTGGAGAACGCGGACGCTGACGTCTCCGCACCACTTGAGCGACGCGGATCTCGTTGCCGTGTCACCGAGCGGCGCGTTGGCGGGCTCTTGCGTCGGCTGGCTGTTGACCGGTGGGCAACCGACGGGGCAGGTCGAGCCCCTCGGGATCGCGCGCGAGTGTAGGGAGCATGGCCTCGGAGCGGCACTCCTCACGAAGTGTATCCGCCGTCTCTTGGCGGCCGGGGCGCGGAGGATCCTGGTCGAAACCGACACGTGCCGCACGCCGGCGCGCGACGTGCTCGTCTACCGTCGCGATGTGAGCGGCGCGAATGCACTGTAGCCGGCGCTGAGCTGGTTCGCCGACTGGGAACGGCGATCTGGCGTCCCTGCGCTTCGAGACGAGAGACCGCGGGTTCCATGCCTGCTCTTGTCGCGGCGCTCTTGTCCACGCTCTCGATCTGAGCCGCATTCGTCGATGGTCAACCGGAGGCTGGTGCTCGGATCAGCGCCCAGGCCGGCGGTCGCGGCTATCCGTTCGGGGTCGGAATTCGGGCGGAACTGGTTCCATCGCTTGTCTAGGCAAGTATCCCCAGAGTTCTATAATGCCGTTGGACGTCGTCTGCAGAACGCCAGACGGCAGGTGCCAGATCTCGGGAGGACGGATTCTCTATGCTGCGACCGGAGTGGAGTGTGCCAGGAGGTTGCGTCGTGGCAGAGGTGGAAGCTGGCGGCGTCAGATCTCTCGCCGGCAGACTGCCGGACGGCGGGAAGTGCGTGTCGTGACCCCGCCTTCCAGTGCTCTGCTCGAGATTCGATCCCTCGAGGTCCACTTCCCGTCGGGCGGCAAGACCGTCCGCGCCGTGGATGGCGTCTCCTACGCGATTGGGGCGGAAGAGACTCTCGGAGTGGTCGGAGAGAGCGGATGCGGCAAGACGGTGACGGCTCTGGCCATCATGGGTCTGTTACCTACACCGCCCGGGAAGGTCGCGGGCGGCGAGATCCTCTATCACCGACGCGGCGAGGCCCTCGACCTGGCAAAGCTCCCGCCGCGAGGCAAGGCGATGCGTTCCATTCGGGGCAACGAGATTGCCATGATCTTCCAAGAGCCGATGACCTCGCTCAATCCCGTCTTCACGATCGGATTCCAAATCGCCGAGGCCGTGGCGTTGCACCAGCACATGCGCCGGCGCGAGGCGAAGCAGAAAGCGGTAGACATGCTGCGCGCTGTTGGGATCCCCCTCCCCGAGCAGCGGGCGGGTGAGTACCCCCACCAGCTCTCAGGAGGCATGCGGCAACGGGCCATGATTGCCATGGCACTCTCCTGCAACCCTTCCCTTCTCATTGCGGACGAGCCGACGACGGCCCTTGACGTGACGATCCAGGCGCAGGTGCTCGAACTGATGAACGAGCTTCGCAAGGAGTTCCACACGGCCATCCAGTTCATCACGCACGACCTCGGCGTCATCGCCGGGATGGCCGACGATGTGGCCGTCATGTACCTCGGGCGCATTGTCGAGGCCGCTCCCGTCGAGCGCGTCTTCCACTCACCGCAGCACCCGTACACCAAGGGCCTCATGCGATCAATCCCCTCGCTCACGGCAGAGAAGGAACGCCTCGTGCCGATTGAGGGCGTCGTTCCCGATCCCAGCGAGGCGCCCCCCGGCTGCGGCTTCGAGCCGCGATGTCCCCAGCGCCTTTCCATCTGCAGGATGGAGGCGCCGCCCGTCGTCTACGTTGAGCCGAGTCACCAGGCCGCGTGCTGGCGATGTCAGCCGGACGCGCACCTCACTCCCCACAAGATCCGAGGGTGGAGGTGATCGACGTGCCGGACGCGGGCCATGCGCTCCTCGAGGTCACCGGCCTGACGAAGCACTTTCCCGTCCGCCAGAAGGGAGTCCGCCGGATGCGGGGCGTCGTGCGTGCGGTCGACGGGATCGACCTCTTGATCCGGGAGCAGGAGACCCTCGGCCTTGTGGGAGAGAGCGGGTGCGGCAAGACGACGGCGGGGCGCGCGATCTTGCGCCTGATCGAGCCTACGTCGGGCGAGATCTTGTTCCACAGTCGGCGACGCCGTGGGGATCAAGGCGAAGAGACTCCCGCGGTCGACATACGCAAGGCGTCGAGACGTGAGATGAAGCGTCTGAGGCGCGAGATGCAGATCATTTTCCAGGACCCCTACTCATCCCTCAATCCCCGCATGACCATCGGCGCGATTGTCGGCGAGCCGCTGATCGTCCACGGCGCAGCCCGCGCTCGAGATCGGAGCAACCGCGTGCGCGAGGTGCTCGCCGCGGTCGGGCTGGCGCCGGAGTACATGCAGAGATACCCGCACGAGTTCTCGGGCGGGCAGCGCCAGCGCATCGGGATCGCCCGGGCCCTTGTGCTCGAGCCCCAGCTCCTCGTGTGCGATGAACCGGTCTCGGCTCTCGACGTGTCGATCCAGGCCCAGGTGCTCAACTTGCTGGAGGACCTACAGCACGAGTTCGGATTGACGTATCTGTTCATCGCTCACAACCTGTCGGTCGTGAAGCACATCAGCAACCGAGTAGCCGTGATGTACTTGGGACGGATCGTCGAATTGGCGTCGACCGAGCGCCTGTTCGCGGGGCCGAAGCACCCCTACACCGAGGCCTTGGTTTCTGCCGTGCCGGTTCCGGATCCTAGCCACACCGTGCGGCGCCTGATCCTCGAGGGAGATGTCCCAAGTCCGGTCGCTCCGCCCCCGGGGTGCCACTTTCATCCGCGTTGTCGCTACGCTGTCGACGTATGCAAGACAGTCCCGCCGCGCTATCGCGAGTTCGGCGAGGGGCACTTCGCCGCCTGTCATCGCAGTGAGGAGCTGAACCTCCAGCCCATTCACAGCGCCGACCGGCACCGGCCAGGAGGGGTCGAGGTATGAGTGGTCTCGTTCGCTACGCGATCCAGCGCCTCCTGTTGACGATTCCAATGATCTTCATCTTGCTCACCGTGATCTTCCTTGTCATCCGCGTGATGCCCGGGGATCCCGTGTCGATCGTGTATGGCGGCCGGCCGGTCTCCGCCGAGGTGAGGGCTGCCGCGGCGGCAAAGATGGGGGTCGACAGGCCGATCCTTGTCCAGTATGGGATCTACATGAGCGGCATCTTCCGCGGCGACTTCGGGAAGTCGATGCGAACGAGCACTCCGGTGCTCGAGGAACTCTTCTCGCGCTTCCCGGCGACGATTGAGCTGGCGCTCTCCGGCCTCATCGTGGCCGCGATCCTTGGCTTCTTCACGGGAATCCTGGCCGCCACGCGCGCCGACCGGCCGGTGGATCACGGAACGCGGATCTTCCACATCGCGTCATTTGCTGTGCCAGTGTTCTGGCTGGGCCTGATGTTCCAGGTTCTCTTTGCTGTGAAGCTCGGGTGGCTGCCGGTGACGGGACGCCTGGGGGGGCAAATGGCGTTCAACTTCCAGCCCGTCACGGGTTTCTACGTCTTGGACTCCATCATCCACTGGGACGGGAAGGCGTTGCTTGACGTCTTGCAGCACCTTGCGCTCCCGGCACTGACTCTCGGGATCGCGACGACGGGGCTGCTCGGCCGCATCAGCCGCGCCAGCATGCTGGAGGTTCTCGACCAGGACTACGTGACGACCGCGCGCGCCAAGGGGCTGAACGAACGGACGGTCGTCCTGCGGCATGCGCTTCGCAACGCCCTGATTCCGATTGTCACAGTCTTTGGGCTCGAGTTCGCGGTACTCATGGGCGGCGCGGTCCTGACGGAGCATGTCTTCTCCTGGCCGGGCGTGGCGAGCTACCTGATTCGATCGATCAACGCCCGGGACTACATTGCCATCCAGGGCAGCGTCGTGTTCATCGCCCTCTTCATCTCGGCGATCAATCTGTTTGTCGATCTGCTCTACTCGTTCATCGATCCACGGGTGAGGTACTGATGGGTCAAGGTCCGGAGAGAGACACGATTCGCCGGTCGTTCCTGTCCCACGCGGCCCTCGCTGCGGTCCGAGTGATCCGCCGCGGGCACGTCGCGCTCCGCGGACAGACCGTACTGAAGGTTGGCCTGGCCATCGTCATCATATTCCTCCTGATGACCGCTATCGCGAGGACGTGGCCCTCGATCAACGGCTACCACCCCACGAGCTATCGCGACGCGCCACGCCTTGAGGGGCCTTCGTCCGAGCACTGGATGGGGACCGATCAGCTGCAGCGCGACGTCCTCAGCCGCATTCTCGGCGGTGGATACGCATCTCTCATTGTGGCTTTCGCGGGAGTCGCGCTCAGCATGGTGACCGGGTCTCTCCTTGGCTGGATCTCGGGATACGCGGGAGGTTGGCTAGACCGTGTCATCTCGCTGACAATGGACGCCATCTACTCTTTTCCATCGCTCATCCTGGCCATCGTGTTGGTGGCTATGTTCGGCGCCGGCATCAGTCCGATGATCTGGGCTGTCGGCTTCGTCTACATTCCTACCTACTTCCGCGTGACGCGCGCGGAGTCGATGCAAGTGCGCGAGACGACCTACATTGAGGCGATCAAGGCGGTTGGCGCGAGCCGGACGCGGATCGTTCTCCGGCACGTTGCGCCGAACACGGTGAACGCCATCATGGCGGTCTCCTCGTTCAACCTGGCGGACGCCATTCTGACGGTGGCGGCTCTGTCGTTCCTCGGGTTCGGGCTTCCTCCTCCGGCCCCTGACTGGGGGTTTGATATTCAGAATGGTCAGAAATACCTACAATCTGGCTCGTGGTGGCTGATCACAATGCCGGGCCTGATGATCATCACGCTCTCACTCGGGTTCGGTCTGATCGGCGAAGGGGTCAGTGATCTGGTGAATCCGAAGCGTAGACGGAAGCGGCGTTGACTTCGCCATCCAGTCTGCGCTAGCCTGCGTGAAAGGACGGATTGGGAAAGAAGATCTCAAGGGAGGTGATCGCCTAGCGGACGGCTTTTCGCGAGTACTGGATCTCTCATGCTAGGAGGTACATGCGATGTCGAAGTTTCTTGGTTTGATCGTCTTGCTAGGCCTGCTGATTGGGTCTGTCGGAGCGCTCGGCGCCACCGACTGCCTGATCATCGGCACGATTGACACCGTCGACGAGCTCTCCTTCGCCAACTGCTGGGATCACTACAGCTGGCACGTGCTGCGCGCAACGTGCGACGCGCTCCTTCGGCTCAACGACGACACGCTGGAACTGGAGGGCGCGATCGCCCAATCCTGGGACGTCTCCGACGACGGGCTCGTGTACACGTTCCACATCCGTCCCGGAATCGTCTTCACGGATGGCGCGTCCTGCGACGCCAACGCCGTGAAGTTCTCGCTGGATAGGACGCTGCGCCTGGATGGACCGAAGGGGGCTGTCAGTCTGATCTACGTGATCGACACGATCACGGTCATTGACCCGTTGACCGTCCAGATCACCCTGGAGCTACCGGACGTCACGTTCCTACTCGCGATGACGAACCAGATCTCGCCGGCCATGATCTACTCGCCGGCGAGTGTGCCCGCCGATGACTTCGAGCGAGGGCAATACGCCAGCGTCGGCCCGTACAAGCTCATCGAGTACGTGCCGGACCAGTACGTGAAGTACGAGGCCAACCCGACGTACTACGGCGAGCAGCCGGCGATGCCCTGCGTCATCGAACGACACTACGCCGATGCGTCGGCGCTTCGCGCCGCGATCGAGTCGGGCGAGATCGACGTGGCGTTCCGCACGTTGAACCCAGAGGACATCATCGACCTTCAGGGCAACCCGCAGGTTATCATCGAGGAGTGGCCGCCCAGCCCGGGCATCCGCTATCTCCTGTTCAACGTCACGAATTCGCCGGTGGACAACGTCTTTGTCCGCCAGGCCGTCTGCTACGCCGTCGATCGAAGCGCGATCGTCAGCCAGGTCTTCGGCGGAACCGTGGCGCCGATCTACACGATGGTTCCAAACGTTGACCCACCGTTCTTTGGCGCTCTTCCGACGTTCCCTGAGCGCGATCTGAACAAGGCACGCGAATTGCTCGCTACCGTAGGGTACGACGAGCAGAACCCCTTGGTGCTCAGTCTCCCCTATACGCCATCCCACTACGGGACGTTCGAGGCCGACGTCGCGACGGTCATCGCGGCCAGCCTCGAAGAGACCGGCGTGATCCAGGTGAACATCGAGTCCTTGGAATGGGGAGCCTATCTCGGCCAGATGTCCTCGGGAGCGTTTGGCATGTTCTTGCTCGGGTGGCACCCGGACTACCTTGAGACGTCCAACTTCCTCGGCCCCTGGACAACGGACGGGCCGGAGTCGATGGGGACGTACTTCAACCACCACCCAAACTACCAGGCGTACAAGGAGATCATGAATGTTGCGCGCGCGACCGTCGACGAGACGAAGCGCGCTGCCTTGTACCGGTCGATTCAGATCTTGAGCACCTATGATGTGCCGTGGATCCCGCTCTGGTCGATGACCGACGAGATGGTCACGGCGCGGCAGCCGGATGTGAAGGGTCTGAAGCTCGACGTCACGATGGACATCGATATCTGGAACATCTCCAAGTAGCTGCGCTCAACGCGGTACTCTCACGGCGGGGCCTAGAGTGGCCCCGCCGCTCTTCTTCAGCGTGGAGACTGGCGCCGTGCGCGAGACAACGGGCAGGGAAGACTCCTCGTTCCTCGCACTAGCTCGCGTCATCCTGGAGAGGCCCGTCGACCAGATCGAGCACGACAGAGCGTAGTTGGGGCTCAAACCAGGCTAGGAATGCGGGCATGTCGCGGGTCGCGGGCCAGTCTCTCTCGTCCTGTCGCCACGCGGCGAGTTCACGCTCGAAAATCAGGTCGAAACACAACGGCAAGAGGGAGTCGAGATCGTCCTTGTTGTCGTCGATGTCAGGCAAGAGGTAGGCCACGCCATCCTCATTCCACTTCTCGAGCGTCACGTCCGCCAACTCGGGAAGGGCCTTCAGCCAATTGATGAAGGGCTGCTTCGCCTTCACGATGATCACGCTTCGATTCAGCATCGTCTTCTTTCCTCCTCGGTCGCGCCTCTGTGCGTACGCGGAGACCCGGAGATCATGGTACACGAGATCCGAATCGCGCTGCGTCCGGGCGAGCTGCGATCCACGGGCGGCACATTCAGGTACGGCTGGGCAGGAGTCGGACGTTTGCTTTGGACGCGTCTCCGCGGCGCTTAGGGAGATGGTGCGGAGTTGGTTTCGCTGCCCGCGACGCGTCGCCCGAACCTCCAGAGGGCGAGCGACAGCATGACGCACAGACCGGCGCACATCCACACCCACCATGGAAACCCAAGAAACCACGCGCGCGAGTCTCCCCACGCCCAGAAGTCGTTTGCGGCCACAAAGAGCAGGACGAAAGCGCATGCCCACCCGAGCTTTGCGCGCCGCGACAACCCCGGGACGAGCTGAACGGGAGCGACGTGACGTCGCCCGCCGAGGAGCAAACCGCCGAGAGCAAGGACCAGCGCCGTGGCGCCGACCACCGGCACGACGGGCAGCGTGCCGAACGTCGGCAACCACTTCAGGTGGTACGCAACAACCAGCGCTTCTCCGACGACGATCGACGCCACGGCGGCGCGGCCATCGAAGCGCCGCCAGTAGAGGGCGGCGACGACGGACGGGAAAAGAACGGCGAGCCCTGTGAATGTCTCGGTCGTGATCTCAACGAACGTGCCGGGCGGCCGATAGGCAATGGCGAGGCCGACGCATGCCAGAAGGACGACGAAGAGGCGGCCGACCCAGGCGGAGGGCGCGCTCTCCGGCGATCGCCCGTACCTCGCCCGTAGCGGCGCCCACACGTCGCGCGTCATCATCGAAGACAAGGTCAGGAGTTGCGAGTCGAGGGTCGTGATGAGAGCCGCGAGCCCGGCGCAGAGGACGAGCGTCTCGACCCACGGCGGCGCCACCTGGTGGAGGACGAGAGGCAGGATCCGGTCCGCCGCCGCGCCCGGGGGCAGCGAAGGGAAGGCGAGTCGGGCGATGACTCCGATTGAGATGGGCAAGAGGAAGAGGAAGCCGGTGACGAGCGGATAGAGCGACGCGGTGACCGCGAGCGCGCGCGGACTACGCGCCGCGTAGTACCGCTGGAAAAGCTGCGGGAACATCGGGTCGCAGAGAAACCACAGCGCCATGTAGCCGAACCAGACGCCAGGCGTGAAGACCCCGGTCAGACCCGGGCGAGCGAACAGCTCAGGCCATCGGGCCGCCGCTGTCCGGTTGGCCGCGGTGAGCCCGCCGAACGCGTCGGCAACGACCACGAGCGCGAGGGTCATGAACGCGATCATCATGACTCCCTGGAACACATCGGTCCAGACCTCGCCGCGCAAGCCTCCAAGCAGGATGTAGGCGACCACCACGGACGTCGCGATCGCTGCTCCGGCGTAGTAGGGGATCCCGAGGAGCGACTCCAGAGCGTATCCCGCCGCCATCGGCTGAATCGCCAGGTACGGAAGCGTGAATGTGGTCATGACGACGAGGAACGTGAGTCGCAGCGCGCGGCTGCCGGACCTCTCATACGCGAACTCGGGCGGCGTGACAAGTCCTCGCTCTTTTCCCAGGCGCCAGATAGGCGGCCCGATGAGAAGGAACGCAAGAGCCATGAACCCTGTTCCGAAGGCCATGATAGGGTAGAAGCCATATCCCATCTGCCACCCGGCGCCGGAGAACCCGAACACGGTGAAGGCGCTGAAGTTCGTCGCGGCCATGGTCACGAAGAGGAGCCATCCCGGCAGCGATCTGGACGCGAGGAAGTAGTCGTCGGGGTGTCGGCGTGAGCGGCGCCGTGCCGCGATTCCAATGCCGACGAGAACCGCCATGTAGGTAGCGATGATCGAGATCCGCAAAGCCACGGCCCACCTCCACGAGACGGATTCCGAGGTGGGATGGCGGGCAAGGGAGCTCTCCGCCTTGCATACCTCGGCAGGATTATAGCCGCGCCGGCAGCGTATGATTGCCTGTGTCAAAGGGCGTGGAGTTGAGGGCGCTACAAGACGAAATGCGTCAATGCTCACGGTGCGCCGACGCGGGCTACTCGGTAGTCCCTCGCGCGGTCTTCTCCGGAGTCCTCTGCGCACGCTGGATGATCGTCGGCCAGGCGCCGGGTGAGACGGAGTCCGCCACGGGCGTCCCGTTCTCGGGTCCCTCTGGCAGGCGTTTGTTCCGCTGGCTTCACGAGGCCGACTGGCCTGAGGGGACCGTCCGAGCGACGCAGTACATCACGGCCGTCACGAAGTGCTTCCCGGGGAAGGCGTCGGGCGGGCGGGGCGACCGCTCGCCGACGTGGCGCGAGCGCGAACTCTGTGGGGAGTTTCTCGAACGCGAGCTTGCGATCGTCAGGCCGCGGGTAGTCCTTGCCGTCGGGAGAGCGGCCATCGAACGCTTCCTCGGCCGGGGGAGCCTCGACGAGCGCGTCGGACGAGCCTTTGAACAGGACGGACGGACGGTCGTCCCGCTGCCCCACCCGTCGGGCGCGAACCTCTGGCTCAATCGGCGCGAGAGTCAGGCACGGCTTGCGCAAGCTCTCCAACTCGTGCGGGATCTCCGAGATGCAGATTCGATCTAGTTCACTTGTCAGCGGGCAGGAGATCCGATATCACTACGCGAAGTGGCCCGGGTCAACTGAGGGGGGTATTCGATGTCGTGGAGACGGAGAGAGCGGAAGGAGCGAAGGCCGGCGGTGATCGTCCGGATCGTCCGGCGACTTGGATGGGAGCCGAGGCCCGTCGCGCGCGAGTTGCTCGAATGGGTTGAGGTTCTCGCGGTGGCCGCAGCGCTCGCGGCTGTCATCATGACCTTCGTGACGGTGCGGATGCACGTCCCGACGGGGTCGATGATTCCCACCATTGACCCCAAGGACTCCTTCTTCGTCGACCGAGTCACGTACTACTTCCGCGACCCGAAGCCCGGCGACATCGTCGTCTTTCGTCACACCGAACAAGTGTTCGTAAGGAAGGTCCTCGATGACTCACGCGCTGCGCAGACTTCTCTCCCGGCTGGCGCGCGCCTTGCGTCGCTGAACCTCGAGCCCGTCTACTCCACGGCCTACATCGACGGCCGACTTGCAGCGTGGACCGACGGCACGGCTCTGAGTCTGACGACGGCTGACGGCAAGCGCTACGACCTCGGCAAGAAGACAAGCTCCACGAAAACGTTGGCAGATCTCGGGATCGAGACACGCGAGCAGCGCATGCGGTACGTCAAGCGGCTGATCGCCGTCGGCGGGCAGACGGTTCAGATCCGCGAGGGTGCCGTCTACGTCGACGGCAAGAAGCTTGACGGGCCGCGGTTCGCCCGCGTCTACTACTCGAGCGACTCCCGTTTCCGATTCGGCGCCGAGCCGACCCGGGTGCCCCAGGGCTTCTACTTCGTCCTTGGCGACAACTCGCGGGACTCGTTTGACTCGAGGTACTGGGGCTTCGTCGACGAGAGAGACATCATCGGCGTCCCGTACCTCCGAGTCTGGCCGTTGTCGCGCTTCGGCACCATGTAGCTCCGGGGCTTGGCCTGGGCGTCTCTTCGACAGCGAGCACCCGAAGTCGTCCGTTCGCGGACGCCTCTTCCGGATCGCCGCTGCTCCGGCCGGCCATGATGTTGCGTTGCACACTGCGTTCGACGATCCTTGCTCCGATGTCGCTTCCGCCGCTGTCCGTGAGGCCCAAGCTGCGCGTTGTCTGTCCACGCTGCGGGGAATCCCTCCCGCCCTTGGCGCTTGCCTGCCCGCGCTGCCCGGGCGTGCTTCCCCGTGCCGAGTACGCGGAGCGCATCGCCACCATCTCCAGGGGGGAGGGCATTTTCCGTTTCGCGGCGTGGCTGCCTGCCGAGGCGACGATCGACACCCCGATCGGACCGACTGTGTTCCGCAGCGAGCGGTTGGCGCGCGCGTTGGGGATGACCGACCTGTCGGTTGCCTTCAGCGGCTACGCGCCCGAGATCGGCGCCCGGAACGCGACGGGCACGTTCAAAGACTGGGAGGCCCTTCCCACGCTTCTCTGCCTGCGGGAGCACTCGTGCGACAGCGTGATTCTGGCGTCGGCAGGAAGCACGGCGCGCGCGTTTGCGCACGCGGGGACGCTCCTCAACTTCACCACGTACATCGTCGTTCCGGAGACGGCGGCAGCCTCGGTCTGGACGCCGGAGCCGACCTCAGAGTGCGTCCGCATGATCGTCCTGGCAGGGAGCGGCGACTACTCCGCAGCGATCCGCCTCGCGAGCCAGATTGCCGAGCGATACGAACTTCGGCCGGAGGGCGGAGCGCGGAACATCGCCCGGCGTGACGGCATGGGGACCGTCATCCTCGAATACGCTCACATCGAGCATCGGCTGCCGCGACACTACGTTCAAGCCGTCGGGAGTGGGACAGGGGGGATCGCAGTGTGGGAGGCGTCGATGCGGCTCCGGGCGAGCGGCTACGGCGACGCGTTGCCGCAACTTCACCTCGCGCAGAACGTTCCCTTCACGCCGATCCACGACGCGTGGACGTCGCAGCGATCCGTGGACCCCGACCGCGATGTTCCTGGGCAACTTGAGCGGATCGCCGCCGTTGCGGCGCCCGTGCTGGCCAATCGCACGCCGCCCTACGAGCTTGGCGGCGGTGTGCGCGATGCGCTCACGGCCTCCGCGGGGCACACGTACGCTGTGACGAACGCCGAGATCCGTGCCGCGCAGGCGCTCTTCGAGCGTTACGAGAGACTCCCGATGGGACCCGAGTCCGGCGCCGCCCTGGCTGCCCTCGTGCAGGGCCTGGCGCGGTCGTGGATCCGGCCCACGGAGTCGGTCCTCCTCCACGTCACCGGGAACGCCGATTCACTTTCTCTCTACGGCGTTGCGGCTCCCCGTGTCCCTGTCTGGCGGCGGATCTCCGCGGCGGAGGGAGCAGGCGTCTGGCGGGAGCTCGATCGTGCCCTCTCGGCGTGATGTTCCACACACTCCGATCACAGTGGCCGGATACGCTTGCGCCGCGCGAGGGGGACACAAGTCGACTCGTGGCGCTGAGAGCGATGCATCATGCTCTTCAACAGGGGAGTCGAAGGACCCAGTCGACGATGGAAGGCAAACGGACTACCGCGTGCTCGCAGGCTGTGCTTCGACCGTGTCGCAGGGTGTGGGCTCATGTGCCGGCGGCCATCGCCGTTGGCCCGAGAGCGCAACCCCAATCCGTGGGTTCCCGTCACCGTGAGTGCGGGACACGGGAGCGAGTCTCTCATCTCTCTCCCGTGGTTCCAGACGGACGTGTGGCAGCTTGCGCCCCTTGCTCTGCTCCGAGTTGCAAGTCTTGTGGTCCCGGCATATGTCGTGATCAGGGGGCGCGAGATCGCCACGGTCTTCAACATCTCCGTCGCCGCGTTGTTCGTCGTCAACACGTCGTGGTGGCTCTGCCACTTCGTCTACGTCTGAAGGGAGTGCTATGCAACAGGACTTTGTGTGGAAAGACAACACCGACCTTCTCTGGGGTGCCTTGTCGAGCGGAGGCGCGTTCCTTGTCGTTCTGGACCCCCACGGCAGGCCGAACCCCATGACCATCGGGTGGGCGCAGCTTGGTATCGTGTGGAGCCGGCCCGTCTTCTCCGTTCTCGTGCGGCAGAGCCGGTACACGTTCGAGTGTCTGAGCAGGGCTTCGAGCTACACGGTGTGCGTCCCAGCGCCCGGCACGCTGAAGGAAGAGCTTGCCTTATGCGGGACGAAATCCGGACGAAACCTTGACAAGTTCAAGACCGCGCACCTGTCTCCGGTGCCGGCGCGGACCGTTGAGACCCCTATCGTTGCCGAGTGTCTCGCGCACTACGAGTGCCGGATCCTCGCGCGCACGCAGCAGGCCGTTGCGCACTTCGCCGGCGATGAGATCGTTGACCTCTTCTCGTACACGGACGGCAACACCCACGGCGTGTTCTTCGGCGAGATCTTGGCTTCGTACACCACGCCGAACGGCGCGGCCTAGGGGCCTTCCGCGAGGATTCGTCCCTCGACGGCGGCGGAGAGCGGCGACCGTGCGCGGACGTAGTCGGCGAAGACATCCGAAACGAGCCACCCCGTGTCGTAGCGGGCGGACGCCGCTGCGAAAGCGCCATATCCATCTCCGCCTCCGGCAAGGTAGTCGCTTGTTGTCACGACAAGGCTCTCCTGGGGCGAAAGCGGGCGGTAGGATCCGCGCTCCAGATCCAGGATCTCGACCTGGCGTATCCGCGCCACGGCGACCGCGGTCGGGGCAAACGTGAACCGGATCCCTGCCACCTGGGGGAACCGTCCTCCGCCGCTCTCGACCTGACTCACGCCGTTCTCCAGAGCCGCGAGGAGCTGCGCCCCCGTGACGGTGACGAGGCTGATCTCATTGGGAAAAGGGAGTGTCTCCAGAATCCGTCCCATGGTGATCGGCCCCCGGGCTATTGACGCCCTCACCCCGCCGCCGTTGTGAATCGCAGCACGCGCTCCTTGCGAGGACGTCTTCCAGAGCATCGCGTCGGCGATCGCATTCCCGAGGTTCGTCTCTTCGCTCCGCACGCGGGCGCGCTCACCGTCCAAGTCGACATGGCTCGTCCCGAGGGTCTCACTGAGCAGGATCTCGGCCTCCCGCAGACGGGGTTCTAGCAGGGCCAACACGCTGTCAGCCTGCGGGGTCGAGGCCGAAACCGGGACCAGCCAGCCGTTGGTCTCAACAACCACCCCTGCGGCGTCGAACACGACGTCGAGTCGGCCCAGGGACTCCCCCCACTCCCCGGCGGTGACGACGACCACCGGCTCCCCGGCACTCGACGTGACAATGGTGGGATACGCCAGGTCGCCGGTGCCTAGCTGCGTGTGGCTGTGTCCCCCAACGACGACGTCGATGCCATCCACAGTTGCTGCCAGGTCGAGGTCGCGCGCATAGCCGAGATGGGTCAGGGCGATGATCTTGTCGATCCCTTGACGTTCGAGCGTCTCCACAATGGATTGGGCCCGGCGGGAAGCCGACTCGAAGGCAACATCGTCGCCTGGACTCGATGCCGTCGCTGTGGACTCCGTCGTCAGGCCAAACACGGCGACGATCTGGCCGCCAAAGAGGAAGACGTCGAAGGGGTCGATCCTCCCATCGAGGGCTGAGTTCACCGATGCGTCGGTGTTTGCGGAGAGAATCGAGAATGACGCCGCGTCGACGAATCGAGCCAACTCCGCAGGGCCGAGGTCGAACTCGTGGTTGCCCAGCACCATTGCATCGTACCCCACGGCGTTCATGACGTCGGCAACGAACTCCGGGCCGCCCACAGTGAAGAGCAGGGTACCCTGGAACTGGTCTCCTGCGTCGAGGAGCAAGCTGTGGCCGACGGCCTCCTGGTTCTCGCGGACGAGCGTGGCCAACCTGGCCGCGCCCCCGTAGCTTGGCTCGCTGCCCCGCGCGAAAGGCACGTAGTGACTGTGCACGTCGTTCGTGTGGAGGACGGTGAGTTCGAACCTGGGCTCCTCGTTACTCCACAGTCCTGCAGCCCACACCAGGGCAGCGACAACAAGCCCCACCAGCAACAGCTTCCAGTTCATGCGCGCTCCTCTCTCCCGTCCTCGCCGCACCCCCGGCAAGCGCAGACCTCACATCATGGGGCCACGGCGGCGGCGGGTCCAGCGTCAGGGGTCCGGAGGCGCTCGTTCAGGGTTCCGGGCGGCGACGGCGCGATGCGATCGCTCTCTGCCTACGAGAGGAGGAACCGCCCGTTCGAGTCTGCCTGCCTGTTGCTCAGTGCAGCGAGGCACAACTCCCGGCGGCAGAGACAGGGAAGGTCGCAAAGCCTGGGCGGCTGCGGCTCGCCTAGTCGGGAGGCGGCTCGCCCTCCTCGCAGTGCCGCGTGGTGCGGATCTCGTCGAGCGTCCGCCGATGCGCAGATCCTGGCGGAGCGAACGCATCGATCCTGTCGCACGCGTAGTCCTCGCAGTGGGCGCAGTTCTCAACCAGGTTCTCCATTGCGCAGGCGCGAATCGTGCACACCGCGCAGTAGGGAATCTGACGCCCAGAAGCGCCGAGGCAACCGTCGCACAGCATGTCGTCGGCCGCCATCTCGACCCCGAGTTGCACACTGGCCTCGGCGGCCATTCGGGCAAGTACCTCGCGGTCCCCCGCCCGGGTCGCTCTATGGGCGTCGCACTCCGTACAGACGATCCCACAGTGCGCGACGATACAGTCCTCGATTCGCCTCGCGTCGACATCCATGATGAGAAGAGCCGAGGATAGGACCTCGTGCCGCGCGCGTCAAGCGGCGCGCTCGAACTCAGGACGCTGTGCTTGCCGGCTCTCCACGTCGAGGCATTGAGGCGAGCCTATCGTACCCACGCAAGGTGCTTCTTGCGGATGTCTGCGACGGCCTTCCCTACACGCGCGTCGTTGCTCGCGAGAAGCTCGGCAATCACGAGCACCGGGTGCGCGATGCGAGGCGCCATCCCGTCGGCCGGCCGGCCGATGTCGCCGGCGAATGCCTCACACATCTCGACGTTGCCGTCGGGTGAGGGGACGAGCTGAAACGCGCGCTGGATGCGGCCCCTCTCCTCCTCCGGCACGTACACGCGAAGGGAGTGCGCCCGCGAGGCTCCGGTCAGGAGGTCCGCCGCAAACTCGCCGCCGATCGTGATGTGGTCAAGGTCCATCTCGTCCTCGGCCGCCTCGATCATAGACGCGAAGCTGGTCCGGCCGGCTGCGCGGTATCGCCCGAGGGTGATCTTCGGCTGCAGAGCGTCGGCGTACGCCCGGACCCACATATCGAGTAGGCGGGCGCCGTGAACGATCTCGTAGGTGCCGCGGCCGCGCCGTTCGAGGATTCCATCCTTGACCCATTCCGACACGAGCTTCGAGATCATGCCGAGCGAGACGCCCGTGCTCTCCTCCACGTCCCGATACGTCGCCTCGACGAGGGGGCCGCAGGCCAAGAGCTCGTACAGCACCTTGGCCCCCTGCTCGCTCATCCAGTGCGCCTTCGCACCACGCACGGCCGAGGGTTTCTTTCCCACCGAGTAGATGAACAGCGCGCCCGGCACCTCGACGTAGGCGTTGCCGGCCAGATCGGCGAACCAGACCCGTCCCTTGCGCAGCTTGGCCGCCAGGGATTCGGACACATACGAAGAGGCGATGAGAACGGCCTCGCAGCCAGGATCCTTTCCCCAACGCTCGATCTCGCCCTCCACGGTGGGTAGGAGCGACGGACGGAGAGTCGGCCAGGCGGTGACGAAGAACCTCACTTCCCGGCGATCGGGCAAGACGAGACGGTACGATGCATCCGGTCCGCCCGCCCCCGGCTTCCGCTTGAGCCTCCCGAGCGAGACCCCCCTTCCGAGAAGCCCGCGAAGGAGCGCCATACTCTCGTTCAGGAGGTCCTCATGTCTGTCGATGTTCACCATAGCGCACCGTTCACGTGACGTGAACAGAGTCTAGCGGTGAACAAACCGATTGTCAACGCCGACCTGAACTGGAAAGCCATGCGAGCGCATGGGTGTGTGTGAGATCCCTACAGCGATACAAGTCCGTTCGCTGACGACAGGACCTTCGCCTGCGTTCCGTACTCCGCTCGAGCGAGCGTGTAGCGAGCCACCCGCATGCCGAAGTACTCCGTGGCGCGGTCGAAACGCATCCCAAGCTTCTCTATGACTCGGCGCGACGCAACGTTGTCCGGATGAGCCAGGGCGATGATCTCGGATAGCTCGAGCTCTTCGAAGCCGTACTGCAACCCAACGCGCGCCGCCTCGGTGGTCAATCCCCTATGCCAGTGCGATCGATCGATCAGGAATCCGATCTCCGTTTCCCGCGTCTCCGGAAGGAACTGGAGGCCGTTCCATCCCACGAGCAGCCCGCTTGGCTTCAGTTCCACTGCCCACCAGGCATAGCCCACGCTTGTCCACTGCTCGATCTGCTGCCTGACGAACCGCTCGACCTTCTCGAGCGGCGGTTCCTTTGGCCACGGGAAGTACGTCAGCATATCGGGCTGCAACAGGATCCGGTGAAGTGCGGGTGCATCATCCTCGCGGAACGGGCGCAGCCGGAGCCGCGGTGTCTCGAACGATGGAGTCCTCATCAGGCAGTTCTCCTCGGGTTCCGAATTCTGCGCGTCCAAGGCGGTGGGATCAAGCGTCGGCCGCGAATGGGGGATCTTGACAAGCTACAGTGACCTAGTGTCGCGTCATTGAAGTGACTGAGCGGACGATAGTGTCGGCCGGCTTCGTCCAGTGGAAGATCCGCTTCTGTTGGTTGAAGTGGTCGATGTACGCGAGCAGCTTGGTCGTGAGATCCTCCTTCGACGGGAATCGCCCGCGGCGGATGACCTTCGCCTGCACGAGATTGAACAGCACCTCGACCAGATTCAGCCACGACGAGTACGTCGGGATGAAGTGGAACACGATCCGTCGATTCCTCTTCTGAGCGTGCCAGACTCGTACCTCTTCCGAGCGGTGCGTGCTAACGTTGTCGAGGATGACGTGGATCTCTCCCTTGGGGTAGGCGCGTGCAACCTGTTTCATGAACGCGACGAACTCGCGTGAACGATGCCGGTCTTCCACACGGGGAATGACCTGGCCGGCATGAACCTCCAACGCCGCGTACAGCTGCACCGTGCCATGTCGCCTGTAGTCGTGCGATTGTCGCTCGATCTGATCCGGTCGCATCGGCAGCATCGGCTGGGTCCGATCGAGCGCCTGGACCTGCGTCTTCTCGTCGACACACAGCACGACGGCGTTCTCCGGCGGGTCCATGTACAGCCCGACGACGTCAATCACCTTCGCTACGAACTCAGGATCCGGCGACTGTGAGAAGGTACCGACGCGATGAGGTTTCAAGCGGTTCTCTCGCAGGATGCGATGTACGGTACCCCGTCCTACCCCGGTCGCCTG
>CAYUSW010000074.1:0-11415 GCA_964447445.1 uncultured Thermotogae bacterium
GCGCGTCTCAGAAGGCCTGGAGAGCATGGTCTGAGTCTACGCGTCCTAGCACGGGGATCAACCGACGCGCCTCGCCGTAACGAGGTCGCGAACATCGAGCGGTTCAGGCTTCGACGGATCTCGGGCCAGCGCGAGCGCGCCCCGCTCGCAGACGGAGACGCACACGCCGCAACCCATGCAACGCGCCTCGTCGATCCGCAAGCTGCCGGCGTCGACTGACAGCGCTCCGAACGGGCACGAGCTAGCACAGACGCCGCAGCGAATGCAGAGATCGGAGGCATAGCGGGCGACGTAGCCTGACGACGCCAGCATCGGCACGCCGTGCTGGAATGCCTGCATCGCACCGCAGCAGCACGAACAGCAGTTGCAGATCGCGTAGAAACGCCCGAGCATCGCGTCCTTGAAGAAGGCGTGATGCACGTGTCCGCGCTCATGCTCGGCGCGCAGGATCTCGACAGCTTCGCCCTGCTCGATCCGACGCGATCGCTCCGGATGGTGGTCGGCGATGAAGCTTGCGAAAGGCTCGCCGACAATGAGGCAGACATCGAGCGGCAGGCACGGATTCTCTCGTCCGGCGCGGCAGGGACACTCAAGGGCCACGATGTGGTCAGGGTGTGAAAGCACGATGTCGCGTGCGACTGGGTACGGAACGACTTGTTCGAGCCCACGCAAGTCGAGATCGATCCGGAGCGTCACGAGCCGCTCCGCGGCGTCGAGCGGCAGGACCTTGCCGTGGTAGCTGTCGGCAAACGCGTTGCGCTCGGGATCTGCGTCGGGGCGCTTGCGGGCGAGGAGTCGCGTCCCAAGCCTCATGATGGGCCGGAGGATAAGCGGGGCAGGTCGTGTACTGGTGGCCGAGCCGATGTAGGCGTACGGCCACCGACTGTAGACGTAGCCGTGGAGGAAGTCGAGGAACGAGTACCCCGGCACGCGTCGCCCTTCCCGATAGAACGCCCGTGTCGACGAGAACAGAAGATGGAACCTCTTCGCACGAGCCATGTCGCCTCCTTGCCGAGACAGGATAAGCCAGTCCAGACCCGCGGCCAAACCGCCTCGTGCTGTCCTGCTATCGCCGTTCGAAGTACGCTTCTGGACCAAAGAGGTGACCGATGAAGTGGCCTTCTTCTGTCTCGACCGTTGTCGTGACACTGGCTGTTGTTGCATGCGCAGTCACCGGATCGTCGCCGTTCCTGCGAGGTCCTTACTCCGGGGCGCCGAGCGCCACCTCGGTGACAATCTCGTGGATGCTCGCGGTCCCTGCTCCGGCGACTGTCGAAGTGGCCCTCGAGAACGCAACGGCGACCCTGGACACACTCCCCCGCACCGTGCACGTGCCCGCCGCGGACGCTGATGCGCGCGGTCAGGTCGACACGCTCGTGACGGGCCTCGAGCCGGCAATGGCCTACAGCTACCGCGTCACCGTGCAGAGCGGAGGCGACATCGTCACGAGCCCTACCGGGTACTTCAGGACAGAACCAGACCCGGGCCGAGCTGTCACGTTCGCCGTCTTGTCCGACACCCAACGGCAAGTGCAGGGCATCGATCGCCTAGCCACGGTCGCCCAGGCCATCGCGGGCGACGCCGCGCGTTCCGGTGGATTCGGCTTCGTGCTTCACGCAGGCGACCTGGTCGAGGCGCCGAATGATGTGAATTGGGACTCCTGGTTCGCATCGTTCGAGCCGATGCTCCTCGCCGCACCGTTTGTCCCCGTGCTCGGGAACCACGAGGACAACAGCGCCTCGTACTACGCTGCCTTCTCCCACCCCGCCGGGGCCGGCCAGGATGACGAACGATGGTGGACATTGCGGTGGGGCGATGTTCTCGTCGTCGGCCTCGACACGAGCGCCACCCGTGTTGATCGTATTCTCGAGCAGCAGGCCTATGCGCGCGCTCAACTCGCGGGCCCCGGGCGCTGGAAGGTCGTCGTCCTTCACCACCCCGTGTTCTCGTCGGACGTCAACTACAGCACGAGCCACCGCTTCGATGAGATCTACCACCCGATCTTCGTTGAGGCGGGCGTCGACCTGGTGTTCAGCGGCCACATCCACAGCTACGAGCGCGTCGAGCGAGACGGCGTGGTCTACCTTGTCCTCGGCGGTGGGGGTGCAATCCCGCTAGATCTCGAGACAACGCGCGTCGAAGGCTCTGCTGCATTCGACGACGGGCACAGCTTCTATGCCCGAGTGTCGGCCACACCCGACGAGGTTTCGATCGACATTGTGTCGGTGGCCGAGGCCACTGAGACAACGTTCGTCCTGACGCCCGGTCTGCTTCTCGACTCGTTCGTACTCCATGCCCGGGCAAGTCCCTGATCGGTGGCGGACGCCATGGCTCCAGTTCGTTCTACATCCCTCACCCTACGGCGACTTCATCACTTCGGAAGTCCGCAACGCTCAACGCGCTTCCGCCGCGGAGGACGCAGAGAAGTGGTGAGTACGCCAAGTGCCGGTCCCTGGTTCGCGCTGTGCGTATCTTCTCTGCGCTCTTTGCGGTCTCACCCATGCTCTGCCGGAGCCCAGAACTGAATCTCCCGAAAGTCGCAGAGTGGGCGATACCCGATGCGCTGGTAGATCGCGTTCGAGGTCGGGTTCGCGAGATCGGTGAACAACGTGCAGAACGACTTACCCGAGTCGAGGATTCGCTGGCTCAGTTCGGCCACACAGGCTGAGGCGTAGCCGCGGCCGCGGAGCGCCGGTGGCGTGTAGACAAGGCCGATCGACTCCCCGTGCGGCGTTGGCCGCGTGCGGCCGCACATCGAGACGAGATCACTACTCTCCCACACGAGGAGTCCCCGCGCGGCGATCGTGCGTTCGAGCATTCCCCGCGCATCATGCTTCGGGTCGTCCGGCAGGGCCTCGTCAAGGAACCCCTCGGCCCACGGAGTGAGAACGTCGACGTCATCGAGCGTCGCCCAGCGCGCCTGGCCCGGAACATCCATGGGCCGAGCGACCTGGGTCAACCGATACAAGCGCTGTTCCATGGCGACGCATCCACTCACGCCTGTCTCGGCCTCCCACAGCTCAGCAAACGCGTCGACAGCATCCGCTTGCCCGTGGGCTCCGGGAAGTGCCATGCAGCGGTCGGCAAGATGCCGGGCAATGAGACGCGAGGCACCTCGTGCCGCGCCGTCGGAGCGCAGGAGAAGGTTGTACGGCGGTGTGCGCAGCGCGATCAGAGAGAAGTGGTTGTCTTCCTCGACGCAAGCGAAGAAAGGCGGCTCTTCGCCGTAGGCTTGGCCATCGAGAACCCGTAGCGCAACGCCGAGCAAGAGTGAGCTCTCCGCTTCGTCCGCGAACAGCGTCGGGCCCGCGACGTCGAGAAACTCGGCCGCCGTCCCGAAGGTCCGCAGCTTCATCACTCCATCTCCTCTTCGAGCAGGTCGATGTATGCCGCTGCGACGCGGTCCTCGTCGCGAACGCCTAGATCGGCCAAGAGCCGCCGGGCGATCGCCTCGCCTTCCACCTCAGCCTGCTCGTCGCCGAGCACGACCTCAAGCTCGAGGAACGCGCCGAGGCCCTCGACCTCGTCGAGATGGATGCGTGTTTGCCCGACAAGATAGAGAAGCCGGCGCTTCCGCACGACGCCGCGCACGCCAAGAGCTCTTCCGAGCAGGGTCTCTAGCGTCTCGGGATGCGCGGTTCGGTAGACGAAATACTCCGACGTCTTCGGACCCACCGCATCCGGCCTGGTGTAGGCGATCAGTTCGCCTGACCCGTCTGGGAAGACGCGCAACTTCAGCCGCCCCGCCGGGACGTGAAAGAATGTGTCTTCCTGCTCCAGAACGACAACCGGAGCGTCGGACAGTGCCGCGGCCCGGGCGCGGACTGCCTCTGCGCTCCTCACTCTCGCCTTGATCTCAACGTTCCGCGGCATGGACCCTCCCGCAGAGATGGTATCGGAATCAGACGTTGGGAGGCTCTGACGAGCGCGCTGCGAAGGGCGGCGGAAGCGCAAGCCCGTCGCCGGAGAACGCCTCCGGGTTCGGGCAGGGCCAGTGGAGCCGTCTGAGATACGTGTTCTCCCCCAGGCTAGGGTCGGCGGACTCGACCGAGTTCGCGCGGGCGCACCACTCTGCCTTCCACCGCAGATCGTCGTAGTCAAGCGCGAGGTAGTGCGTCGACTCGAGCCTCGCCACCGTTGGAACACGCGCGCCGCCATAGACCCTGCAGTACGCAAAGTGTGCCACACGAGACACCTTGAGGGACGCAGCGCGAGCGAGGGCCACGGCAACATCGGCGGCCTCGGCGTGGTTCGGGTGGCGCCCGTACTCGCCGCGGTCGTCAAGGCTGTGCGTGAAGAGCCAGTCAGGAGAAGCGCTGTTGAGGATCTTGCCCACGTCCCTCAGCAGGCCGGCTCGGTCGTTGCGCGAGAACGGCTCGCCGTCTGGGTGATCCACGAAGCGGAGCGACTCCGAATGGGCGCCGAGGGACGCGCACCAGCTCTCCACGTATGCCCTTCGATGGTGCTCGGCGGCACACGTCGTGACGATCGTCCACTCCCACTCAAGCGCGCGCGTGCGGCGGATTGCGCCTCCCGCCCAGATCAGCGCATCGTCGAAATGCGCTACGACCGCAACCGCTCTCGGCATGACATTCTCCAACTTCCCGGGCCCCATGCGGCGTCTTCCGACGCGGTGGCCCGAAGCCCGGCGTCAGTCTACGTCTCTCCTGGCCCCGCGTGCCAGGCGCACTCCTGAAGACCTCTCCCAAGCAGGACTCCGGTGGCTCGCTTCGCCTGTCTGTCCGGCAAGACGTCGCTCGATGACCGCAGAGGCCACGGCCCCGCTCGACCTGCGGCAGACTTCTCCGACGCCTTCTTGATGGGAGAAGGCTGCTCCCCTATCCTCCCGCCGTGAGCGCCCAGACGATCGAGACCTCGCCCGGCCGCAGGGCAAAGCCCGTGGATCTGCTTCTCCGCAACGGTCGCATCCTCGACGTGTTCTCAGGGAGCTTCTTCCGTGGCGACGTCGCGATCTCTGGAGGCATGATTGTCGGGTTCGGCGCGCGTGAAGCAGGGCACACGGTGGACTTGGGCGGCGCGAGCGTCATCCCCGGGCTCATCGACGCGCACGTCCACATCGAGAGCGCTCAACTCACGCCGGCCGAGTTCGCCCGCGCGGTGCTGCCTCACGGCACGACAGCCGTGATCGCCGATCCACATGAGATAGCCAACGTCCTCGGGGTCGAAGGAGTTCGCTTCCTGCTCCACGCCAGCGCGGGACTCCCCTTGCGGGTGTTTCTCATGGCGCCGTCGTGCGTTCCGGCCACTTCGCTCGAAACGTCCGGCGCGGAACTGGATGGGCGCGCGGTCGAGGAGCTTCTGGCCTGGGAGCGAGTCATCGGCCTCGGAGAGGTCATGAACGTTCCTGCAGTTCTCGACGGAGATCTCGACGCGTGGCGAAAGCTGGCCGCAGCGGTCAGGCGTCCGATCGACGGCCACGCCCCGGGCATCAGCGGCCCCGACCTCTGGGCCTATCGCTGCGCCGGCCCGAGCAGCGACCACGAGTGTACGACGCTTGCTGAAGCCAGAGAGAAGCTGCAGGCGGGAATGCACATCTTGATTCGAGAGGGAACGGCGGAGCGCAATCTCTCGTCCCTCATCTCCCTGCTGACACCGGCTTCGGCCCCGTTCGTTCACTTTGCCACCGACGATCGCCACCCAGAGACCCTGCTTGCCGAGGGACACATCGATGACCTTGTCCGCAAGGCCATCGCGAGCGGTGTCTCCCCCGAAGTGGCCGTCTCTGCTGCCACGATTCATGCGGCCAGAGCCTACGGGCTCGATCGCCTCGGCGCCGTCGCGCCCGGGTACTGCGCCGATCTCGTCGTCGTCTCTGACGTCACTGCGTTCCGCGTCGACCAGGTGTACGCAGGCGGAGAGCTCGTGGCCGAAGGCGGCCGCTGCACAGCTCCCGCGCCCCTTCCGTCTGCATCACGGCTCGGAGCCGTGCGCGTGAACCCGGAGGCCATCTCGTTCAGCATTCCGGCGCAGCCCGGGCCGGCCCGCGTGATCGGCGTCGTCCCCGGCCAGATCTTCACCGAGGCGCTGCGCCTCTCCCCGCGCATTCGCGACGGCGAGGTCGTTGCCGATCCGTCTCGCGACGTGCTCAAGGTGGCAGTCGTCGAACGGCATCGCGGGATCGGATCGGTGGGAGTCGGCTTGGTGAGGGGGTTCGGCCTTCGACGGGGGGCGCTCGGCTCGACGGTCGCCCACGACTCTCACAACGTGATCCTGGTGGGGAAGGACGATGGCGATCTGCACGCGGCTCTCGCCGCCCTGGTGGAGATGGGCGGCGGCCAAGTCGTCGTCGAGCATGGAAACGTGCAGGCGGCACACCCTCTCCCGATCGCCGGCCTCATGTCCAACCGCTCGCTGCAGGAAGTGGCGTCCTCCGCTGCCGAGCTTCGCCGCGCCGCTCACGCGCTCGGATGCCGACTCGACGACCCCTTCATGACGCTCTCCTTCCTAGCCCTGCCAGTGATTCCGCAGCTGAAGATCACGGACCGAGGACTGATCGACGTTGGTCGGCTCCGCCACGTGCCCCTCTTCCTCGAGTCCGAGGCTGCTCCCTGAGGCCATCGCGCCTTCGCGTCAGCTCTTCTTGCGACGCGCAGAGGCCAGGCCGCTCGTCTCGAACCACTCCACTGCGCGCTCAAGGGCCTGCGCGACGGGAGTCTGCGGCAGTCCTAGCTCCCGAATCGCCTTATCCGAGCGGTAGAACATGAGATGCCGCGACATGCGGATCGTGTCCGGGGTTATCCGCGGCGTTCGCCGCGTCACGACGGCGGAAACGGCTGCGGCGTGCGAGAGCGCCAGGAGCGGAAGCGATGGAATGCAGACTCGCGGGGCCGGCAGGCCGGAAATCTGCGCCAGCAACTCAAGAAGCCTTCGCATCATGAGGTTCTCGCCGCCGAGAATGTAGATCTCTCCGTCCCGGCCGCTCTCGCCGGCCAGCACGTGGCCTGCCGCCACGTCCTTTACGGCCACGACGTTCATGCCCGTGCGGACGTAGGCCGGCATGCGACGGTTCAGAAAGTCCACGATCACCTGCCCCGTCGGCGTCGGCTTCGTGTCGTACGGGCCGACTGGAAAGCTCGGGTTGACGAGGACGACGGGCAGTCCCTTCCGCGCGAACTCGAGCGCGACGTACTGCGCCAGGAGTTTGCTTCGCTTGTAGTCACCGACAACAAGACGGGGGTCCACGCCCGTCGTCTCGTCGGCCGGCAGGCCGTCATTGCGCAGGCCAAGCGCCGCGACGGAGCTCGTGTGCACGACGCGGTCCACGCCGGCATCCCACGCGGCTTGCAGGACGTGTCTCGTCCCGTCCACGTTCGTCGCGTACATCTCGCGCCGTGAGTGGCCCCAGAAAGAGTAGAGCGCCGCCACATGGAAGACGATGCCACAGCCGCGCACCGCGGGCCGCAGAGTCTCCGGAGCTCGGACGTCCCCGGACACGATCTCGACCGGCAAGTCGGCGAGCGCAGTTCGATCGGCCTGCGGGCGCACGAGAGCTCTCACCTCATATCGCCGCTCGAGCAACGCGCGGACGACGTTGGCGCCGATGAATCCCGTCGCGCCGGTGACCAGTGCCTTCATCGCTCCCCCCGTCCGACGTGGAGCCTTCGCAACTCCGGGCCTTCATTCGCCGCAGACGGCGGGGCGTTCGCGAGCAGGCGCGCCGCTAGACCCAGTCGCCGCGCGCACGTGAGAGCTCGCGCCGACCACGTGACGCGGCCTAATCCACTCGGCACCTCTTCCCAGAGCGCATCGAGGACAACGCGCAGAGTCAGGAACGGCACGCCGCGCGCGGCCAGCTCGCGAGCGAGGGGCGCGGACTCCATGTCGACGACCAACGATGCGAGTCCCAGGCGGGCCTTCTCTTCCAGAGCGGCGACGTGGGACACTGTCACCAGCGACCCCACGTGGGCGTCGGGCAAGAGCGCGGCAGCCCAGGCTACGGCGTTGGGAGCAAGCGTTACCTCGCCTTCGGCATCGGACACGCGGTCTGCCAGCACGAGGTCCCCTGCGTCGAGCGAGGCGCGGAGGCCTCCGCAGAAGCCTGCAAGGAGAACGCCGCGCGGCGGAGTCGGATCAAGCCGGGAGGTCAGGGACGCGCAGGCGCGCGAACCAATGCCCAGCACGATTCGGGGGCACGGCGCGAACAAGAGCTCCGTCCGAAGCGCTGCGGCCACAGACCAGCCCGACTGTCCGGTTCGCTTGCCTGTGCTCTTGCTCATACCGCGCGTCTCCTCCGAAACCGCGCGACCTCCTTCCGGCGCAGCCTGCGACCGCTCTACCTCCGCCGCAGCAAGAGGCGCCAAGGATGCTGGAGCGCGTCGAGCACACTCGCGGGCTCGAATCCCGAATGGAGCATGCATCCGGCGCAGCGAGCGTCATTGCCGGGACCGAACCTTTCCCACAACTCCGGCTCGAGCAGCTCCTCGAGCGCCTCCGCGTGACGGTCCGCCAGGAGGTAGCACGGTTCCCGCCAACCCCGCACCGTGTAGGTGGGGACGGCCCACGCAGCGCACGAGTACGAGCGACGGCCCCGCAGAAAGTCAAGAAAGAGCGGGTTGTCGTAGAAAGGCAGCCTCTCGCCCCTCTCAAGCAGGTGCTGAAAGAGCCGAACCGCCTCCTGCCGCTGGAGGAAGAGCTCTCGTTCCTCGACGTGCTCATACGCGTACCCGGGCGAAGCCATGATCCCCTCGACTCCGAGCGCCGCGAGTTCGCGAAACAGCGCATCGACATCTGAGACGTCGGCCCCGTGAAAGACCGTGGTGTTCGTACACACGCGGAACCCTCTTGCCTGAGCTTCCCGAATCGCGGCCACGGCCTCCCGGTACGTGCCGGGCCTCCCTGTCACGCGATCGTGCACGGACTCCGTGCCATCGAGATGAACGACCCAGCAGAGGCGCGGGTGCGGCGTGAACTTCGGCAGCGATTCGCGGACCAGGAGGCCGTTGGTGCAGAGGAACACCCACCGGCCCTGCTCGAGCAGCCCGTGCACGATGTCCACGATGTCCGGATGGAGGAGAGGCTCGCCGCCAGATACCGAGACGACGGGGGCCTCGGCTCTCTCGGCCGCAGCAAGGCACTGCTCCACGCTCAGGCGCTCTCCGGCGCAGGCCGCGTACTCCCGAACACGGCCGCATCCAACGCAGTGCAGGTTGCAGTCCTCGAGAGGTTCGAGCATGAGCACCATCGGGAACAGGCGCCCGCGCTCCGGCCAACGGCTACGCGGCACAAGGTACCTAGCAAGATCCCACGTCAGTCGCCACGGTCGTCCCATCCAGACTCCTTGAGTGCCGCCGCGGACCAGGAGGCACGGAGAGCTCCCGCCTGCCGCGGCTCGCACGAGACCTATTGCGAGGTTGGCGCAGACCATATCCGCGGAGCCGCGCAGGGACAAGGTGGGCTGTGGCGAAAGACGAGCGTAGGTCCGCGGCCGCGCGTCAAGCCATCCGACGTCGCGCATCGGCCCCGGGACGGTCTCGAGTTGCGGATCGAGACCCCGTTGGCGAACCTCCAGTTTGCCGCGCTCGGGCCGGCCGGCTTCGCGTACTCCACCGAGGGGCGTCGCACGGCCACGCTGGGGGCGCAAGGCATGGAGAAGGGCGGAGGGGGAACTATGGCTGTGCTGTGGTCCGTGACGGCAGCCGCGCTCTTGGCGTGGGCCTACCTGGCTCTCGGACGAGGACTCTTCTGGCACGTTGCGCCAAGGCTTGAGCCCGGCGACGGCTCGCGAGGCGACGCTTTCGCCGGCGGGCCTGCTCCAGCGGTCGCCGCCGTGATTCCTGCCCGCAACGAAGAGGATGTCCTGCCGACCACCCTGCCGACCGTCTTGCGCCAATCGTATGGCGGCCCTTTCCGGGTGACGCTCGTCGACGACCGGAGCGAAGACGCAACTGCCCAGGTAGCTAGAGATGCGGCGGCAGCCGTGGGAGAGGAAACATGTCTTGCGGTACTCAACGGAACTCCGCTTCCCGAGGGTTGGTCAGGCAAAGTCTGGGCCCTCGCTCAAGGCACGGCGGCGGAGCGCGCAGGTCAGCGCCCCGAGTACTTCTGGTTCACCGACGCCGACATCGCACACGAGCCTTGGGTGCTGGCTTCTCTCGTCGAGCGCGCCGAGCGCGATCGGCTCGACCTCGTCTCGGTCATGGCCGTCCTACGGGTCGACACGGGCTCGGACAGACTCCTGATCCCTGCGTTCGTGTACTTCTTTGCCAAGCTCTACCCCTTCCGATGGGTGAGCGATCCGCTTCGGCGCAACGCAGGCGCCGCGGGCGGCTGCGTCCTCGTGCGGCGCAGCGCCCTTGAGAAGGCGGGAGGGCTCACTGCGATGCGCTCGGCTCTGATCGACGATTGCAGGTTAGGAAGGCTCATCAAGCGGTCGGGGGGGCGGATCTGGCTTGGCTACTCGTCGGGTGTGCAGAGCGTTCGCAGGTATGGGACGGTGGCCAGCGTCTGGGACATGGTTGCCCGCTCAGCCTACGACCAGCTTGGGTACTCGCCGCTTCTCCTGACCGGAACGATCCTCGGCATGCTCTTTCTCTACGCCCTCGGTCCTGTCATCTGCCTCGCCGGAGCCGTCGCGGCCGCCCTCGGCACTCGGGGGGCGTTGCCGCTTTCGTTTCTCGGAGCCGCAGCGTGGGCGCTCCCGTCCGCGACGTTCATCCCGATCCTCCGGCATCACGGGGTGCCCGGATGGCGATCTCTTTTCCTGCCTGCCGCCGGCGCCCTCTACGCCGCGATGACTCTCTCCTCGGCCTATCGCCACGCCACAGGGCGCGGCGGGGCGTGGAAAGGCAGAGTGCACGGCGAATAGCCCCGCGCGTCGTACTCCTAGCGCAGCAGGGACTCGGCGCGTCGGATGGCAAGCGTGTTGTACAGCGGCCACGCCGCGACCACCGCCGGATCCTTGGCCTTCTCGCTGAGCGTCTGCAGCAGGCTGGAGGCAAGCTCCGTCATGCCCTTGGGGATCGCATAGTGCTGAGCGTAGTTCACGTAACTCTCAAGGTAGTTCGGATCAATCTCGATCGAACGTTCGTAGTGCGGCAACGCTTCGTCGCGAGACTTGCCAAGTACGAAGAACGCTTGCGCGATCAGCGCCGCGAGGGATCGATGGGGCCCGCCGCCCATGTAGGTCTCGTCGAGTTCCGCGGCGCGCTCGTAGCACGCGAGGACATCGCGGACGCCGCCCGTGATCGCTGTCAACGGGTTGTAGCTGAAGTACTGACCCAGGTTGTTGCCGTACCAGAACACAGCCGCAACGTCGCTGGCCGAGGCGACCGCCGCCCGGAATCCGTCGCGCTCGTCTGTGATGTCAAAGGCGGGGTCGAGGCGAAGGCTAGCGAGAGCGTAGTCCCGCCCCTTCGCGTACGTTGCCTCTCGCTCTGCCGGCGCAAAGAGATAGGC
>CAYUSW010000075.1:0-2243 GCA_964447445.1 uncultured Thermotogae bacterium
GGCAGAGCTCGCGCATCGACTCGAACGTCTTCTTCTCGCCATTCGAGCCCATCGTGCAGAAGAAGGCAACGGGCTTTCCTTTGAGGTCCGCCGCGGTCAGATAGCTGCGCACCGCGGGGACCAGGTTCCAGCCCCACACCGGCGAGCCGACGAAGACGAGGTCGAAGTCCGCGGGTCGCTTCTTGGCTGGTTCGATCTTGCTCGGCCGCCGTCGCATGCCGTCCCGCCCTGCAAACAGGAAGCCGAGGACGCCGTCGCGTTTTGCCCCGACCTCGACCAACGACTCTGTCTCTCCCCCGAGCGCCTTCCCGATCTCCTCCGCCACGCGGCGCGTGTTGCCCGACTTCGAGTAGTAGACGACGAGCGCTTTCATAAGACCTCCCGGACCACCCTACGAAGGTTGGCGTCCGCTGTCAACGGTTGCTCGTGAGGCGTCTGCGCCGGGCGCCTCGCCTCGACCCATGGTGGGATGAAGCGCCACGCTCCGCGGAGCTCGTCCCGCAGCGAACGTGCTGCGGGCTCGATCGTCTCGAGTCTCCCCCAGAACGCCGGGGAGTGATCCATCCGCGTCGTGTGGCACAACTCGTGCAAGATGACGTACCGGACGAGGTGGGGCGGGAGAAAGAGGAGTCCGGCGTTGAGTGAGAGGGACGCGCTCGGCTTGCCTGCGGCGGCACGCCGCGAACAGCTTCCCCACCGCGTCCTCTGCCAGCGGATGGTGACGGGCCCGTGGCGCAGTCGGTGACGCGCCGCTTCCCGCTCGACCCACGGCACGAGCACGATCTTGGCCCGGGCGGCGAGCCAACGTCGAAGCGCCGGCCGCCAGCGGGCCTCATCGACTGGCCCTGAGAGCGTGAGACGCTGCTCGGGCGACTCTCGGAGCGAAACGCGCCGCGCGCTCGTCGATGTCGTGTCGAGGGTCCAGACCTCGTCGATCGCCAGGAGTTCGATGCGTGCCGGCAGGCGATCGCGCGGCTGTGCATCGAGGAGCGCGCGCTGTGCCTCCATGTCGCGCTCGGCGCGCTCGATCCAGCGTGCTTTCTCCTCAAGCAGATGGGGGATCTCCCCGCGATCGAAGCCTACGGGCACGACGACCTCGAGGCCGTCGTGGAGCGACAAACGCAGGTGGACGTGCTTCGCGCGGTGGCTCTCGCGAACGACATGGTCGGGCAGCGGACGAGGATCGGACGTCACGCGACGGATTGTCAGGAGCGACACGCCGCCGCGCAACGGGCGCTCACCCGACGCGGCGGGCGTGTTCGTACAGGGCAACGGCGACGGCGGTCGGCAGGCTGAGCGAGTCGACGGCCGCCGTTTGTGGTATCGCCACGTCCGTCCCAAGGTCGCGGAACTGCGGCGGCAGCCCGCTCGACTCGTTCCCAAAGACGAGCGTGCACGGCGACGGGAAGCGGGCTTCGTCGAGCCGCGTGCGACCGTCGGTCATGAACGTGAAGACCGGCCGGGGAAACGCCCGTGCGTAACCGTCGAACGAGTCGACGTAGGCGAACGAGATGCGGAACAGAGCGCCCATCGAGGCGCGGATGGCCCTCGGGTCGAACGCGTCGACAGCCGGGCGGACCAGCGCCAGATGGCCGACCCCGAAGGCAACCATCGTTCGCGCGATGGTTCCGAGGTTTCCCATGTCCGCTGGCTCGACCAAGGCAACGTGGTCTGCGCCCGGATCTAGACTCGTTGCGTACTTGTGGAAGACCCCGACGGCTAGATGGCTCCCGCGCGGCGACAGACGTTCGATGGACCGATCATCCTGGGCGACCTCGATGCCGCGCTCGGCGCAGAGGCTACGGATTCTGCCCGCTCCCTCGTTCGGCTGGGCGCGGCTGGAAACAAGAACAAGGTCCACTGACTCCGGGCGCGCGGCGAGCAGTTCGAGCGTCGTGAATACGCCCTCGGCATATGAGACAGGAGACTCCCTGCGATATCGCTTCAGATGACCCAGCATCGTCGCCCTCACGTTTCCCATTGTAGCCCTTGCTTGCTTCGCGGGGCGCGCTTCGCAGGCCGAGGGCTCTCACCTCCGTGCGGCCGCGAACGGAGCAGCGGGGAGGTCCGGTCGCGCGAAACGCGGGGCGGGAAGAGATCCCAGAGTGTTGGAAACGCTCCCATATCCATAAGATATAGGCAATATAAGTCCACGTCCTGCCCCTTGACAAACGCGCGCGCGGACCCTACTGTGATTTCGGCTCGTGCCGCTCTGCGTGAGGGATTCGAGAGAGTGCGGCTGG
>CAYUSW010000076.1:0-5389 GCA_964447445.1 uncultured Thermotogae bacterium
GCTGTTCGCGGGCGTGAGGCGCACGTCGCTCCGAACGGACGAGATCGTCACGGAGGTCCGCGTGCCGGCGCCCGAGCCCGGCCTGCGCTCGGGGTTTGCGAAACAACAGCGCTTGCGCGGCCACGACCTCGCGGTGGCAAGCATTGCGGGGACGTACGCTCCGGCAGACGGGATCCTGCGGCTGGCGTTTGGGAGTTGCGCCCCGACCCCCGTTCTCGTCGCGCCGATCGAGGCGCGGGGAGCGTCCTTCGAGGCGGTTGCGGACGAAGCGGTGCGGCGCGTCCAGGCGGCTGCGTCGCCGATCAGCGACGTGCGCGCGTCGGCGGAATACCGGCGCGCGGTGCTTCCGGTCCTTGTGCGGCGGCTGGTCGTGGCGCTCCTTGAGGAAGGAGGCTCGACATAGACCGCGAGATTCGCGTCGTCGTCAACGGTCATCCTGAGACCGCCGTGGTCCCCGCGGGGATGACTCTGCTCGAGTTCGTGCGCGGTCACCTTCAACTCACCGGGACGAAAGAGGGCTGCGGGATTGGCGAGTGCGGCGCTTGCACCGTGCTCCTCGATGGGAAAGCTGTCACGGCGTGTCTCGTGCTCGCCGTCGAAGCCGACGGGGCGACGGTCGAGACGATCGAGGGAGAGGTCAAGGATGGCGAGCTGTCGCTCCTCCAGAGGGCCTTCGTCGAGACGGGCGCCGTACAGTGCGGATTCTGCACGCCGGGGATGATCATGTCGGCGCGCGGTCTCCTGCGCCGCCTCCCGAATCCCAGCGACGAGGAGATCGTGGAGGCGATGGCGGGGAACCTGTGCCGGTGCACGGGATACGAAGCCATCCTGAGGGCGGTACGGCTGACGGCCGAAGGGTCTCAGCCGAGGGCTGAGACCTTGGCAGAACGAAGTGCCGCGGGCGATGGACGTCTCTCTGCCAGACTCGGCGAGCGGGGAGGCGCGCGTGACTGAGCTGCGGGTCGTGGGAAAGCCGGTACCGCGAGACGACGCGATCGACAAGGTGACGGGCGCGGCGCGCTACACGACCGATCTCATGCTGCCCGGCATGCTCCACGCGGCGATCCTCACGTCCCCGCACGCGTCGGCGCGTATCGTGCGCATCGACGCAGCGTCGGCGCGCGCGGTACCCGGTGTGCGGGCCGTCCTTACCGGCAACGATCTCGATGTCCGCCTCGGGCTCTACCTGCGAGACAAGCGGATTCTGGCGCGCGACGTCGTTCGCTATCAAGGCGAGGCCGTGGCCGCCGTGGCGGCCGACACGCTCGACGCGGCCCGTGCCGGCTGCCGTCTTCTCCGCGTCGAGTACGAGGAGCTTCCGGCCGTTCTGGATCCTCGCCGGGCCATTGAGCCGGGCGGCCCGCTCGTGCATCCCGATCTCGCGTCCTACGACCACATGCGCGGGGTCTTCTTCCCCAAGCCGGGGTCGAACATCGCCCACCATCAGAAGATCCGCAAGGGCAACGCGGCGTGCGCCCTGGAGGCGTCCGACGTTCGCCTTGAGGTCTCGTTCGACAATCCGCCCGTGCAGCACGTCCCGATGGAGACTCACGCGGCGATCGCGCAGGCGCTTCCCGGCAAGCGGGCCGAGGTCTGGACGTCGAGCCAGTCGCCATACACGGTGCGCCATCTCCTCGCGCTGGCGTTCGGTCTCCCGCACGCTGCGATCCGCGTCCATGTTCCGCATGTCGGCGGGGGCTTCGGCGGCAAGGCAGGGCTCGGCCTTGAGCCGCTTGCCTATGTCCTATCGAAGGCGTGCGGCGGACGGCCGGTCCAGATTTCGATGACGCGCGAGGAGGAGTTCAACACGACTCCCTCTCGGCAGGGCCTGTACTCGACGATTCGCCTCGGAGCATCGCGAGACGGCCGCCTGACGGCGCTCGAGGCGACCTACGTTTGGGACGCGGGCGCGTACGCCGACTACGGAGTCAACGTCGGCCGCGCGGCCGCCTACTCCGGCGCCGGGCCCTACGCGCTCGACCACTGCTCCGTCGACTCGTACGTTGTCTACACGAACAAGGTATATGGCACCGCGTACCGCGGCTTCGGCCATCTCGAAGTGCTGTGGGGCGTCGAGCGCGCGATGGACCAGATGGCGCGGAAACTCGGGCTCGATCCGGTCGAGTTTCGGCGGAAGAACCTCCTGAAGGAGGGCGACACGACGATCACGGGCGAGGCATTCACGGCGGGGCACGGCAAGCCGATCGAGTGCCTCAACGCCGCGGCGAAGGCAATCGACTGGGGCCTCCCGTCGGTCGCGCCGAGCGCCCCCCGCAGGGTCCGCGGCAAGGGGGTTGCCATGCTGCACAAGGCTCCCGCGATGCCGACCTACACGTCGTGCGCGGCGATCATCAAGCTCGACGAGGACGGCGCCGCCGACGTGCTCGTCTCCGGCGTCGACTACGGCCAGGGCACCTACACCGTGCTGCGCCAGATCGCGGCGGAGGAGCTCGGCCTTCCGATCGGCAAAGTGCACGTGACCTGGGAGTGCGACACCGCGATGACGCCCTACGACTGGCAGACGGTCGCGAGTCGGTTCGCCTACATGGGGGGAAACGCCGTGATCCAGGCGGCCGCCGACTGCCTGAATCAGATGCGCGCCGTGGCGTCGCAAGTCCTCGAGATCTCGCCGGGCGACCTCGTCTGCCGCGACGAAGAGATCTACCCGCTGAACGAGCCGGAGCGCGCCGTCGCCTACAGAGACCTCGCTCTTGGATACACGTTTCCGAACGGGAACTCGATCGGCGGTCCCATCATCGGACACGGTCGCTACATCGCGACCGGCCTCACGAACCTTGACCCGGAGACCGGCCAGGGGAGGCCGGCCCAGTTTTGGACGTACGGCGCGCACGCGGTCGAGCTCGAGGTCGACACCGAGACAGGCGAAATCGAGGTCTTGAAGATCGCCACCGCTCTCGATGCCGGCAAGGTCCTGAATCCGCTCCTGTGCAGAGGCCAAGTCGTCGGCGGCATCGTCCAGGGTCTAGGCTCTGCGCTTCACGAAGGCTTTCGCTTCGACGAGCGCGGACGGCTCCAGAACCCCAGTTTCGTTGACTACAAGATCCCGACGGCGAAGGACCTGCCGCGGGAGATCGTGCCAATCCTGCTCGAGAACCCGCAGCCGGACGGGCCGTACGGGGCGCGCGGCGTGGCCGAACACCCGATGATCTCGGTCCCGTCGGCGATCGGAAACGCCCTCTCGAACGCCCTTGGGATCGAGTTCACGTCGCTTCCTCTCTCCCCCGAGCGCGTGCTTGAGAAGATCCTCGAGGCGGAGCGTGGCCCGTGACACGACCTGCCGGGCCACGGCCTAGCGTGAAGCGGCTCGTGGTTGAGCGCGGTCGCTACTGCGACTCCGTCTTTCTCCTCCGCATCAGCCGTTCGCTGGAAGGACTTCCAGGCGTTCGCCGCGCAACGGTCGCCATGGGAACTCCGGCCAATCTCGAGAACCTCGCGCGCGTCGGCTTTGCAGTTGAGGAGGCCGTGCGTGCCGACGATCTGGTCACTGCCGTCGAGGCGGACAGCGAGGAGGCACTCGGTGAGGCTGCGCGGACGCTCGAGCTGCTGCTCGCTGCCGGCAGTGGATCGACGGAGACATCCGAGGAGCTGCTTGCGACGCTCGGCGACGCGCTCTCAGTCGACGCAGGCGCGAATCTAGCCCTCATCTCGGTTCCCGGCGCCTATGCTGCCGCCGAGGCGCGCCGCGCGCTCCGGCGTGGTCTCCAGGTCATGCTGTTCTCCGACAACGTCGCGGTCGAGGACGAGGTGTCGCTCAAAGACGAGGGCGCTCGGCGAGGACTCCTCGTCATGGGACCCGACTGCGGCACAGCGATCGTGAACGGCATCCCCCTTGGGTTCGCCAACGTTGTGCGGCGCGGTTCCACGGGCATCATCGGTGCATCCGGCACGGGAATTCAGGAAGTGACATCGCTCATCGATCGCTATGGCGGCGGGATCTCGCAGGCCCTCGGGACCGGCGGGCGCGACCTCTCGAAGGTTGTGGCGGCGCGGTCCACGCTTGCGGGGATCGACGCGCTCGCAGCGGATCCAGAGACGGCCGTCCTCGTTGTCGTCTCGAAGACCCCCGCTCCGGAGATTGCCGAGCGCGTGCTGGCGAAGCTTGAGCAGACGGGGAAGCCGGTTGTGGTTCACTTCGTAGGGGCCGCGGCGCAAGCGCCGCGCGGACCCGTCACCTTTGCGCACACGCTTGAGGAGACAGCTCGCGCTGCCTGCCGTTTGGCCGGGATCTCCGTGCCGGACGCCGGCGAAGCGGAGTTACCCAGGAGCCACTCCCTCGCGCCGGAGAGCCCGGGACCTCAGCTCCTACGTGGCTTCTTCTGCGGCGGGACGCTGGCCCAAGAGGCGTGGGCGATCCTGCGGCGAAGAGGCATCAACGTCCGCTCGAACGTTGCCGCCGACCCCGCGCTCCGCATCAAGCCAGGCGACGAGGTGGCAGGACACGTCTTGTGGGACCTCGGTGACGATGCGTTCACGGTCGGCCGACCGCATCCGATGATCGAGCCCAGGCTGCGCGATGCGGAAGTCACTCGGGCGCTTGAGGATACGGGTGTCTCCGTGGTTCTCGTCGATTGCGTCCTTGGATATGGAGCGCACGCGGATCCCGCCGGGAGCCTAGCACAGGCTGTCGAGGACGCGGTCGAAGCTGGCAAAGTCGACCGCCACTCGGCCCTAGCTGACCGGAGGTCAGCCGTGGTCGCTTCGGTCACTGGAACGGACCGCGATCCGCAAGGCTATCGGGACCAACGCCGGAAGCTCGAAGGAGCGGGGATCCTCGTTGCAGAGAGCAACGCCCAGGCGGCGGAGTGGGCGGCGGCCCTCCTGGGCGCGGCCGAGGGGCGAGGAGCGAGATGAGCGCGCAATCCGAGTCACTCCGCGTCTTCCGGAGCGATCTCCACGTCGTGAACCTCGGTCTGCGCTCGTTCGCTGATGCCGTTCATGCGGCCGGGGGATCGGTCGTGCACGTCGATTGGCGCCCGCCGGCGGGCGGGGATCCCAAGCTTGCAGAGATTCTTGAGAGCCTGCACAACGTCGAGGGCTCCGGCTGGCGTGAGCCGATCGCCTCGGCCAACGCCGCCGCCGCCGGTCGCCTTCTTGCGGCTGAACCCAGCGTCCTTGGGATTGGGCGTGCGGACAGCGTCATTCCCGGGATGACGGAGGACACCGTACTGCACGCCGGGCCTCCGGTTGCTTGGGACTCCATGTGTGGGCCGATGCGCGGCGCCGTGATCGGCGCCCTCCTCTATGAAGAGCGGGCTGCCACGCCCGAAGAGGCGGTCGAACTTGCGGCGTCGGGAAGGATTCGCTTTGCGCCCTGCCACGAGCATCAGTCCGTCGGGCCGATGGCCGGGATCATCACCGCGTCGATGCC
>CAYUSW010000077.1:0-4842 GCA_964447445.1 uncultured Thermotogae bacterium
GACGTCGCGAACGTTCAGCGAGTTGAATCCAAGATCAAACAGGAGCTCATTGAAGCTGTACTCGAAGATGCCCGTGTTGACCCCGGTCTCCTGCGCGAAGAAGACGACCTTGGTGTACTGGCCCCACCTGTCCGTATCGACGTCAAACAGCGTCTTGAAGACGCTGATATCGTCGCCGGTCTGCGGGTAGCGGATGTAGCGATCTTCGTAGATATTCCACCAGCTCATCGGTCCCTTCGTCGAGGGCACAAAAGGACCGCCCTGGCCGTCGCCGCCGAGGCCGCCCGTCCACTTCAGGGAGCAGAAGCTGTTGACCGTCACCCGCATCACGGTCTCGCTGTAGGTCTGATTCCACGACCCCGGGTTCACGAGGACGAAGAACGGGACGTACTCTACTTGGTTGCAGTTCAGGTTCTCGTCGAGATCCGTGATCGTGACCTTGGCCGACTGGCGAGCGTCCTTGTAGACGTCATCCGAAGCATCCCAGACGATCGTCGCCTCATGGTCGATGATCTTCATCATCGTCGTCGCCACGTCGGTCACGTCGTTCGGGTCCTGGTACATCCCGATGAGGGTGTCCATGTTCTCGAACCGCCCGACCATGTAGATCTCGGTGGGTGCGGTCCCGATCTCGGCCAGCAGCGGGTCGTGCGGGAGGAAGTTGGGAGTCTGGTCCATGCACGGGAGCGTCGCTCCGCCCAAGAGGCCGTCGCCGAACACGCGGAACTGCCAGAAGCTGCCAAATCCCTTCGGGGTGCCCATGTGCATGAAGTACCCGAGGTCGTCGTAGGTGCCCCCGGGAATCAGCTTGGCCGCCACCTCCGTCTCGTCGACGGCGATCGCTAGCCCGTATCCGGAGTAGAGGAAGTTGCCCCACTGGAAGTCGAGCCTCGGGCCTCCGTTCCCGTTGGTCCGGGGGCTCGACCCGCCGCCAGCGATCGTGGCGTTGGAGTCGTCATCGACGACGTGCGTGAACCATCGGTACTCGTCCCACTCTCCACCCTGCTTCGCTGTGACTTCCAGGCTTTCCAGCACGGAGGGGCCTGCAAGCGCGTACGCCTCGCGCGTCCCGATCTGGAACGGACGGCTACTCACGAAGATGTCCGAGTCGTTGCTCGTCTCCTCGAAGTAGTCGTACTGCAGAAAATACGGGTCCTCTTCGTGGAGATTCAAACCCTTTTCACAGTCCGGGGTGTACCAGAAGATGTAAGCCCCGGTCTTCGGGTCCATCAGCTTGACGTCCGTCCAGAACTTGTCGCGGACGTCGCAGTCGATGTTGTTGTCCTCGTCATGGATGACGATCCAAACCTGATCGCCTTCCTGAACGTCCACCTTCTTGTTTGCCCGTTCCGGTCGCTCGAAAACCACATCTCTGCGTCCGACGCGGCCACGGATAGGGCGACCAGCATCGCTACGCACAGCATCGCAATGCCAGCCAAGCCTAGTCTTTTCATGTCCTGCGCACCTCCCCATGGGCTGCTACGATAGATGTTTCCACGTACACACAGACCCGCTCTTCCTTGCCGGGTCTCCTCTCCCCCCATCGATATCCTTCTGCCTAAACGAGCGGTTCCCCGCTCTCTGGCTACACTCTACACCACAACAGGCCCGGCCGGCAAAGGAACGCTTGTCCAAACCCATGAGACACCTGACACGTCGAGACGTCGCAACCACTGCGTCCTCTTCCTGCCGCGGGCGGCGGCGAGAGCGCCCCCGTCGCCCCCTTGCGCAGCACTGTCGCCCGCCTGTCTATCGCTTCCTGTTCTGTCTGAGGGGATGTCAGACTCCCGTGCCTATTCGAGAGATCACGCGCCTTCGCTTTCCGGATGCCTCCGCCTCGATCTGGAACACTCTCTCCACGTCGCAGGAGAACTCCGGATGCAGCACCAAGACGTCGCGCCCCAGCGTCTCGCCCAGAACCGGAGGCAGGGGCTCGCTCGCTTCAAAGAGGACGGTGAGGTGCCGCGGTGATTCCTGCACGATCTGGTATCCGCGGACCCCGCGCGTGAACTCGGTATCTAGCCCGACACTCCGGCAGGCGCCGATGACGAGATCGTCGATCACGCGCGGAGAGACTCTCTGCCCGTCCGGGAGGACGATCAGGTCGTCGTCTCGCCCCGCCGGAGTCGTGAGGAAGAGCCCTCGCCTTCCGCACTCGCATGTCGTGGATGCGTCGCGTTCGAGGACGATGCGGTCACGCAATGCGTACCGAACAAGCGGCATCGTCCGATTGTAGAGGTTGGTGACAACGACTCTCCCCTCGTGCCCGGCGGACACAGGCCGCCCGCCCTCATCCACAACCTCGACGACGCACGCATCCTGATTGACATGCAGGCGGCTCGTGTTGCACGCGCACTCCCGCGCGATGTTCCCGATCTCCTGGGCGTTGTAGTAATCCACAACCCGGCAGCCGAATACTTCGCTCAGGTGCTGCCTCAGCTCGGGGTGTAGGACCTCACCTCGCGCCACCAGCAGCCTCGGCCGCGGGGCCGGGAGGCATCGCCGCGTGATCTCCGCAGCGATCACCTGCAGGCTGGTCGGAGATCCCGTAAGAAGCGTCGGCCTCGCTTCAACCAGCGCTTGAACCTGTTCGGAAAGCGCGATGCGGCGTGAGATGTAGACGATCTTGCCCAGGAGGGAGCGGCGCACGCGTAGGGCCCCGGAGCCGTCCGGCGGGATCCACGCTCCCGCCTCCACGACCGTCAGCGGAAACACCCACCGCGCGTCGCCCCACATCGCAAGGAGGAGGGACAGCTGTCGAAAGCGGAACTCCAGCCGGCTCATGTGTACTTCGATCGGTGCGCCCGACGACCCGCTCGTGCTTCTCCGAGTCGTACGCGCCGGATTCGTTCCACGGCGAAGCCGCGTCTCGAGGGGCCCCGACAAGAGAACCTCCTTCGTGACGATCGGCAGTCCGGGGAGGTCGGCGGCGCCGCGGAAGCTGGCGGCACGAACGCCGGCGTCTTCCCAAAGCCGGCGATACAGCGGGACGGTCGCGTAGGCACTTCGCACGAGGTCTCGCAGGCAGGCGTCGACGTCGGCGGGGGACTTGCCAAACTTCAGCCGCCGCAGGTCTGTCAAGGAGCTCAAACTAGGGCCTCCCCGGGGAGCTTTGCTGCCACGGACGCGCTATGCCACATGTCTCTGGCGTTCTTCCCACACCAAGCTGCGCACGTACAGGCGCTTGCCGATCGGCGTTCGCGGCACAGCATCAACCTCCTGCCATTCAACACGGCAACCGGACCCCATCGCCCGGCGCACCACGGATTCGAGCTGTTCGAGGGCGTGTGGAGGAGTTGCGCGCCCTGACATCCTCTTGTAGTAGACGCGGACGAGGTCCACCTCCTGCTGGAGCACCTGGAACTCCGAGATCCAGTCTTGCTCGTAGAACATGGCGATGAAGTAGTTACCGTAGACGGTCTTCCCGTCAGGCCTCACGAACCTCTCGGTCACTCTTCCCGTGATTCGGTCAAGCGCGGGCAAGGGGCTCCCGCACGGGCAGCTGGCCCGACTCACGCGGGCCGTGTCCCCGATGTCATATCGGACAAGCGGCATCGCGCGATTATGCAGCGGGGTCAAGACGAGACGTCCCTCCTCGCCCGGAGCTACCGTCTGGTTCTCGGGATCGAGCACCTCGACGTGGTTGTTGAACGTGAAGACGTGAAGTCGATGGTGCTTGCACTCGGCGGCAACGCGCCCCACCTCGACGGCGCCGTAGTAGTTGTAGACAGGGCAACCAAACGCTTGCTCAATCGTCTCCCGCATCGCAGGGTAGAGCATGTCGACCGACGAGATGATGAACCGTGGGCGGTGAATGCGGATGTCCCGGTGTCTGGCGAAGCGCGCCAGCTCGTAGAGCGAGCTCGAAACCGCCCAGATAACGGCAGGTCTCGTGCGGTTGACGATCGCGACGTCATGGGCCAGCGTCTCGTCGGAACTCACCGTGTTCGGCTCGAGGTACGTGCACTGACCAAGAAGCTTCGCGGCTACCTCGACTGCTGATCGCCGGCGAGCTCGCCGGTGCCAGAGGAACAAGCGGTGATGGCTCAGGTAGAACGAAACCGGCATCTCGAGAAGCGTGCTGAGGTAGTACATGTCGGCCGCGTGGTCCCACTGCAGCGACGCGCGGTCGCGGATCATCCAGACGGGCTCCCCCGTCGACCCACCCGTGGGAATCTCCCTCCACCGGCGCCTGCCGAGATCGCGGCTCTTGAGATCGGAGAACCGCTCGCGCAGCACGCGCCGAGTCAGAAGGGGAAAGGAGCGAAGCTCTGCCGTGGGCGGAAGTCCGAGCGCTTCGAAGTACGGCACGTGGCCCGTGGCGTGGCGCACTGTCTCTCCGAGCCAACGGGACGAGAGCTCGTCCGGCGCGCCGGACTCGATCTCGCGCAGATAGCTGCGCCACTCGCGTCCCCTGAGCATTGCTCCGGCGTAGTAGAGACTCCCCACAACGTTCATCCGACCTCCTTCCCAACGGGGCCTTCTCCCCCTCCTGGTCGAGTCTAGCATCAGCCTTCGCGCGGTCGCCAGTGCGTTCGGCATGCGCCGCATGCCACGACTGCGCCTCTTCGCCCCCGCGGCCACGGAAAGACCCGAGTCGACCTCCATCTCGGGCAGCGAAGAGCTAAGAAGCCCCACGCTCGCAGTACCGCGCGCGTCCGCCATGGGGAGCGACAGCTTCTTCTCCGGCGCAGCGCCCAAATCAGAGGCTCGCATCGCCGACTTGCATCGCGCGTCTCCCCGACAGTAGGATCACTTGTCAGAGCACCGACGAACTTGTCGGCCTACCCAGTGTCGCTGGTCCGGATGCTTCTCAAGAAGGTGATGACCATGCGTAGATGG
>CAYUSW010000078.1:0-12069 GCA_964447445.1 uncultured Thermotogae bacterium
CGCGGCGCAGGGACAAGGCGGCGTCATCCTGCTCTTGAGCGATGGGGAAGGGAACTGCGGCGGCCAGGAGGCTGTGGTAGCGCAGATGCTGGCCACCATGCAGCCTCCGATCGTTCTTCACGTCGTGGGATTGGACATCGAGCCCGGGGCTAGTGAGGCGCTGCAAGCCATGGCCCAGATGACGGGGGGCTCCTACTGGGGCGTGTTCGACGCGGCGTCCATTGCGGACGCGCTCTTTGCCGCCGTCACGACCCCCGTGGCGCAGCCCGAGCCCATCCCGGCAACCTCGAGCATCCCTCCGAGCTACGCGTGCTTCGGAGTTACCCATGTTGTGTACGGGACCGAAGGTGACGATGTGATGTACGGAACCTCCGAGAACGACCTCTTCTTCGGCCTCGGAGGCAACGACTTCATCATCGGCTTGGGTGGGACCGACGTGCTCGTCGGCGGGCCCGGCAACGACATTCTGGAGGGCGGAATCGGAGACGACGTCCTCTTCGGCGGCGAGGGTGACGACCTCCTCTTCGGTGGCGTCGGCAATGACAGCGTGTGTGGCGGACCCGGCAGTGACTCCCTCGAGGGCGAAGCCGGGAACGACATTCTGGATGGCGGCGAGGGCTGCGACACGCTCCTCGGCGGCGACGGCCAGAACGCGCTCTACTGCGCGGACGGGCTCGACGCGCTGTTCCAGGGCACCGCAGTGTTCGGGGCGTTCGGCCTCTGCAATGATGGCTGCACCCCCCAGTGCCCAGCGCCCGAGAGACCGGCTTGTCCTCTCCCCGCAGCGGCACCCTGCCCACCGGGCGCGCCCGTTCTGCTTCCCCCGCTGCCGTGCAAGACCCCGCCGACCGCCAAGGTCGTGAACGAGGGAGACTCGATTCGCTTGCACGGGACGGCATCGGACTACGACTGCAACATCCTGTCGACCCTGTGGGACGCTTCCGCTGGAACCTTCGACAACGCCACGTCCCTCGACCCGATCTACACGGCTCCCATGCTGTCGGGATGCGGTGAAGTCGAGGTTGTCGTGGCGCTAACGGCCGTTGACAGCTGCGGCTCCTCGGGTACAGACTCGTTCAAGCTCCTCGTGGTCAACGTCAACCACCCGCCGGCCGTCTTCGCCGGAGACGACATCTTCATCAACGAAGGCGAGGCAGTGGTTCTGCGGGCGATGGCACAGGACGTCGACGCGGAGGGCTTCTCGGTCCGCTGGGCCGCAGCGGGTCCGGGCTCCTTTGACGACCCGAGCGTCGTCTGTGCCGTCTTCCGCGCGCCGCTGATCGATCTGTGCGAAGGCATCGACGTCCCGCTCACCGTGACGGTCGTGGACCCCTGTGGCGCCTCTGCGTGCGACACCGTAGTCGTCCACATCCGAGACGTGAACCGTGCGCCGATCGTAGATCTCGGTCCCGATTTCGCAATCGACGAGGGCCAAACGATTCGGTGGACGCCCGTCGCGACGGATCCGGACGGCGACCGCCTGCGCTACTGCTGGACAGCGTCGGCGGGCCGTTTCGACGCGCCCGACACACCCTGCCCTGCTTTCACCGCCCCCACGACATGCAATTGCGCCGGGGAACCGATCGTCCTCACGTTGACGGTCACGGACCCCTGCGGCCTCGCGGCCACAGACTCCGTCACCGTTCAAGTGCGCAACATCAACCACGCGCCGACTGCCAGACTGGAAGACGGTCTGTGCGTCCTGGAGGGCGACACGATCACGCTCCTTCCCCAGACCGTGGATCCGGATGGGGATGTTCTGCGCTATGCGTGGACCGTTTCGGCAGGCCGGCTGGACAGCACGTGCATCGCTACCCCCGTGTTCTTGGCGCCGATCACGGCCGACTGCACGGGAATGGACGTGACCGTGACCTTGACCGTTACGGATCCGTGCGGACTCGCCGCGACGGATTCGACGGTCGTCCGCGTCCAGAATGTGAACCAACCGCCGAGGGTGGTGGCGGACCCGTAGTCGCGGTCTCCGGGCCACCTATCGGTTGATCTCTGATCTGCTCCTCCCTTCCGCGAGGGAGGAGCAGATCGTCTTTTCAGCCTCGCACGCCGTCTGCCCCAGCATCTCGAGAACCAGGTCGCCGACAGGGTTCTTGCCGACGAGCGCGTGAGCGGCATGGAGATGGAGACACTTCAGGTGGCTCCGATCGCCGATGCCTCCAATCCCCTTCCTGCCCAGCTCCTGTAGCCTGTCGCGCGCCTCGAGCTCGCGGCTCTCTTCCTGCGTGAGGGAATCCAAGCGAGTCCTGGCGTACTCCTCATGGGCTCGGTCGAGCGACTCCCGCAGCCCCTCTTCCAGCGCCAGCCGCTCCTCGAAGCGTTTGACCCACCCCTGCGCCTCGATCTCACCAATCGCGCGCCGAAGAAACGGACACGAGATCCAGTAGAGCGTCGGGAACAAGCCGCCGTCCATGACGGGCGAAACCTGCAATACCGCGGGGAATCCGTGGATGCATCGGCGCGCGATGGAGTACGTCCCGCGCGGGATGCGCCCGATCTGGCGGGCAATCAAGTCCTTGTCTCTCAGAGTGACTCGTTCCATCCGGGGCTCCTGTACCGTGTCGCTTGGAGCTCTGCGGCACGTTGCGCTTCGCTCGCCGTGATTTCTCCCCGAGTCCACGGGCCGGCAGCCACCCCAGCCAGGGCGCGAAGTGCAGCATCAGCCGCTTCCTCCAACTCGACCGGCCGACCGAGCGCCTCCGTCAGCGTCGTCGTCGCGTGCGGTCTCGAGGGGACGCGCTGAGGCACGTACCCGGGGCGAAGGGCACGCAGGAGGCTCGCCATCTTCAAGCCATCCGGCCGGACGAGAAGGGTTGCGTGGAGAAGAACCGCCCTCCCGCGCCGCGCCTGCGCCGCACCCGAGACCTTCCGGTTCCCCAGGAAGACCGCGCTCTCCCGCCTCTCTGCGGCAGCTCCGAGCGTGCCCCGCAGTCCGACAGCCAACGCATCCCCCCATCGCACGAACGCTTCCTCTACGGTTCCTAGACACCCTGAGTCCCCCACGATCAGTGACACGTTGAGGTTCCCCGGGTAGTGGTATACCGTCCCGCCGCCCGAGATGCGCCGCACGATCGGGATCCCGAGCCCGATCGCCGCTCTACGATCGCACTCGGAGGCCACGGATTGCGACCGCCCCACGACCACCGCACGATTCGCGACCCACAGCCGAATCGCGTCTTCTCCTCCTTGCCGTGCCGCCTCGAGCAGAGCCTCCTCGGTTGCGAGTCCGAGTGCGACGTCGCGCGGCGTCAGGTCGACACAGAGTCGCATGGCTTCCCAAGAGCTGCTTCGGCGTGGTAGGAACTCCGAACCCGCGGGCCGGCAACGACGGTCCGGAATCCCAGGGCTCGGGCCTGGTCGGCCAAGAGGTCGAACTCCTCGGGCCGGACGTAGCGCCGTACCGGCGCCGCGCGACTCGACGGAGGCAGGTACTGCCCCAGCGTCACCGACGAGACACCGGCAGCGCGAAGATCGCGGAGCGCCTCAACCACTTCGTCCCGCTCTTCGCCCAGCCCCAACATCAGCCCGCTCTTGACCGGCCGGCCGCGGCTGCCGCGATAGAGCAGAGTGAGGACCTCCAACGATCGCTCGTACGAGGCGCGCGCGTCCCGAAGCTCCGGCGAGATCCGGCGAACGGTCTCCAAGTTGTGGCCCAGGACGTCGGCAGCCGACGCCATCGCTCGAGCCATGGAGACGGGATTGCCGCCGAAGTCGGGCAGCAGCACCTCCACGGATGTCGCGGGGGACGCGCGCTTCACACCCTCCACAGCCCCGGCGAACATCCCCGCCCCGCCATCCGGGAGGTCATCGCGGTCCACGGACGTGAGGACAACGTGCCGCAGACCGAGCTTCCGCACGGCGCTGGCGACGCGCTCCGCCTCGCCGGGGTCGACATCCTCGCCGATCCGCCCGCGTTGAACACCGCAGAAACGGCACGCCCGCGTGCAGATCTTTCCCAGCAGGAGGAACGTCGCCGTTCCAGCGCTCCAACACTCAACGAGATTGGGGCACTGCGCCCCCTGGCAGATGGTGTTGAGTCGCCCCTCTTCGAGCACGTCGCGCATGGCGCGCATTCCGCGGGCCTCGACCGCCGTGGGCGCGCGCACGCGCAGCCACGTGGGTTTCTCAAACATGGACGACCTCAGGGAGCTCGCCGAGCACGGCCTCCCGCCAACGCACGCCCAGAAGCTCCCCATAGACGCGGCAGAACTCCGTCTCCACGTCGGCCAGCTCTGCCGCCGGAACCAGGGTGTCGTTCATCGAGACCGCCTTCACGGGAAGCCCGCACGGGTCGATCATAGCGAAGTGCGCCGCGTCCGCTCCCACGTTCAGCGCGAGCCCATGCATGCTCACCCACCGGCGAACCGACACGCCCACGGATGCAATCTTCCCGCACTCCGTCCAAACGCCGGGGAGACCCTCCCGTCGGGACGCCGCGAGTCCGTACAGCGCAAGCGTGCGGATCGCGGCCTCCTCGAGCCTGCGCACGTGCGCCTTGACGTCTCGATTCCAGGTCCGAAGGTCGAGGATGGGGTAGACAACGAGCTGTCCGGGCCCGTGGTAGGTCACGTCGCCGCCTCTCTCTGAATCTCGAACCGCGACGCCTGCCTTCGCGATCTCCTCAGCGGACGTCCGAAAACTCGCCTGGCGCGCGCTGCGGCCGCGCGTGAAGACGGGCTCGTGCTCGACCGTGAACAGAACATCGGGTATCCGGCCGACCGCGCGCAGATCGCGGGTTCGCCTCTGAAGTTCCGCCGCCTCGTCGTACGTCATCCGTCCGAGCGGGACGTGTAGGGCGATCATCCTACGCCTTCTCCACGATTCCTAGGACGTCGCCCACGCGCACACGCGCCCCCTCGGCAGCACGAACCTCTCTCAGGATTCCGCCCGACGGGGCCGGCACGACGAACGTCGTCTTCTCCGTCTCGACTTCTACAAGGTCGTCGCCCTCTTCGACCCGAGACCCTGCGTCACGGAGCCAGGCCACCACGGTCGCGAAGGCAATGTCCCCGAGATCCGGCAGCCGGACGTCCACTTCTCTTGCACCCATCGCGCACCTCTTTTCGCGGCGAGTCTAGCTGATGCGGCCGAGCTCTTCACCTTGCCGGCACCTCGCTGCCACTCTATAGTGGCAGCGAGGTGGGAGCATGGGCTTCTCGTGTGGCCTCGTGGGATTGCCGAACGCAGGCAAGTCGACCTTGTTCAACGCTCTCGCCGGCGCGTCGGCGCGCGTGGAGAGCTATCCGTTCTCCACGATCGAGGCGAACGTTGGCAGCATTCCCGTACCCGACGCGCGGCTTGACCGCCTTGCGGCGCTCTACCCGTCGAAGACCAAGGTGCCGACGCACCTTGACTTCATCGACATCGCCGGCCTTGTCGAGCGCTCGAGCGAGGGCGAGGGCATGGGAAACCAGTTCCTGTCCGAGATACGCGCTGTCGACGCCATTCTCCACGTGGTTCGGTGCTTCGAGGATCCGGACGTCGCTCACGTCACGGGCACCCTCGACCCCCGGCGTGACATCGCCATCGTCGAGACGGAGCTCTTGCTCAAAGACCTCGAGACGCTCTCCCGCGTCGCGAAGAGGCTCCACCAGGAGTCCAAGGGAACGGATCGTCTCGCGCCGGTGCGGGCAGCGGCCTGGGATTCCCTCGTGGACAGCGTAGCGCGCGGAGTTCCCGTCCGCAGCGCCAAGATCGACCACTCGATCGAGGCGCTTGTCCGCGAGGCAAGTCCACTCACCGGGAAGCCGTGTCTTTTCGTGGCCAACGTGGGCGACGACGGAGAGAACCGCTTCTCCGCGGAGGCGAAGGAGGCGGCTCGCGAGCGGGGCACCGAAGCCATCGTGATCCGCGGCCGCCTCGAAGCGGAGATCGTGGAGGCCGCTCCCACCGCCGAGGAGCGCGCGGTGTTCCTCGCCGAGTACGGGCTCACGGAAACGAGCCTCGGTCTGCTCGTCCGCGCAGGCTATCGCCTACTGCATCTTGTCACATTCTTCACCGTGGAAGGCCCCGAGGTGCGCGCCTGGACGGTTCCGGAGAGAGCGCTCGCGCCCGCGGCCGGAGCCTGCATTCACTCCGACTTCGCCGATCGGTTCGTCCTCGCGGAGGTCATGGACCTTGATGCGCTGATCACCGCAGGCTCGCCGAAGGCGCTGCACGACGCGGGCAAGGTTCGCCGAGCGGGCCGCAACTACGCCGTCTGCGACGGCGATGTCATTCACTTCATCTGCGCATGACGCCTCTCGTACTGCAGCACGACAGCCCCGACGTCCCCGCCGCCGTGGAGGCAGCTCTGGAAACGAGCCAGACGATCATCTTCCCGACCGACACGGTCTACGGCATCGGCGGGAACCCATGGGACGACGTGGTTCTGGCGGCGGTTCGCGCTCTGAAGACGCGCCCGGCGGACCAACCGTTTACCCTCCACCTGCCAAACGTCTCCGACGTCGAGCGCTACGCCGTCGTTGCTGCGCACCTGCTCCCCACCGTGCGCGCGTTGCTGCCCGGGCCGTACACACTCCTCCTGCCCGCGAGACGGGAGGCCCCGGCCTCCTCTGTCGTGAACAAGGTGGTGGGCGTCAGAGTTCCCCGTCACGCATTCTTCGCGTCGGTCATGGCCGCCCTCGACCGCCCGCTCTTCGGCACCAGCGTCAACGTGCACGGCGAGCCCCCGCTCGTTGACCCGAATGAGATCATCGACCGCTTCGGCTCCATCGACCTCGTGATCCTCGGACCCGTCGGCGCGCAATCCTCGGACATCATCGATCTGACGGGCGCTGCGCCGCGGGCCGTGCGGGGCACGCTTCCCGCCTGGCTGCGACCTCCCGCGGCAGCCCCGCAGCCCTAGGCAAGCCAGAGGACGGCCACGCCTCCCACAGCAAGCACCGTCCCTATCGCTGACCGCCAGGTGATCCGCTCCCGAAACACGACCCAGGACAGCGGCAGCAGGAACACCGGCGTGAGCGCCATCAGGGTCGACGCCACGCCGACGCGCGCATTCGCGAGCGCAACGAGGGACAGCGTGACGCCGAGCACGGGCCCCACGATGGCCCCCGCGACCGTGGCAAGCGCGGCCGGCCGATCCCGCATCGCGGTGACCGTCGTGCGCCAGCGAGCGAGGGGCAGGCCGAAGAGCCACGCGGCAGCCGTCGCCGCAACGATCTGGACGAGGTTCGCCGGCAGGGCGGGAACCCCTCCGCTCATTCCCCTCACGGACAGGATGTAGCGGGCGGACTGACACGCGACGGTTGCCAGAGCGAAGAGGATGCCGAGCCGTACGTTCCGCCTGTTTTCTCTGTCTCCCGACGCCCGCGCCGAGACCGCCAGGACCACCGCCGACACCGTCGTCGCGACGCCGACGAGCTGCCATGCCGACAGGGTCTCGCCGAGAGTCGCCCAGGCGAGAAACGCGCTCGACACCGGGATGAGCGCCGCGACGACCGACGTTCGTAGAGGCCCGAGGTAGTACAAGGCGCGGTAGAGAAAAGCGTCCGCGATCGCAAAGCCCACCACGCCCGAGAGGCAAAGCCAGACCCAGCCCGCGCCTTCCACGCCATGGGGAATGATGCGGCCGTAGATGGCCACGTGGCCGACAGCGAGGATCGCGGAGGCGAAGACCAGCCGTAGGCGATTCACGTTGTCCGCACCGATCCGACGAACCGCTACGGTGAACGCGAGGTAGCTTCCGGACCAGAGCGCTGCCGTCCCGAGGGCCGCCCACTCACCGAGGTGCCCCATGGAGTCCCCCTACCGTCGCGCGACGGGAGCAAAACGAGCCGTGAAGTGCCGCAGAGGTCCCGTTCCCTCCACGATTCGGTACCCAGGCAACTCATCGCGCAACTCGCACATGCGTGCCGCCGCGCGCGCTACGGTGTCGAAGTGGTCTCTCGTGTAGACGCGTCGCGGAATGGCGAGGCGGACAAGCTCGAGCCGTGGGTACACGGGGTGGCCCTTGTCATCTTCGTGCGCGAACATGACGCTTCCGACCTCGACGGCGCGCACTCCGCCCTCCAAGTACAGCGCATTCGTCACCGCGAGGGCCGGGAACTGCGCCTGGGGGAACCCGGGGAGAAGCCCGGCGGCATCGATGTACACCGCATGGCCTCCCACAGGTTCGAGGATCGGAACGCCACGTTCCCGCAGCGCCGCAGCGAGGTACCGAGTCTCCCCGATCCGGTCGGCAAGGTAGTGGAGATCGAGAGCCTCGTACAGGCCGACCGCGATGCAGTCGAGGTCTCGCCCTGCGAGCCCGCCGTACGATGTGAACCCCTCCATCAGGATGAGACGATCGCGAGCTCGCTCGAACAGCCCCGGGTCATTCATGGCGAGGATCCCGCCGATGTTCGCGAGGCCGTCCTTCTTGGCGCTCATCGTCATCCCGTCGGCGAGAGCGAACATCTCGCGCGCGATGTCGAGCGGCGAAGCGTTCTCGTATCCCGGCTCGCGCTCGCGAATGAAAAAGGCATTCTCCGCATAGCGGCAGGCATCGATAAACAGCAGAAGCCCCCGCTCGTGGGCGATCCGGCTCACGTCGCGCAGGTTGGCCAGCGAAACGGGCTGCCCCCCCCCGCTGTTGTTCGTCACCGTCATCATGACGAACGGCACTCGCTGGACGCCTACCGTATCCAACAGACACTCGAGCTTCGCGACGTCCATGTTTCCCTTGAACGGGTGCTCGAGTCGCGGGTCGTAGGCCTCATCGATGACGAGGTCCGCCGGCTCTCCACCGTTGGCCAGGATGTTGGCGCGGGTCGTGTCGAAGTGCATGTTGCTCGGCACGATGTGCCCCGGGCGGACCACCGCCGAGAAGAGGACGTTCTCGGCAGCTCGTCCCTGGTGCGTCGGAAGGACGTAGCGGAAGCCGAAGATGTCGTCGGCAGCGGCCCGGAATCGCTCGAAGCTCCGGCTCCCCGCGTACGACTCGTCGCCCTGCATCATGGCCGCCCACTGCTCCTGACTTAGAGCGCCTGTGCCTGAATCCGTGAGCAGATCGACGTAGATGTCCGACGACCGCAGGTTGAACACGTTGTGGCCGGCGGCGTCGAGGCAGGCGCGCCTCGCCTCGGGCGAGAGCACGCGGATGGGCTCTACGACCTTGATTCGATATGGTTTGTATGCCTCTTGCGGATGCACTGGTCCTCCTCTCCACCTTGACTCGTCGCCGATGTCCGGATGCGTCAACCGCAGAGGGAAGGAGGCTGAGGGATGTTACGCCTCACCGCGTCGATCGGGTCGAATGCGCCGTCGGCGATTCGAAAGTCGATCCTCGACGCAACGCGCATTCCTATCACCTCACACTGGAGTTGTGCGAGCATGGTAGAGCGTGGTCGCGGAGTCTGCAACGGCCCGTAGGTTGACGCTGTGCCCTGCGGCGCCTACAGTTGCCGCACGTCCGAAGGAGGATCATGCGCAAGGACCCTGCTCCCGCAAAGGCGCGCGCTCGCGCGAAGACTCATCGAGAGACCGGCGAGGCGCACCCCACCCGTCGGCGCGCCGCGGCCCGATCGGGACAGAGACCCGACGATGGGCGATCCGCCATCGAGCGCATGCAGGAGCTGTCTCGGAGCTCGCAGATCGAGGCGCGCCTCTCGGCATGCAAGCTCGCCGTGACGTCATACGACGAAGCCCCCGAGGACACGATGGCTGCGCTGTTCGACCTGGCGGCTGACGGCGACCGCGCTGTGACCTCGGCAGCCGTCTCGGCAAGCGCACGCATTGCGGTCCCCCACTTCGGCCGCATCGAGGAGATTCTTTGCCGCTGGCGCGACGGATCCTCGTCGGGAGCGCGCCGAGCGGTCGCCGCGGCCGCGGCGCGCGCCGCGGACCCCCGGAAGCTCGAGCGGGCGCCGCGTCTCGTACGTCTGGTCGAACCTCTCCTCGCAGATCCCGACCCCGCAGTCCGCCGCCAACTCGCACCGTCCGCGCTAGGCGCCCTGCTTGGCGCATATCCCGACGCCACGTTCGAGGCCCTCATCGGCTGGTCGACGTCCAGCGACCCGCACGTTCTTCGCAACGTCGCCATGGCGTTCGCTTCGGCGTCTGCCGCGCCCCTGGCCAAGCGAGCGCTTATCGTCCTGCGGAAGCTCGCGCTCGACGAGCGGCACATCGTCTGGCGCGCGGCGGCCGCCGCAATGTGGCAGCTCGGACGCCGGCGGCCCGACGTTGTTCGCCCCGAACTGGAACGGTGGCTGTCCGACGAGACACGCGAGAAGGTCGCTCGCCAGGCGCTCAAGTACCTCTAGCTCACCTTCCGCACCCCGTCGTACAATAGACGCCGTCGAACCAAGAGCCGTTGAGTCGGCTCTCACGCTGATCAAGATCGAGACCGCGCTCCGATAGCCGGCGCTCAGCCGACGGTGAGGCGGCTATGCAGCAGGAGGCCACAGTGGACGGCGGGATGACGACTCGAGCCTATCGACCCGAGGATGCAGCGGAGTGCCGCCGCGTCTGGCGCGAGGCAGGGTGGGTCGACGGAGCGAAGAACGAACTGGCGTTCGCCGAATTCGTCGAGAGCGCCCGTTCGCTCGTCGGCCTTCTCGGCGACGTCGCAGAGTGCCTCGTCAACATCCACGCCGGCTCGCTCCGTCACCTCAACGACGACATCCCTCTCGCCTGCATCACCGGAGTGACGACCAGTCGCGTGGCGCGCCGTCAAGGCCTCGCCGCGCGCACCACGGCCCAGGCTCTCGCCGAGGAGGCGTTGGCCGGCACGCCCGTCGCCGTGATTGGAGTGTTCGAGCAGGGCTTCTACAACCGACTCGGGTTCGGCAACGGGGCCTACCAGCTTTGGTGCACGTTCGACCCTGCTCAGCTCTCCGTTGCACCGACGAAACGCCCCCCGGTTCGCATCACCGCGGACGATTGGCAGGCCGTCCATGACAGCCGCGTCCGCCGCCGGCCCTGGCACGGGGCGGCGAGCCTCTCTTCTTCCCGCCTCACGCGCGCCGAGATGCTCTGGGACGCCGACGCGTTCGGCCTCGGGTATCGCGACGCGGAGGGACGACTCGCCCATCACCTGTGGTGTTCGCCCGAGAAGCCGCGCCGCGGCCCGTACACGGTCGAGTGGATGTCGTTCCGCACTCGCGAGGAGTTCCTCGAACTCCTCGGCCTCCTTCGGGACCAGTCCGATCAGGTTCACTCCGTCGGGATGACCGAACCGCCCGGCCTCCAGCTTCAAGATCTCCTGCAGCAGCCCTTCAAGGGGCGGAGGGTGACGGAGAACTCCCCCCACGTGCAGCGCATGACGGCGAACGCCTACTGGCAGGTGCGGTTCCTCGATCTCTCGGAGGCACTCGCGCAGACGCATCTCGAGCCGGGCGGCGTCCGCTTCAACCTCGTGCTCGCCGACCCCATTGCCGAGTACCTACCGTCCGACGCCACGTGGCGCGGCCTCGCCGGGAACTACGTCGTCGCGCTCGGTCCCGAGTGCAGCGCACGACCCGGCGTCGACTCGCATCTCCCGACCCTTCGCGCGTCCGTGGGCGCGTTCACGCGCCTGTGGCTCGGCGTGCGCTCCGCCACGAGCCTCTCGTGGACCGACGATCTCTCCGGGCCGCCGGACCTCCTGAGCGAGCTCGACCGCGTCCTCTGCCTCCCCGGCCCTTCGTCCGACTGGGAGTACTAGTCCACGCTCACGCAGAGGAGCTCCGTCTGGGGCTTCGACAGGAACGTGCAGCCCGACGCCGTGACGAGAACGTCTTCCTCGAGGCTCACGCTCCCGTATCCCGCGGTCGGAACGTAAAGCTCCAGGGTGAAGACATTGCCTTCCTCCACGAGCCCTTCGACCGACTTGCCGTATCGTTCCCACGGCGGACCCAGGAGCACGCCGCCGTCGTGCGCGCTCTGCCCGATTTGATGCCCAAGTCCGTGCATGTACTCGGGGTATCCTCGATCAACCACGTACTGCCGGGCCACGGCATCCACGTCGCGCCCGCGGATGCCGGGACGCAGCGCGTGGCTCGCCTCGCGAATCGCACCGGCCACCGCGTCGAAAGCGCGCGCCACTTCAGACGGCACCGCGTCGCGCCGCCCCAAAAAGACCATGCGTTGAAGGTCGGA
>CAYUSW010000079.1:0-2774 GCA_964447445.1 uncultured Thermotogae bacterium
ATGGAACGCTGCGTCCATGATCTTGGAGTCTTCGCGAACTGCGCCAGCGACGACGGAGTCGTGGCCGTAGAGGACTTCCTCCACGAGCTCGGCTCCCACCCACGCGAGGAATCCCTTGATCGTGGTGCGGAGCGCGCCGAAGTTCTGCCGCGATCCGGCGACGGCGACGAGGACGGCGCGCTTGCCGGACGAGGGGCGCCGGATGAAGGCAGGTGGACCTCCAGGCTGCGACACGAAGGGCGTCATGCAGTTCGAGCGGTCGATCATCAGCTTCATCTGTGCGCTGACGGTATCGAAGTAGACGGGCGTCCCGAGGACGATGATGTCGGATTCGACGAGCAGCCGGTACACGTGTCGCATGTCGTCATCGATCCGGCACTCTCCGGCGACGTTGTTGGTTCCGCAGCTCTGACACGGCCGGATGGTGAGGTCGTTGAGGAAGACCTTGTCGGGCTGAGCACCGCAGCTGGCCGCCCCGGCGAGCACCTGATCGACGAGGAGGTCGACGTTGCCTCCGTGGATCGGGCTTCCAATGAATGCTGTTGCGCGCATCGTCCGCCTCCCACGGAGCAGTCTACCCGAACGCCGCGCGAGGGAGTCGTGGATCGAGGGTCCGCGGCGGGATAAGCTCGGCGCAGAGTAGGATGCCTACGCACTCACTTCCCGACGCGAAGCTGACCCTTGAGCCATCGCACGCGCGTCGTTTTCTCCTCGCGCACCAGATGCTCCTCCCTCCGCGCGCCGTCTCGGACGATGCGGCCGTCGCGGCCGTCTTTCGGCGCCTCGCGTGCATTCAATACGATCCGATCGACATCGTCGGGCGCAATCCCGACCTCGTCCTCCAGTCGCGCATTGCCGCCTACCGCCCGCAGATGCTCAATCGGTTGCTGCACGTCGAGCACGCAGTGCTCGCCGTCTGGGACAAGATGTCGGCGCTTGTGCTCCGCGAGGACTGGCCTTGTTTTGCCCGTCATCGCGCCCTGATGGTAGAGCAGCACGGCGGCCCGGAGACGCCGGAAATGAAGATTGCGCCGTACGTGCTCGACGAGATCCGCAAGCGCGGCCCGCTCTCGTCTCGCGACATCGAGCACGAAGCGAAGGTCGACTGGTGGTGGGGACGGAAGAAGAGGCTCGTCGGCGCCGCGCTCGAGGTCCTCACGGCCATGGGCGTAGTCCTGCCGCACCATCGTGTCCGCAGCGAGCGGCACTTCGATCTTGCCGAACGGATTCTGCCGCCCGAGATCCTGTGCGCGCCGGATCCGCACCCGCAGGACGAAGACTACGAGGATTGGCACGTCCTGCGCCGCGTTGGCAGCCTCGGCCTCGCGCCGGCGACGGGCGCGCCCGAGTTCTGGTGGGGCATCCTTGGCGTGAAGGGGACGGGCGCCCGTGCTCGCGTCCTCGCGCGGCTGGCTGAACGAGGATCCGTCGTCCCGGTGGATGTGGAGGGTGTGCCGAGCCGTCGGTTCTTTGTGCGCTCGGCAGACCTTCCAACACTAGAAGACGCGGGTGATGGGCGGCTCGGAACCGGCACCGCCTCGTTCATCGCGCCGCTCGACAACGTCACCTGGGACCGCGAGCTTCTGCGACAAGTGATCGGCTTCAGCTACTGCTGGGAGATCTACAAGCCGAAGGAGAAGCGCGAGTACGGCTACTACGTTCTCCCCGTGCTCTACGGCGATCAGTTCGTCGCACGCATCGAGCCCGTCCTGGAGAAGAAGGCAAGGATCCTCCGCATCGAGGGCTGGTGGTGGGAGAAGGGAATCCATCCCGATCCGGCGATGAAGGACGCGCTAGCGGCGTGCCTTGCCGAGTTCGCCCGATACCTCGGCGCGGAACGCGTGGAGCTCGGGGCGCGTGCGGCGGACGTCCGAGGCCTAAAGACGGCTCTCGGAATTCGCGCGCGCCGGGTCTCCGCTCTAGCGGGCTAGCGGTGGACCGACCTCAAGCGCTTGGCGATGCGCCGGCGTAGCGCCTCGAACTTCGGCGGCGGGCCGAAGCGCACGGGCTTCCCGTCGATGAACAGGGCGTCTGCGATGCCCCACTCCTCGAACACGGCGCGACTCGACGTGTCGACCTCGGTGAACTCAACGCGGTCGCCGCACGCGACGGCCGCTCGTTGGGCGCGCTCACAGGCGAGGTTCTGCGCCGGACACCAGCCGTTCACGAGCGAGACGACCGAGAGTCTGCCCGGGATGGGCGCAGGTGACTTGCGCGGCTTGACCCACCGCGGCCGCTCTGCATCCGGGGCGAAGGGCTTCCAGAGGAGGTGCCGCATGCCATCGCGATCCGCGACCTTGTAGCCATGCTTGCGGAACCACGCTGCCTTCATCCAGAATGGGAGGGCGATGCCCCACGCTGCCATTCCCTTGGCTCCGAGCGCACGGGCGTCGTCCTCCGCCGCGGCCAGAAGTGCCTTGCCCATTCCCCGCTTGCGGAAGTCGCCTCGCCCCGCCTTGTAGCCGTGGACCCAGATGCAGTAGATGAAGTAGAGGTCGTGCCCCTCGGTGAAGGTCTCTTCGATCGGCGCGTACTGAATCATCCCGCCGACCGTCTGAGCGTCGTCAAGCGCCAGCTTGACGCGCAAGCCCCTTGAACGCATCGCCTTGTACCACTGGCGCTTCCGCGGTCCGGCCTCCGTCATTTCTTGGGACCAGTCCTCGAGGCAGACGCAGTACAAGGGGACGAGGTCATCCGTCAGGTCCACGATCTTCATGTCGCCCTCCCGCTCGCTCAGGATGGCGGGAGCGGGGCTCTACGTCAAGCCATCGCCA
>CAYUSW010000080.1:0-16209 GCA_964447445.1 uncultured Thermotogae bacterium
CGACTCAACAAGCGCAGCGATTCTTGCTCGCGCAAACGCAGCTCAGGAAGCATTTGAGACGGAGACGGCCCACGGGGAGGATCTCCAGAGACAAGCTTACTGGGAAGGCCGCATCGGGTACCTTCTTCAGAACCCGACCGCCGCGCCGTAGGCCGGCTGCCAGCCCCGTACCTCACGAGGAGTTCACGAGATCCCCTCTCGCCCGGTCTTCGAGCAGCCGCGCCGCAAGCCGGACACTCCCTGCCCTGTCGCGGGTACATACGATTGGAAGGTCACGCCAGCCTCCTGGCCAGAGACCTCCTTCACGCCGCACGGGGCGGCCTCCCAAGGCCGCCCCGCCTCCGCGCTGTCCCGCCCTCTCGCTTCCGCCTACCCCCGTTCACCCGCCGCGAGGCGCCAGCCTTGGCCTGTCGCGATCGCCTGCCCGAACGAGACTCCGCCATCTCCGCACGGCGCCCACTCGTTCGTGACGACCCGAAGTCCGTCCGCCTCCACCCGACGTCGGAAGGCGCCGGCGATGGCCTCGTTCACTGCGACCCCGCCGGAGAGACAGATCGTATCCAGGCCATGGTCTTCGGCCGCGCGAGCGGCCGCACAGGCAGCGCCGCGCGCGAGGAGGCTTTGCGCCGTGGCTGCGACATCAGCGACGGGAGCGCGTGTCGAAAGCTCTACAAGCGCCATGAACGCGTCGACCAGGTCAATCTCGCGCCTCTGACCGACCTCGCGTATCGGGACATCCAGGTCGTAGGCGGTTCCTCCGCGCGCCGCGGCCTCAAGTTTCATCGCCGGCTCTCCCTCGTATGTTCTCTCCCGACAGACACCGGTCCACGCCGCCACGGCGTCCAAGAAACGGCCACCGCTCGTCGTCCACGGTGCGTTGGTGCCGGCGCGGATCAGATATGCAGCGGCGTCCGCCGTCTCCAGCGTCATCCCACGCCTCTCGAGCTCCCTGCGCAGCGTCTCTTCGGGCATGCCTCCCGCAACGAGGTAGCCCGTGGCGACACGAAGCGGGAACCGCGTTGCCGCGTCGCCGCCCGGCAGCCGTACGGGCCGCAGAGACGCGACTCTCTCGGCCACTCGACCGCGCCCGACGAAGACCTCGCCGCCCCACGCCGTCCCGTCGCTGCCGTACCCGTAGCCATCCAGCACAACGCCGACGGCTTCATCTAGATGATGCTCGGCCATCGTCCCGACGAAGTGCGCTACGTGGTGCTGGACGGCCGTCACGCGACCCTCACGGGATGCCGCCATCTCGCGCGCCAAGCCCGTCGTCATGAACTGCGGATGTGCATCGCAGGCAAGTAGGCGGGCACTCGCCACGCCCAGAACGGACTCAAGGTGCGCGACGGCTTGCTTGAGGAACTCGAACGACTCCAGGTTATCTACCGACCCGATGTGCTGGGAGAGAGTCAACGTGCCCTTGTCGTAAAGAGCGAACGTCACGCCCGTCTCGGGCCCGAGCGCGAGAATCGCCTCGGCTCCCAGATCGATCCGGAATCCCTGGGGCGTGTAGCCCCTCGACCGGCGAAGGAACACGCTGCGTCCGCCAGATCGGCGGACAACCGAATCGTCGCAGCGAGCGACGATCCGCCGATCGTGCAGCAACCTGCGATCGACAATCCCGCGCAGCCGGCCATCGATCTCGCGGTTCTCGATGAGCATCGGCCGCCCGGGCAGGTTGGCGCTGGTCATCACCAACGGCGCCCGGAACTTGTCCAAGAGGAGGACGTGGAGACCGGTGTACGGAAGCATGACGCCGACGGAGTCGAGACCGGGAGCCACGTCGTCCGCGAGAGTCCCCGGTTTGCTGAGCACAACAACGATCGGGCGCTCGGGGCGCTTCAGCAGATCCCACTCCTCGGCGCCGACCCGGGCAAACGACTCGACCTCGCTCTCCCGCGCCAAGAGCGCGAAGGGCTGCGCGGCTCGCCCCAGGCGCCGGCGAAGGAGCCCGACGGCGGCATCGTTCCTCGCGTCGCAGGCAATGTGAGTCCCGCCGAGGCCCTTGATCGCCAGGATCTCGCCGCGGCGGAGCGCGTCCACGCTTCGCGTGACCGCGTCCTCCGTTGTCCCGTCTAGGCTGAGCCGCGGGCCGCATGCAGCGCAGGCCGTGGTCTGCGCGTGATAGCGGCGATTCGCGGGATCCGTGTACTCCCGCGCGCACTCTGGACAGAGGGGAAACTCCTGCATCGACGTCCGAGGGCGGTCGTAGGGCAGTCCCTCGATCACGGTAAGGCGGGGCCCACAATCTGTGCAGCTCGTAGCCCAGTAGCCGGCGTACCGCCCGTGCCCCAGAACGTCTGCTACACACTGCGCGCAGATGGATGTGTCCGGCGGAATCGCGCCTCCCGCATGCGCCGTGGCGATCGAAGGGATGATGGAGAACGCGGACTCGCCGAGAGGATCGAGCGATTCAATGTCCATCGCCTCAATGGCTGCAAGCTGCGGCGGTTGCGACCGCAGCGTCTCAAGGAATCGGCGCACCGCGCCCTCGTCGCCTTCGACCGCGATCTCGACGCCAGAGTCCCCGCGATTGCAGACGAATCCACCCAAGCCAAGGGACGTCGCAACGCGGTAGATGAAGGGTCCAAACCCAACCCCCTGTACAACTCCACGCACGAGGATGCGCTGTCTCACTCGGGTCATGGAGTGGCGCCCGGCGACGGCACGTCGTCCTTCACGGCGACGCGGTCCACGCAGAGCTCTCGTCCTGAGACAACGGAGACCTCGCCGCCGCACTGCGGGCAGGACAGGATCGGGATCGTGAAGTGCCACCCTTCCTCTTTGTGGTACGCGGGGGACCCGCTGTACGAGCACTGGCCGCACGCAATGCCGGCAGTCACGGTCTCCACGACGAGCCGCGCGCGCTCCAGTCGCGTTCCCCGCGAGAGAAGCTCGAAGGCGTTCTCCAGCGCCCGATCCGAGAGGACGCGGAGTTCGCCTTTCTGCACGAACACGGCCGTGATCTCCCCGGGGACCGCATCGAGGCGCGGAAGCAGAGCCGCAAGCAACTCCTCTACCACAGCGTACTCGTGCACGGGAACCCCAGGAGCTCGAGGACCTCGCCTATGCCTCGCCCGGTCTTCGCCTCTGTCAACACGATCTTGCCATGCGGGTTGAGCACCGCGTAGTCGGCTATCAAGCGTCTCGGGTCAACGCCCACCGCGGCGGATAGGTCGACCTTGTTTACCACGACGAGGTCGGTCTGCGCGAAGAGCTTGGGGTGCTTGCGCACCATGTCGTCGCCCTCGGTGACCGAGATGATGACCATCTCTCGCTCTGTCCCGAGAGGGAAATCAGCGGGGCAGATGAGGTTTCCGACGTTCTCGATAAACAGCGCGTCGAGACTCTCCAGCGGGAGCTCGTCCAGGGCGTGGTCGACGGTATGCGCGTCCAGGTGGCACTCGTCCTGCGTGTTCACATTGACCGAGCGCGCGCCGCACGCCAGGAACCGGCGGTGGTCATCGTCGCCGGCGGAGTCTCCAGCGATTGCCCCCACACGCAACCCCTCGGCCTGCAGCTGGGCGATGGCGCGCTCGACGAATGTCGTCTTGCCGCTACCGATCGCCCCAAGCACGCTCACCGAACGGACTCCGTGCTCGCGCAGGCGACGGTAGTTCGCCTCCGCGAGTTCCAGCTGAAGAGCCAGGATGTCCTCGCCTCCGAGCCGCACATCATGCATGTCCCCCCTCCGTGGTAGAAGCGAATGATAGGCCCACCGAGCCGGACCCGCCAACCGCGTTGTCGTCACGTCTCTGGCGCCGTGATGGCATACCACCGTTCCGTGCCCAAGAGGTCGGGCGGCGCGACGACTTCCGCGTACAATCGCCTCGACCTGCGCCGCCACGCCAGAGGCGCGCTGGACAGGAGGACACAGGAATGAAGGCTACAAGTCTGGGGCTGCTCTTCGCTCTTGCGGCGGGCCTCGCCGCGGCAGGAGCGCCCATGCTGAGCGTCGACGCGGTCATCTACGACTTCGGCTCTGTTACTGAAGGGACCATTGTGTCCCACACGTTCGTCTTGACGAATCTCGGGGACTCGCCACTCATCATCACGGGGACGCGCGCCACGTGCGGATGCACGACAACCGCGCTCCCGAAGACAACTCTCTCACCGGGCGAGTCAGTCCCGTTCGAGGCTCGCGTGGATACGAGCAACTTCGGCGGGCGGATTCTCAAGCAGATCTACATTGACACGAATGATCCCACAGTCCCCTCCGCCGTCGTGCACATTGAGGGCGATGTCATTCGTCTGCAGCCCTACAGCATCCCGCCGAGCGATCTGCACTACGACTTCTACCTTCTCATCGATGTGCGCAGTGCAGAGGCCTACGCCCGCGGGCACCTCCTCGGCGCGATGAGCATCCCGAGCACCTTTCTGCCTCTCTGGCTCGGCATCCTGCCGCGCGACATCGTGATCGTGCTTTACGATGACGCAGGAGTGGAGAGCGCCGTCCAAACGAGATACCTGCGCGACCAAGGCTTCCCAGAGGCGCGCAGCCTCGCCGGCGGGTTCGCTGCGTGGAGCCAGACGCCGAACGCCGCGAGTTACATGGTGGGCGTGCCGCCGAGCGTCAGCGCCCCCGCCCCTGTGCCCTTGCAGCCCTACGAGATGTCCAACGGGGATCTCCGAGCGATCTACCTGATCGTCATCGATCTCCGCCCGCCCTCCGTGTACGCTACCGGGCAAACGAAGGAAGGGCACTTCATGGGAGCTCTCAATATCACGAGCGCAGACCTGCCGCGTTGGCAAGGTCTCCTTCCCAAGGATGTCGACATCGTGCTCTACGATCAGATGGGAGAAGAGAGCGATCGCCAGGCCCAGCTCCTGGGGAGCGCCGGGTTTGCCAAGGCCTACAGCCTCGCAGGAGGCATCGACGCTTGGCGACGAGCGTACAGCGTTGAGTTCTTGGTCCGAGATCACGAGTGACGAAGAGAGCGCAGCGTCGACCCCGCTTGGCTCTGCGTCGTGCGCCAGGCCGCTCCAAGGAGGGACACAGTGGCTGTACGGAGGTTGTTCTGGTTCGCTTCGGCGATGCTTCTGGTGGCGGTTCTCCCCTCCCTCGCGCAGGAAACCGCCGCGCTTGAAGCGCCTATCGTCATCCTCTTCTACGAGGAGGGATGCCCCCAGTGCGTCCAGATCGAAGAGGTTCTCGATGCCCTGAAGAGCGAGTTGCCGGAGGGCGCGATTGCCCGCTACGAGATCGGGAACCCCGAGTCTCGGACTCTGTTTCGGAAGCTTCAGAGAGCGTACGAGATCGATGTCTCGAGCGTTCCCGTCGTGTTCGTCGACGATCGCGCCATCATCGGGGCTGGCCTGTCTCGGGAGCTCGAGCTCACCGACGCCATCGGTGATTGCATCACGGGCGCATGCGCGTCGCCGTTGGACAGGGTGCCTCCCGATGTCTTCCCGTGGCGCGACGCACTTGAGCTGGGGCTCCTCTTGTCTCTCATCCTCCTTCTCGTGCTGCTTCAGCTCCCGTAGGCACGAGGCAGAGCGACGCCCGGCATATATACTGCCTTCGGAGGCGCGCACGTGATCAGAGAGCGACCCAGCGAAGCGCAACGCCCGCGCAGGCGCGCGGCGGACAACGAGCGCCTTCTCGCCATGCTGCGCAAGCCCGACCTATCCCGCACCGAGCGCGCCGCCCTCGAGGAGGAGCTCATCTCGCGCAACGTCGGACTCGTGAAGTCCATCGCTGCGAAGTTCGTGGGGACCGGCGAAGCTCTCGACGATCTTATCCAGGCCGGCTACATCGGTCTTCTGAACGCTGTCGCCAACTACGACCTCGCATACAACACCCGGTTCTCGACCTACGCGACCCATCTCATCCAGGGCGAAGTGCGTCACTACATTCGCGATCGCCACTCGACGATCCGGATGCCCCAGTGGGTCCAGACAATGAACCGCCGCGTCAAGCGGGCGGAAGAAGCATTCTTTCAGGAGAAAGGCCGTCCTCCGACTCTGCGAGAACTGGGCGCCGACCTGGAGCTGACGGAGGCGCAGCTTGCGGCGCTCCTCCGTGCCCGCGAGGCGATGACGTACGTGTCGATCGATCAGGACAGGCGATCGAGCGATCCAAACCCTGCTCCGCCATCGCTGGAGGAAGTCCTGCCGGAGTCGCACACCTTCCCGATGGACACCCGGTTGCGCATCGTCGCCGCCATCGACCAGCTCGCGCAGCTGCAACAGGACATCGTCCAAGGGTTGTTCTACGAGGGGAAGAGCCAATCCGAGGTCGGGAACGAGCTTGGCATCTCGCAGCGCCAGGTGTCTCGCATGAAGGACCGGGCGCTCGACGAACTGAGGCACGCGCTTCTCCATCGGCACGTCCAGAAGGCAGCGGACGATTCTCCGCCGGAAGGCGGAACTGGATCGACCGCCGGCGTGGCATAATCCGACTATGAGTGGGGGCAGCATGACGCACAAGAAGGAGACAGGAGACCTTCTCACACTCATTGGCCAGTCGATGGACGAGCTGCGGCAGTCGATCAGGCTCTTTGAGAGCTCCGAGCGCGAGAAGGGTGTCAAACATCTCGCGGCGGTCGTCGAGGCCATCGATTCGTACCTCGATCGCCTGGACTCCGATCCCCTGTTGCGCTTGGCTCCGATGGCTCCGGAACGGATTCGCACAGGGTTGGCCGACATCCGCCGCGATCTTGACGAGGTCATGCGCGGGCTCCCCGACTCGCCGCCGTAGCGCCGGTGCCCCAGCGCGCCCGCTTTTCTCTTCACGCCCACTTGGGGCTGACTGTCGGCGGCATCACCGCGGAGGGTCGCGCTACCGGTGCGTTTCCCTTGACGAGAGATCTACGTCTTCATCCGGCAGCGAAGGGCTAGTCAAAGAAAGAGGCGCGAGCGTTCAAGGCTCGCGCCACCCGGTCCTCATCTCTCTCGGTTCGCCGGCGTCGCCAGCTACGGCTGCTCGACCGTCACGGTGGTCGTCTGATTGTCAGTGATGACGACGTTGTCGAAGATGATCGGCGGCTGGGTGTTGACGACGACGCGGTATGTGCCGACGTCGAGCCTGGGGGTCTGCTCTTCGCCGAGTCGGCCGGTGAAGACGACAGCGCCACTCACATCGTAGACGGTGTAGCTGAATGGAGCGGAGAGGCTCAACGCCTGCCGAAGCTCTTCACGGCTGGCCGCCTCGAGGAATGCTCCGCCCGTCGCCTGGGCGATTTGCAGGAGCTGGTCGCGCGCCGTGCTCACCCGCCCAACGTCAAACCCGACGACGTTGATTCGCAGGTCGAGGCCGTCCGAAATCAACTTCTGGGCTGCCTTGACAGGATCTCCGTTGCAGGTCTCCATGCCGTCCGTGATCAAGAGGATGAGTTTCTTGCCGCGGATGGTCGCGAAGTCCCCTGGGACCTGTTCCAGCGTATAGGCAATCGGCGTCGCCCCGTAGGTCGTGATGGCCGTGACCTCGTTGGTGAACGCTACCGTGTCCAAAGGCTGAATCGGCACAAGCAGGTCAGACATCCCACAGCCGGCAAACTCGCGCAACCCAATCTTCGACCCCGCCCCCAAGTCATCCATCAAGTCGAGGATGACCTCTTTGGCCACTTCGATTTTGACCTCGCCCTCGACAATCTCCTCCATGCTCGAAGAGTGGTCGAGCACGATGAGCAAGCCTTCGGCACCTCCGCCCGCAAGGGCGAGCGCGAGTTGGCCTACCGGGTGCACGTTGAGGCCGCCTTGCCCTTCCCCGAGTGCAATGTCTTCCGCCGGTCCCCTGGCCCCTACGGCATCGATGCTCGGGCCGGGGCAGCCCGAGTGGTCCTCATCTGCGGGAACGTCCGTCAGGCGCACGAACCGGAACTGAGTCCCCGATGCGACGAACGCTCCGATGTCGATCGCGCCCGGGTATCCCGTCGTGACCCCGACGGACGTGTACAGGAAGCCATCGGCGCTGATCTCCACGAGGGCGGGCTTGTCATTCGTGATGTACACGAAGAGATCGTCGCCCGGCCCGTTGATCAGCATGTTGTCTACGAACTCCAAGACCAGACGACCGCGCATGTCTGCCTCGCCGAGGCGGAACCCAAGGGCAACTGCGCGGGAGTCACAGCCCCCGCAACCCTGGCACCCGTCACGCTCTGCGTCGGGGGGCCCGAGAGCCTCCTCAGGATTGTCGAACGCGTCCCGAACGCAACTGGCGGCAATGTACTCCGCCACCCGATCGGCAAACGCTCGATCCCCTATCGGAAAGCTAATCCCGCCGTACGTCACAGACTGCGCTATGAGCGCTCCGCCAAGCGCTGCGACGAGCGTAGCGAGTAGCAACCCTCCAGCGACCCAGCCGGCGTATGCCCTGGCTTTCATCCCGTCACCTCCGCCGAATGCCCCCACCTCTCGTATCATAGAGTACTTCGCTAGGGAAGGCAAATCTAGGCCACCGGAGCGCTGGGATTGGCGCGGCGCGGCGTGTTTCTTTGCATTCGGGCGGTTCCCTGGCTACCATCTCCACCCCTAGCCGAGGTGGCGGAATTGGCAGACGCGCATGGTTGAGGGCCATGTGGGCACTACGCCCGTGGGGGTTCAAGTCCCCCCTTCGGCACCAACTCTCCCTACATCAGGAAGGCGGGGCATGCGGATCCTACTCGACGTGATGGGCGGGGATCTTCCTCCTCGCGAGCTTGTGGCAGGGGGCATCGCAGCCAGCCGCCGTCAGTCCATTGACGTAACGTTCGTGGGCGACCCCGAGGCCGTACGTGCCTCGTTGCGCGAGCACGGCGAGTCCCTCGGCGGGCGGTTCGACCTTCTCATAAGCTCCGAAGTGATCCGGATGGACGAGCCCCCCGTTCGCGCCGTCAGGGAGAAGAAGAACTCCTCCCTCGTCGTAGGACTCGAAGCTCTCCGATCGGGACGCGCGGACGCTTTCGTCTCTCCGGGGAACACCGGAGCCTTGGTTGCAGGATCTCTGCTCACCCTTGGACGCATCCCGAGCATTCCCAGACCCGGGCTGCTCGCCGTTCTCCCCAGTCTGCGAACCCAGGACTTCCTCGTGATCGACGTCGGAGCGAACGCGGACTGCGCCCCCGAGCACCTGGAGGCCTTCGCGCTGATGGGGGCCAGCTATGCTCAGTCAGTCCTCGGGATCGCACACCCCACGGTCGGGCTGCTGAACATCGGGGAGGAGGACACGAAGGGAAACCGGGTCGCGAACGAGACATTCGCGGTCCTTCGGAGCGGCCCCCTGCCTTTCGCAGGCAACGTTGAACCCCACCTCCTGCTCACCGAGCGTCCTGTCGACGTGGTCGTGTGCGACGGCTTCGTGGGGAACATCTTCCTCAAGTCTATTGAGGGCGGCATCGCGGCCTTCTCCACGCTGCTGAAGCGGTCGGTGGTTCGGAACGCGATCACGAAGGCTGGCGCGTTCCTTCTCCAACGCAGCTTCGCCGACATGCGTCAGGTGTTCTCGTACAAGCGCCGCGGCGGCGCTCCGCTCCTCGGCGTGAACGGCGTCGTCGTCATCGCCCACGGCCGCTCCGACGCAGAAGCGATCGCCGGCGCCATCGACGTTGCGCGAAAACAAGCCGAGGCCGATCTCGTGCGGCGTTTCTCACAAGGCCTTGAAGGGTGGGTCCTCGGTGCATGCTAGGATCGCGGGCACGGGCTCCTGCCTCCCACAGCGGCAGGTGTCGAACGCTGACCTGGCGCTCGCCGTCGACACCTCCGACGCGTGGATCGTCCAGAGGACGGGGATTCGTACGCGATTCCTTCTCACCGAGGGCGAGCTCCCCTCGGATCTCGGCGTCGCCGCCTGCCAGCGTGCCCTCGCCGCCGCAGGTCGTGAGTCGCAGGACGTCGATCTCCTGATTGTGGCGACGACGTTTCCGGACATGATCTGCCCCGGCACCTCGGCGTTCGTCGCCCAGGGGCTGAATCTGAAACGCACGCCGTTCTTCGACCTCACTGCGGGATGCACCGGCTTCGTCTACGGCCTGGCCCTCGGCGCCTCGTACATCGAAGCCGGCCTTGGCGAGAAGGTCCTCGTCCTCGGATTCGAGGCCCTCTCCCGGGTCACGGATTGGTCGGACCGTCGCACCTGCGTCCTGTTCGGCGACGGCGCGGGGGCGGTCCTTCTCGAGAAGAGCGACGGCCCGAACCGCATCCTGGGCCTCTCTCTGCGCGGCGATCCCGAGAAGGCCCTTCTTCTCCACATGCCCTCCGGCGGAACCCGGCGCCCTGCATCGCACGAGACCGTCGACGCGCGCGAGCACTTCCTGCGCATGGAGGGGTCCGGCGTGTTCCGCAGCGCTGTCCCCCTGATGCAGGCCGCCATGGACGACGCACTTGCCGCCGCCGGGCTTGACCGAGACCAGGTGGATTGGATCATCCCGCACCAGGCCAACGTGCGGATCATCAATGCGTTTGCCGATCGGCTTGACTTGCCGCGTGAGAGGATCATCGTCAATGTCGATCGCGTCGCCAATACATCCTCGGCCTCCATTCCTATCGCGCTGGACGAAGCCGTGCGGGACGGGCGCATCAAGTCTGGCCATATCGTCGTATTCACAGGGTTCGGCGCCGGCGTGACGTACGGGGCTGCCGTCGTTCGAATGTGAGAGGGAGCTCAGCATGCGCGATCGGGTTGCGTTCCTGTTTCCGGGACAAGGCCGGCTGCCGGCCCAGTTGCCTCCCCTGTCTCCCGATCTCGAGGCGCTCTACGCAGACACGGAGACCCGGGGGCTCGAACTTCGAGGCTGGATTCGGAGCGGGGATCTCGAGCGCCTGACACCTACAGCGGCGGCACAGCCCGCCGTCTTTCTTGATTCCCTGGCCAAGCTTGCCTCGTTGCGGGAGCGCGGTCTCGAGCCTGACGTTGTCGCCGGCCACAGTTTGGGCGAATACTCGGCGCTGGTCGCGGCTCAGGTGCTCCCCGCTCGCACCGCACTTGACCTCGTCTGCCGCCGCGGCCGGCTCATGGCGGGTGTCCAAGGGGGCATGTCGGCCTTGCTCAAGCTTGACCACGAGGTTGTCGCCCGTCTCTGCGCCGCGGCCGACGGCCGCGTGGTCATCGCGAATCACAATGGCCCCGGGCAACTTGTGGTGTCGGGGCCACTCGACGCTCTCGCCCACGTCGAGCGGCTCGCCGCAGACTCGGGCGGCCGGGCCGTGAGGCTTGCGGTCTCCGGCCCATTTCATTCGCCGCTCATGCAGCCCGCCGAGGCCGGACTCGCTCCCTTCCTCAAGCAGGCATCGTACGAGCCTCCGCGGGCGGTCTTCGTCTCGTCCGTGTCCGGCCGCCCCGAGCGAGATCCTGCGGCCCTGCAGGCCCTTCTCATGACGCAGATCACGGCGCCCGTGCGCTGGGCCGACGTGCTTCACTCACTCGCCGACCTCGGCGTCACCCAGGCGATCGAGGTTGGCGTGGGCAGTGTCCTCACACAGCTGGGGAAGCGATCGGGGGTACGAGTCTCGTTTCACGCGTTCGAGGAGGTGGGTGATGCGGGAGTTTGAAGGAAAGCTGTGCGTTGTCACTGGGGCCACGCGAGGAATCGGACGGGCGATTGCTGAAGCGCTTCACGCGGAGAGCGCCGTCGTCGTCGGCATCGGCCGCGATCGAGGTGCGGGACAGGCCCTCGAGGCGGCCCTGCCGGGTTCCTACTTCTACGCCGTGGACGTGGCCGACCGCAGCCAGGTTCGCCGCTGCATCGACGATGTGGTGGCTGAGCGAGGCGGCATCGATCACCTCGTTTGCAGTGCCGGCGTGTCGAAGGACGCGCTCGTCCTGCGAATGTCGGAGGCCGACTGGAACGAGCTTCTCGCCGTCAACTTGTCCGGCACGTTTCACGTGATCCAGGCAGCACTTCGATCGATGCTTCATCGCGAAGGCAGTTCCATCGTCGCCATCTCGTCCGTCATCGGCGACACGGGAAACGCCGGCCAGGCCGGCTACGCCGCCTCCAAGGCCGGAATCGGTGCCTTCTGCCGCAGTCTCGCCAAGGAAGTAGCATCGCGCGGCATGCGCATCAATGTGGTGTCCCCTGGCTACGTCGACACGGACATGACCGCCGCTCTTCCGGAGGACGTGCGCGCCGCCTACCTCGCCCGGATCCCGCTCGGCCGCCCGGCGACGCCGCGCGAGATCGCGAACGTGACTCTCTTCTTGCTTTCACCGCAGGCATCCTATATAACTGGGCAAATCATCGGGGTTAACGGCGGGCTGTTCCCCTAAACGCCCATGCCAAGGAGGTTCTCCAGCGATGAGTGACATAGGCGACAAGGTGAAAGCGATCATCTGCGACCAACTCATGGTCGATGCGGACGAGGTGACGGACGCGTCCTCGTTCGTCGAAGATCTCGGGGCGGACTCGCTGGACACCGTCGAGCTGATCATGGAGTTCGAGGACGAGTTCGGAGTCGAGATCCCGGATGACGAAGCGGAGAAGATCTCCACGGTAGGAGAGGCCATCGCCTTCCTTGAGAAACTCCTTGCGAACAAGACAGCCTAGTCCGACCGCCTGGCGCAGAGGGGACAACGATCATGATCGCTTGTCCCCTTTTCATTCCTCTGCAACCGCGCGAGCCTTGGCGGAGCGCGACGCATGATGAGCGACCTCCGCGGGCAACGGATCTCCGAGTTCCTGACCGCCTTGTCGTCGGGCGACCCGACGCCAGGCGGAGGTGCCGCGGCCGCACTCGCCGGCTCCCTCGCGAGCGCCCTGGGATCCATGGTCGTGTCGGTCGCACAGGCGAAGGAGTCAACCGCGGAGCGGGCATCGCTCGTCGCCGCCTTCGCCACCCTCGGGAGCCAACTCCTCACGCTGGCGGAGGAAGATGAACGCGCCTTCGCGGCAGTCATCGAGGCGCTGCGGCTCCCGAAAGAGGATCCTTCACGTCGCAAGCACGTACAGGAAGCGTTCGAACGCGCAGCCGCTGTCGCCGTTGCGGCTGCCACCGCCTCCGTCACCGTTCTGCGCCGCCTCCTTTTTGCCGAGCCCCACGCATCGCGGTCCATCGTCACCGACGTCGGCGTTGCCGCCCATCTCGCGTTGACCGCGGCCCGCTCGTCGATCCTCATGGTGCGCGCGAATCTCCGATCGATCACGGAGGCAGAGACGCGCGAGCAGCTTGCCGAAACCTGCCGGAGTCTCGACGCCGAAGCCGAGGCACTGCACGCCGACCTCGTCTCCCGCATCGAACGGCGCATGCTTCCCCCTCGTTCGTGACATGGATAGCCCTCTACCCATCTCCCTCTCGGAGGCGCTCGCCGCAGCGGCCCGCGCCGCGCGTCAGGCCGGGCATTCGCTTCGCCGCGGTTTCGCCGATCCCGCCAAGACCGCGCGGCCGAAGGCCCACCGGCATGATCCTGTCACGAAGTACGACCTCGAGGCAGACCGCATCATCACTGAGATCCTCGTCGCCGCCGCTCCCGGCATCGGACTCCTGTCCGAGGAGGGCTCTCACGGCAACTCGTCAGGACCCGTTCGCTGGGTCGTCGATCCCCTTGACGGAACGAACAACTTCCTCCGAGGCGTGCCAGACTTTGCGGTCTCCATCGCTCTCACGGATGCCCAAGGGTCCCTCCTCGCCTGCATCTACGACCCGATGCGCGACGACCTGTTCACGGCCATCCGCGATTCAGGCGCAGAGTGGAACGGAAACCGAATCCACGTCAGCCACCACGCCTCGTTGGACGGAGCAGCCGTCGGCGTCGGCCTGTCCAATGAGCTCGAGCGGCGCTTGGTGACGCTCGCCCAGCTTCCGGGTCTCGCTCCTCACGTTCGAATGCTCCGAATCGTCGGCTCCGCGGCCCTCGACTTCGCCTACGTCGCGGCAGGGCGCTTTGACGCGGCGTGGTACCTCTCGCTCTCGGAGTGGGACGTTGCTGCCGGAGTCCTGTTGATCTCCGAGGCCGGGGGACGTGTCACGAGTCTCTCAGGATGCCCGCTTGGCGATCCACGCACGGGCGGGGTCCTCGCGTCGAACGGCCCGCTCCACGAGCCGCTCGCCGCTGCCCTCCGGGCCCACCCGAGCCCATGACCCACGCGACGTCGCGCCCGCTCGACCGCTATCGCTCTGTGATTGCGGACTGGGACGAGTTTGAGGCCGCCTCGGCGCGCCCTCTCCCGGCCGATGCGCGCGTCAACCCGCTCCGCACCAGTCCTGACTCCCTCCGAGCACGCTTCGAGCCCCGTGGGATCACGCTCGAGTCCTCCCCGTGGGATCCTCTGAGCATCCGAGCGTCGAGCCCGATTGGGCATACCCTCGAGCATTGGCTCGGCCTTTTCTACGTGCAGGAGCGCGTCCAGGCTGCCCCGGTCTTCGCGCTCGACCCACAGCCAGGGGAACGAGTCCTCGACCTCTGCGCCGCTCCCGGCGGGAAGACGGTAGACATCGCCGCGCGCATGCGTAACACCGGAGTCGTGATCGCCAATGAACCCAACGGCCGACGTCAGCAGGCTCTCCTCACCAACATCAATCGCATCGGCGTCTGGAATGTCGTCGTGACCGAGTACCGCGGGCAGGACTTCCCGCACGCCATGGCCTTCGACCGCGTTCTCGTCGATGCGCCCTGCTCCGCCGAAGGCACACTGCGCAAGCAGGCTGGGGTGCGCGACGGAGCCACTCTGCCCACGATCCTCCGCCTGGCGCGGATCCAACAACTCCTGATCGTTCGCGCGTTCGACCTCCTGCGCATCGGGGGTCTGCTCGTCTACTCGACGTGCACGTTCGCCCCCGAGGAGAACGAGGCTGTCGTGACTCATCTCTTGGGGCGGCGCGACGCCCGCGTCAAGAGACTCCTCCTTCCCTTCCCGCACGCCTCCGGGTTGCCGGAGTGGGACGGAGCCATCTTCGCGGCCGGAACGGAGCTGTGTGCCCGAATCTATCCGCATCACCTAGACAGCGGAGGGGGGTTCGTTGCCTGCATCGAACGAGTCCGTTAGACGAGAAGCCCTGAGCTACCTGGAGACGCGGTTTGGGGTATCGCCGGCCGCGTTCGACAAGGCCGTCTTCTTCGGGCCGGCGGACGGAGAAGTCTGGGTCGCCAGCGCCGGCGCTCTCGGACGGCTTCCCTCCCGCCGCTCGCCCGGCCTTCGAGCGCTGCGGCGCACTCCCGCAGGCCTCAAGCCAACGAGCTCGTTCCTCGTCTCGATAGGCCCCTTCGTGACGGCGTCACGCCTAGCGCTCGACCGGGACGCGCTGCGCCAGATTCTCCTCGGGAGGAGGATCCCAAGCCCTGTCGACGACGGCTATGTCGCCGTAGCTCTCGGCGACCTCGTCCTGGGATGCGGCCTTGCAGCCGATGGCAACGCGCACTGCTTGATCCCGACGGCTCGTCGTCGGGACCTGCTCAGCATTCTGGACGCGTAGGCGCAGCGCCTGAACGCGGATGTGTAATCCCCATCACAGATTTACGCGCCTGCGATCGGCTAGAATCCCGCTCGGAGTCGGATCAATCGATAAGGAGGTACGGAGAATGAAGATCAAGTTCCTCCTGCTGGCGGCGATCGCTCTCGGGCTTTTCGCTTCGTTCGCAGCCAGCGGAGCTCCGCAGAATCTCGTTCTCATTTTGGATGCGTCGAACAGCATGAACAAGCCGTTCGAGTTGGACACGCGGATCGTCGCAGCGCGATCCGCCCTCGACGACCTCTTGGCTCGCATGCCTGAGGGAGGCAACGTCGGCCTCATTGCATTCGGCCATCGCATCAACTTCAAGAACGAGGTAGAAAGCTGTCAGGACATCGAGTTCCTCTTCCCGCTCGCGCAGTACACGACGGCCATCGGCCAGGACATGGTGGCAGCCGTCGCGCAAGTCAAACCCCAGGGCAAAACGCCTCTGGCGGACTCCCTGACTGCCGCTGCCAACGCGCTCGCGGCGCAGGGACAAGGCGGCGTCATCCTGCTTTTGAGCGATGGGGAAGGCAACTGCGGCAGCCAGGAGGCTGTGGTAGCGCAGATGCTGGCCACAATGCAGCCTCCGATCGTTCTTCACGTCGTGGGATTGGACGTCGAGCCCGGGGCAAGTGAGGCTCTGCAAGCCATGGCCCAGATGACGGGAGGCTCCTACTGGGGCGTGTTCGACGCGGCGTCCATTGCGGACGCGCTCTTTGCCGCCGTCACAACCCCCGTGGCGGAACCCGAGTCCATACCGGCAACCTCGAGCATCCCTCCGAGCTACGCGTGCTTCGGAGTCACCCATGTTGTGTACGGGACCGAAGGTGACGATGTGATGTACGGAACCTCCGAGAATGACCT
>CAYUSW010000081.1:0-19724 GCA_964447445.1 uncultured Thermotogae bacterium
CCGGACGGCGACGGTTTCGAGGACTCGGTGGCTGTTCTCTACCGGCTGCCCGAGTCGGGCGGTCGGCTCGACATCACCGTCTTCGACATGGCCGGGCGAGAGGTGAGCAGGATCTTCTCCGGGAAGCCGGCGGATGCGGCCGGCGTCGCGTGGTGGGACGGCAGTAGCTCGTCGGGTCGACGGCTGGCGACTGGAGCGTGGGTTCGCAGGAGACAGTCCGCTATTTGGGTTCCTACGCGTCTCCCGGTACCGACACGGCCTGCAGCATGGCCGCTCCGTCCATCAACTATCAGATGACGATCGACCGTCTGGTGTACCTGGAGTTTGACGCGAACCTGCGAGACCCTGATGGGGTTGTTCTTGCGTACGTATACCTCGACGGGGCCGGGCTCTCGATGGTCAATGCAATGCTCGTCGCGATGGGTATCACGAAGGCGACGGTCGAGGAGCCGAACACACGGTACTCCAGTGTCTTCCTCGCGCTCGAAGCGGCGGCGCTTCAACTTGGACTGGGCTGCCTGACGCCGCAGTGAGCTGCGGAGAGGGCGCGTAGGACGCGCATCGCTGGACAGGCTGGCGGTTATGGCTGGGCTCTGCGGCTCCAGTCGGGGGACGTCCCGAAGTCCGTCAGGCGAACGAAGGTTCCGGTCGCGACGCCGACGGCGCAGATGACGTCACGCCCAAGGTAGTCTGACTGGTACGCGATTCGCGATCCGTCGGGTGACCACGTCGGGTGTGCGTTGCGGCCTGCCTGCCTCGTGATCCATCTGAGATCCGTGCCGTCCGACCGAATCACGCCAACGTGAGGATCCCCGCTGAACGCGATCAGCTTCCCATCCGGCGACCAGCGCGGCCGGGAACCTAGCACGTCCGTCAGCATGCGAATCGTCTCGGTCGCGACATCCATGACGAAGAGGTGAACCTGGTACTCGATGATCCTGTCGAATGCAACGAAGCTGCCGTCCGGAGACCAGTCGAGGGAGCCTATCCCTTCAGGGAGACCGGGGAAGCGTCGGCGGTTCGCCCCGTCGGGGTCCACGAGGTACGCGGCCGTTGCGCCGTCCACCTCGCTGAGGAAGGCAAGGGCCGAGCCGTCGGGCTTCCAGACAGGCTCGAAGTCCTGTCCCGGGTTGTCCGTCAATCGGGTCAGGTGCGTCCCGTTGGCATCGACCACGAAAATGTCGGGGGCATCGCCGACCCACCGGGAGAAGGCAACTCTCGTCCCGTCCGGAGACCACGTGGGCGCCGTATCCACAGGGCCGGATGTGAGCAGGTGCGTCGACAGACCTACCTCGTCGACAACGTAGATCGCGAGGCCGCTTCCGAAAGGTCCAACGTAGGCGATCTCCGCCTGGCACGTACCGGCGACGCCCAATGCGACAGACAACGCCGAGAGAGTCCATCTCAGCTTCCGAAACCCTGACGATCGACGCGACATGAGCCCCTCCTTTCTCACTCCCCCACTTCGCACGACGCAACTCTAGCACGATCGCCTCGCGAGGCCGAGGACGCAGGACCGATCGCTCGGAGCCCCGATGGGTTCGCCGTTAGGAGTGTCCGCAGTCGCCAAGGCTTGTCCGAGCGACCCCCGCAGACGAGCAGAGCCCCGCGCGGCCGGCCTACGTCCCCGCCCTTGCGGCGTCCACGCGGTATCTCAAGAAGACCCGCCCCGCCTCGCTCTTCTCGACCGACAAGAGCGTCAACGCCAGGGGCCACTCGCCGGGCTTGAGGTCCGGGCAGGCGAACAGACCGGGCGTCGCTGTTCCTCCGATGACGATCGGCAGGGCGCTCAGGTCAATCTCGTCCACCAACCCGGCCCGAAGGAGTGCGCCTCCGAGCTTGCCCGGCGACGTGACAAGGATCGTCTCGACGCCGAGAGCCGCGAGCTTCCCGAGCGCCTCTTCGAGATCCACTCGCCGATCCCCGGTCACGAGGTAGGGAACGCGTTCCCTCTCGAGGTAGGCGAGGTACTCGCTCGGCGTTCTCCGCGCCACGAGGACCAGGAGGTGCCATCCCTCGGAGCCTGGAGCTTCCTTCCCAGGCTCTCCCGTGTAGTACCAGCGCACCCGCCCCCGGCCGTCGACGACAACGAACCAACCGCGGAAGCCGGGGCGCGTCGCGACGTCCGCCGGGACGAAATCGACCGGCTGACGGTCTGTGCGCTGCGCGAGGGGCAGCGGGTCGGGCGGCACGTTCTCCGAGACGAACGATCCACTGCCCTCAAGCATCGCCTGGGGGTTGTGGAGGAGGAGAACCCGCTCCAATCCGGCGGGCTCATCGGTCGTCGGCCAACGCTCGTCGCCGAACAGGAGAAGGACGTCCGGCGCGGGAGTGATTCGGCCGTCGACAGACGCTTCCCCGTAGACAACGACTCGCGGTCGTTTCAAGGCCGGCCCTTTCACTCGAGACGCCTAGAAGATCTTCATCCGCAAGAAGGCAACCACGGCCACGACGGACAGCACAACAGAGACCCCCATCGTGATCCAGAAAGCGTAGGGCGACTCCTGGAACGGAAGGCGAACGTTCATGCCGAACGTGCTGGCCACGAGCGTCGGCAGCATGAGAACAATCGTGATCGATGCGAGGAACTTCATGACCGTGCTCACGTTGTTGGAGATGATCGAGGCGAAGGCATCCATCATTCCATTGAGGATGTTGCTGTAAATGTCGGCCAAGTCCCGCGCCTGCCCGAACTCGACGCGCACGTCGTCGAGGAGGTCCTGCTCCTCCTCGGTCAGGTCACGCCCGGCCACGCGCCGCATGCGATCCCACATCGGTTCGTTCGCGCGCAGCGACGTCGTGAAGTAGACGAGGCACTTCCCTAGATTAAGCATGCGCACGAGTGTCTGATTCTTCATCGACCCGTGGATTGCCTGCTCCACTTCGTCCGACTCGTGGCGGATGCTGTTGAGGAAACCCAGGTACTGGCGCCCGACGTGGAGAAAGAGCGTGAGGAGAAAGGAAGCAGGATCCTGCGGGGACGGGAGCCGCATCCGGCTCGAGAACATCTCACCCCAAAGAGCCGTGTCCTCCGCGCAGACGGTGACCAACCGACCTGGGGTGAGGATGATCGCAAACGCCAGAGTCACGTACGGCGTTACGGATGTCGCGTCTCGATGGGGTACGCGAATGACGAGCAGTTTGCAGCCATCCTCTACCTCGAACCGCGGCCGCTCGTCACGGTCCGTTGCCGCCGTGATGAATTCGATCGGGACGCCCAGGCTGCCGACGAGCGAGTCGATCTCGACGGAGCTCGGAGCCACCGCCTGGACGATGTCGCACTCCTGCAGGCCGTCAACGTAGACGAGCTTCCCGTTCTCGAACTTGCAGTACGTCAGCATGCGATCGTCCTGTTCTGGTGCTCGTTTCCCCGCGGGTCCGGCCATGGTAAGGCGAGGCGTCGGGCGCGTCAACGGACTCTGTCCGCCCCGGGAGGGTCTGTCGTCCTCGCCGCTGACTCGGCGTGACACACCGTCCCGCCGGCAAGGGGCTTCGCTCATGCCCCGCAGCAGGGTGCGACGTCCAGCGCGCTGCTGCACGCGCGATCCCGTGGCACACACCGCCCTTCCGGCGATGCCGCGCGTCCATCCGCCTCCTCGGGCAGTCGGTGATGGACTCGTCCGGTTCGATGTGCGCGGACTCCCTAACCTCCTGCGTGGGAGGTCAGAGAGCGACAAGCCGCGGCCACCCCGGCTCCCTGTTCAACCCTGCAGCCGGCGGCCGTCAGGCCCGCCTCAATGGCGCCGAGCGTCGCGAGGACGTCCCCGGCGCAGACTGCTCCCATGTGCCCGACCCGAAACGTGCTCTCGCGCAACGTCGGGTGCAATCCACCCGCGACAATGACCCCGGCTCCTGCAACGGCTCTCAAGAAGGCCGACCCCGAGACCCCCGGCGGGAGATAACAGGCACTCAACGTGTGGGCACGAAACTCGGGAGCCGCAGGAACATACCGCAATCCCAACGCCTCTGCGCCCGACGCGAACGCGTGCGCCATCGCCGCATGCCTCGCGAAGCGAGCATCCATACCTTCATCGAGGATGCGACGGAGGCTCACGTCAAGCCCAGCTACGAGATTCACGGGCGGCGTGCCGAAGTAGGCGGGAGTTCTCGCCTCGTACCCTCGCATGACGGGCAGCCACATCGACCAATCCGCGTAGTAGCTTCGCACCGCGGAACGGCGCGCCGCGAAACGTTCCAAAGCGCGCGGCCCCGCAACGAGGAGGGCAAGCCCGGGCGGCACGCCGACCGCCTTTTGCGAGGCCGTCAGCACGACGTCGAGATTCCAGTCCTCTTGGCGCAGCTCTTCGCCGGCGACCGAGCAAACGCCGTCCACCACGCTCACCGCCCCGTGCCGTCTGGCGAGATCCCCGATGGCCGCGACCGGCATGCGCACGCCGGTCGACGTGTCCACGTGTGTGACGGTGAGAAGGGCTGTCGATGCCTTTCGAAGCGCGTCTTCGACTCTGTCGAGATCGACGATGCCGCCGACGTCGGCCCGCACGACCTCGACAACGGCGCCGTGGCGGGCAAGGAGGTCAGCGAACCGCTCGCCGAACACGCCTGTCGAGACAACCACCGCTCGATCCCCGACCTCCACGAGGTTCGCGCCTGCAAGTTCCATGGCGAGAGTCCCCGAACCCGCCACAACAAACGGCTGGCCGGAGGGGCACAGCCACACCTTGCGCATCGCCTCGAGTGCGCGTCCGCATGCATCGACGAAGTCCGGAGACATGTGGCCTGCGGTCGGAGCCCCGACCGCCTGCAGCACTTGGGCCTCGAACTCGATCGGCCCGGGAATCATCAGCAACGGGTGACCCTTCACATTCTCCTCCCTCGCGATCGCTCGCTTGTCATCTTCCGTACCCCGGAGGCGCCTCTCAACCCCGCGGGACTCGTCCTGCCAACTGCGGTTGGATCTTCGGCCCCTGCCACGTACAGTTGTCCCGGGTGAGGAGTCTCCGTCGAGCGGGCGGGCTTCACCCAAGCCAGTCCATCGTGAAGGGGGAACCCGCTGTGCCGAAGGAATCGGAGGCTGCACTTCCTCTTGCTCGTCACGATGTCCGCACGGAGGACATCGATGCGGTCGTCGATGTCTTGCACAGCTCGCGGCTTTCGCTTGGACCCGCCACACAGGCGTTCGAGCGTGCGCTTGCCGAGAGGGTGGGCGTTTCCCACGCCGTGGCCGTCAACAGCGGAACCAGCGCGCTCCATTTGCTCATGCGTGCGTTCGAGATCGGACCTGGAGACGAGGTCGTCACGACACCCTTCAGCTTCATCGCTTCAACGAACTGCATTCTCTTCGAACGAGCCTTGCCCGTGTTCGTCGACATCGAGCCCACAACGCTCTGCCTCGACAGTCGCCTCGTCGAGGCAGCCATTACGCCGCGGACGAGGGCGATTCTTGCGGTCGATGTGTTCGGTCATCCCGCGGACTGGCCGGCGCTGCGAGCGCTCGCCGCTCGCCATGATCTCCTCTTGATCGAGGACTCGGCCGAGGCGCTGGGATCCACACTGCGCGGCCAGGCCTGCGGCTCGTTCGGCAATGCCGGAGTGTTCGGGTTCTACCCGAACAAGCAGATTACGACGGGCGAAGGCGGGGCCGTGGTCACGAACGACCCTCGGACGGCCGAGATCTGTCGCAGTCTGTCAGATCAGGGGCGCGGAGACCCCGGCTGGCTTCACCACGTCCGTCTCGGCTACAACTATCGACTCGATGAGATGTCGGCCGCGCTGGGCCTTTCCCAACTCAAGCGCCTGGACTGCATCGTTCGCGCGCGCACCCACGTAGCGTCGATGTACTTCGAGGCCCTGTCGGAGATCGACGGCGTCGTCGTGCCGCACATCGCGGACGGAGTCGATGTGAGCTGGTTCGTCTTCGTCGTCCGCCTCAGTGAGCACCGCAGTCGGCAGGACCGAGAGCGCGTCCTCCACGCCCTCTCGTCGGCCGGTATCGGATGCCGAGACTACTTCCAGCCGATCCACCTTCAGCCGTTCGTGCGGGAAACCCTCGGGACGCGCGAGGGTCAGTTTCCCGTGACGGAGGCTGTCGCCGACCGAACGATTGCCCTCCCGTTCTACCCGCAGATGCGCGCCGCGGATGTGGAGCGCGTAGCCGGAGCGCTTCGCCGGGCGGTGCAAGCTCTATGACGACTCCGCTGATCCATCGCGTCTGGATACGGCGATTGGGGATCCTCGGCCTCGATGCAGTGCTCTTGTGCGTCGCGCTTACCGCGTCTTTCTGGCTGCGCTTCGATGCCACGCTGCCGGCGCGGATGATTCCCGTCCTGCTGACGGGATTCCTCGCGACGTGCGCCGCGAAGCTGCCGGTCTTCGTCTTCTTCCACGTGGACCGACTCAGCTGGAAGCACGTCAGCGTCCGCGACATGGCAGCCGTCGGCGTTGCCTGCACAGCCGGATCCGCCGTCTTCGCGCTCGCCATACTCGGCCTGCGAGAGCTTTCCGTGATCGACACGTTCCCCCGCTCCGTGTTTGGTATCGACCTAGCTCTCTCTCTTCTGGCGGTCGGGGGGCTCCCGTTCTCCCGGCGCGCCGCCGAGGAGTTGCTCGGCCGGCACGGAGGCGCACCCGGCGGTGGAGAGCAGCGAGCCCTCGTCGTCGGAGCCGGGGACGCCGGAGCGCAGCTGCTGCGCGCGCTGGAACGGGAGAGAGTTCTGCCGTACGTCGTCGTGGGCTTCCTGGACGACGATTTGCACAAGCAGGGAGCAGTCCTTCGCGGGGTTCCAGTCCTCGGCCCGCGTGCCCACTTGTCGCACTTCGCCGCGAGGCTCCGCGCTACCGCGGTGCTGATCGCCATGCCTTCTGCACCCCGCGCCACCGTGCGCGAGACCGTGGCCCTCGCGCACCAATCGGGCATCGAGGACATCCGCATTCTTCCGGGTCTCGGCGAGCTGTACAGCGGGCAGATCACGGTATCCGAGCTGCGCCGGCTCGAGCCGGCGGATGTTCTGCAACGCGAGGAGGTCGAAATCGACCCGGAGCCCATTCAGAGGTTTCTCGGCGGCGCTTCCGTTCTCGTCACCGGAGCCGCGGGATCCATTGGCTCGGAGCTGTGCCGGCAGATCCTCCGATTCGGCGCCTCGCGTCTCACCGCTCTCGACTTCGACGAGACAGGTCTGTTCGATCTGGAGGCAGGCATCCGGTCGCGGTTCCCGGCCGCCAACTTCAGCGTCGTGGTCGGCGACGTGCGCGATGGCAAGCAGATGCTTTCTGTCTTGGAGAGAGAGCGGCCGTCCGTCGTGTACCACGCGGCCGCCTACAAGCACGTCCCGATGATGGAGTCCTACCCGTGCGAGGCCGTGAAGACAAACGTGGAAGGGACGCATAACGTTCTTGCCGCCGCTCGCGCCGCAGCGTGCGAAACCTTCGTCCTCATCTCAACCGACAAGGCTGTGAACCCTTCGTCGGTCATGGGCGTATCGAAGCGCGTCGCGGAGATGCTTCTCCGCGACGGAGACGCCGCAAGGACAAGGGCAGTGGCCGTGAGGTTCGGCAACGTGCTCGGGAGCCGAGGCAGTGTCCTCCGGACGTTCCAGATGCAGGTGGAATCCCGCCAGCCGGTGACCGTGACGCATCCCGAGATGGAGCGCTATTTCATGATTACGGCAGAAGCCGTCCAGCTGGTGCTCCAGGCCAGCGTCATCGGGCAGGCAGGCCAAGTCCTTGTGCTTGACATGGGGAAGCGAATCAAGATCGTCGACCTGGCACGCGATGTGATTCGCTTCTATGGCCTGGAACCGGACGTCGACATCCCCATCGTGTTTAGCGGCACACGACCTGGGGAGAAGCTCTATGAGGAACTCCTCACCGCAGAAGACGGGACGGACAAGACGAGTCATCCGCGCCTCTTTGTGGCTCGGCTGCGCCGAACGGCCAAGGAGTGGGACACGGACCTTGAGAAGCTCCTCTCTGCCGCACGGGACAACGATGCCCGGGCCGTGCTCAAGGGATTGCAGCGCCTCGTGCCCACATACAGGACTCCCTCGCCCTGATCGTCATGCAGACATCGAATCAGGCGCGCGAACCCCTGCTCGCCGACCCGATCGAGGTATGGTGCTTGCCCCTTGCTGGGGCGACATGCGGAACCGCCGGCTGTGGCGGTGAGCTGACGGCCGATGAGGAGGCCCAACTCGACCGCATCGTCTCCGCGACGCGCCGCCGGCGGATTCGAGCGGCGTGGGTCGCGCGGCGAGTTATCCTGGCTCGCGTCCTCGACTGCGGCCCACGCGCCGTCACGATCCGGCGACAGCCAGGCAAGGCGCCCACGGTGGAGACGCCCGGACGCCCGCTGTACAGCAGCCTTTCCCACTCCGTGGACTGGATGCTGTTTGCGATCTCACGAACGCGCCGGGTCGGCGTGGACATCGAGCATGTCGATCCCAAGGCCGACGTACTCCGCCTCGCGCGGCGGTTCTTCCGCGCCGATGAAATCGACGGGATCGCGGCGCTGACTGGAGAAGAGCAGTCGCTGGCCTTCTTCCGCGTCTGGAGCCGCAAGGAAGCCGTCCTCAAGGCTATAGGAGGCGGCGTCCCCTCTCGGCTGCGCTCTGTTCATCCCGGCCTCGGCGAGGGGACCGAACCTGGATTCACGGAAGGCATCCCTTGGGCTGTTCGCAGCCTTAAGGCACCCGGGCTCTACGTCGCGGCGCTGGCCGCGAGCGGCGGCGCCCTCCCCGAAGTGCTCGTGCGCAGAACGATCTAGCACGCCGACGCCGTCGGGATGATCGCATCCTATTGCGCCTCGTCGGGGCCATGGACCGCCTTCGTCTCGCCTTGAGGGCGGGGCGCGCGGCAGAGACCGCGCCTCGGCGAAGGCTCCCTGCCCGGTCCCCATTGCTGAGCGTAGGCGTTGTCACGGAACGGCTGAGCGAGCACGGCGATCGACGCGGGAGGCGTTCCCGGGAAAGCGCTCTCCCACTGCCGAGCGTACTCAGCTCCAAGGTTCTCGATCAGCAACACATAGGCAGAGAAGTCGACGGGCTTGCGCCCCAGCAGGGCAACGGCCTCGTCCCACGAGAGACTCGTCCCGATGGCTTCCCCGAGGTGGAATGCAGTGCTCTGCGGTTGCAGCAGCTCTCTCGCCCCTTCTCGCGCCTCGCCGAGGTTCGAGAACCAGTAGAGAATCGCGACCCGGAAAGCCGCCCGAACAGCTCGACGGCCAGAGTGGCTGATCGCGGTACAGGCCCTGAGGGCCACATAGGAAGCACACTCGTTGGGCAAGGTTCTGTCCACGCACAGGACCTCGGGGTCGAGTTCCTCAAGAGCAACCGGGATGCCGTGAAACAGGCGGTTCCAGAACGAGAGCCGAGCCGTATGGCTCTGTCGGACGGGCTCTGCAGCCATTGAGTCGTCCTCCCACATCACCGAGCACACCGACGTTGCGCGGAGTATAGCGAGTCGAGGAGCGCCGCGTCGTCGGTCCGGGTTGGACTCCGTGTCCGCCCGCGGTAGACTCGCGCACGACGGAGAGGGAGTACGTCATGCCGTTCACTGCTGAGAGAAGAGGAGTCGTGCTCCGCGCATTCGAGCCCGGCGATGCTCCGGCGCTCATCGCCTACCTCAACGATCCCGCTCTGGAGGGAAGACGCTACCTTCCCGATGGGTTCTCCGACCTGGCCCCGCTGTCCGCGCGCCACGGGGAGGGCATTCTCGACCACTGGCACAAGGAGAGCCGCTCGTGGACGCTGGCCGTCGCCGAGGCATCGTCAGGCGCACTTCTCGGCCACGCTCGCGCGGATTGGGAATGGGATCCCCACTGCCCCACGGCAGGCATCGTCGTCGCGCCATCACACCAGAGACAGGGATTCGGCTCGGCGGCGCTGGCCATCGCTCTTGCGTTTCTCTTTGAAGAGACCCCCGCCCACGTCGTAAGCATGTGGATCGCATCGTGGAACGAGCCCGCTCTGGCCTTCGCCCTCCAGAACGGCTTCTCGGAAGCCGGCCGTCGGCCGCGCGGAGGACTCCATGCCGGGGCGTTCTACCACGATGTGGCCTTCGACCTCCTCCGCGGCGAGTGGAAGACCAGGAAGGAGGCCCGGCATGCCGCTTGAGGGAAGGCTCGTCGTTCTGCGTGAGGAGTATAGAGAGGACCAGAAACTGTTCGCCGCGCTCCGCAATGACCTCGTGACTCAAGCGTGGGCCAGAGCGCTCCCGCCCGATTACACCGAGGAAATGCACATCAAGCGCTTGGAGGAACGCGAGTTTTCCTTCGACCGGGACAGCGCCAGACTGGCCATCGTCGAGAAGTCCTCCGAACGGTTGGCGGGCTTCGTGTCTTACACGGGCGAGCAACACCGCCTGTCCGCCAGCATCGGCATCGTGGTCGGCAGGGACTTCTGGGGGACGGGAGTTGCTCTGGACGCGCAGGAGACTCTCTTGGGCTTCCTGTTCGACGAGCTTGGCCTGCGCGAGGTGCATCTGTGGACCCACTCCGGCCTTCCGAAGGCGATCGGACTCGCCATGCGCTCCGGGTTTGCCGAGTGCATTCGCCTGCGCGAGTCTGTGTTCAAATTCGGACAGCTGTCGGACGCCGTGATCATGAGCCTATTGCGGGAAGATTACTACGCTCGCCGCCCCGAGAAGACGGACCGACTTCCTGCGATCGTCTGAGGGCTGGCCGGGCAGCCGATGAAGGAGAGACATCGATGGACGATGTAGTAAGAGAGCGACTCGAGGAACGCCTGGTGCGCTACGCGCGCATCGACACGCAGAGCGACGGCGCATCCGAGACCGTGCCGACGACGGCGCGCCAGCTCGATCTGCAGCGGGTTCTCAAAGCAGAGCTGGAAGGACTTGACGCCGAGGACGTTCGGCTGACCGACGCGGGGTTTCTCCTCGCGACAATTCCCGCGACCACGCGACGCTCTGTCCCGACCGTCGCCTTCTTGGCGCACGTCGACACCGCGTCCGACTTCGCTGCAAGCGGAGTCCGACCGATCGTCCACCGGGACTACGCGGGCACCCACATCGTCCTGCCCGGGAATCCCGATGTCACGCTCGACCCAGCCAAGGAGCCAGCGCTGGCAGCTCGCCGTGGCGACACGATCATCACGGCCGACGGCACGACCCTTCTCGGAGCCGACGACAAGGCGGGCGTCGCGATCATCGTCACGGTTGCCGAGCATCTCCTGGCGAATCGCACGATTCCCCACGGCAAGGTCCGGTTGTGCTTCACGCCCGACGAGGAGACCGGAACCGGCATTCGCCATCTGGAACTCGCTGAGCTTGGCGCTGATGTCGCCTACACTCTGGACGGCGAGGCGCTCGGAGAGGTCACCTACGAGAGCTTTTCCGCCGACCAGGCCGTCGTGCGAATCCAGGGTGTGGCCATCCACCCCGGGAAGGCAAAGGGGCGCCTCGTCAATGCGCTCTCCCTCGCTGCGAAGCTCATCAATCTCTTGCCGCAGCATGCTCGCTCGCCCGAGACCACGGACGGCCGCGCCGGATTCATCCACCTCGTCCACATGTCGGGAACGGCTGCTGAGGTCGAACTGACGTTTATCTTGCGCGACTTCGAGCTCGCTGGGCTGGAGGCGCATGGCGAGGCCCTTCGGGCAGCAGCCGACGCGGTCGCCAAGCTCGAAACCCGCTCGAAGGTCACGTGCACCATCACCCGTCAATACCGCAACATGCGGTACTGGTTGGAGAAGGACATGCGCCCGGCCAGGCTGGCGCTCGAAGCAGTGCAGCGCGCGGGAGTCTCGCCGATCGAGGTGCCGGTTCGCGGGGGCACGGATGGATCTCAACTCACGGAGCGCGGACTCCCGACACCCAACCTCTTCGCGGGGGTACACAACCCGCACGGCCCGCAAGAGTGGGCAAGCGTTGGCGAGATGGACAAGGCAGTCGAGACCTGTGTCCATCTCGTGCGCCTCTGGGCGGATGAGAAGCCGGCGACCTCCGAGAGACCCTGAGTCAGATCGCGGCAGAGTCTCAGGTCCTCGTCTGCAAACATGGATGGACGACGTGTTGCTCGGGCGTTACCGCGCGCCTGGGTAGTACGGGCTCGCCCGGATGACTCGCTCGATCTCGGCGCGGAACGCGACCTGATCCGTCTCGATGTAATACGTCTCCAGTGCTGCCCAGGCTGAATCTGCGACCCCCGAGTAGAGGTAGTCGAGGACGAGCGGCAGGACCTCGCACTTCGGCGTCCCGTCCCACCCGAGGTCGCCCGCTCCGGAGCAGACCGCTCGTGCCCGCTCGATGTCGCGTTCGATGTCAAGCGCGTAGAGCTCAGGGTATCGGAAGCTCGCGGGCACGTACCGGCGCTCGCGAGCATCATAGGCAAGCACGACCCGAACCGCAGGGCTCCCCGCAAAGGCGCAGTAGGTATACGCGAACGAGTCGTCGGCCGTCAGATACTCGAAGACTCCATCCCCGTTGAGATCGGCGAACTCGCCTCCCGAGTTCCCGCCCGGAGATGGCGGAAGTTCCACGGCGACCAACGTGTCTGCCAGGTCGTAGACGTAGGTCGCAAGACAGCAGTGGGCGCCGCCGCTGTAGGTCTCGATGATCACGTTCGGCCACCCGCTCCCGTCGATGTCGGTTCCCGACAGAGCGCCAAGCCCTGTCGCCCCATCATGGCATGCGAGCAACTGCCCATCCCGCGAAAGCGCTACAACGCGGTGGTAGCTTGGAGCGGCGTCGTCGAGGCTGATCCAAACGCTCGCGAGGTAGGGCCCATAGGACAGGGCTCTCTCCAGCCTGTAAGGCGCCCATGGCTGTCCCTCCGCAAGCATGCCGTCGGCGGAGGCGCCGCGAACTCCCGCGGCGACGAACACGCAGGCCAGGGCGAGCCGTAGGACCCAATCACGAACCATCATCGGATGTTGCACTGTGCGCATGTCGTGGCTCCCGAACCCTCAACCATCGTGCCCAGGGTCTCGGGCGAACTCGCGGCGCTCGTCCCCCCGATTCCAGAGGATGTCCCTTGCCCGCAATCAGACAGAGGAGCGCCTCGTCAGGAACCCACGTGGCTCCCAAGGCGGATAGACAATCGCGGACTTCCATCGTCACGGGAACAGACACGGACGCTGCGGGTAGATACGGTGCCCGTGCGTCGCCACAAGCGAACGCGAAAGGAGGTCGTGATGAAGACGATCGCATTGTCGAGACCGTTTCACATCCGCCGTCTCCCGAGCTATAGTTCTCACATGGAGGTAATGCGCATGACACACCGATGGGCAAGAACCGGCTCCAAGTCCCCGCGGCGCCCGTGGATTGCTGTCCTCATTCTTCTACTGGTCGCGGTGCCCGCGCTCGCGCAGGAAGAACCTGTGGTGCAGCGCATGCAGCAGACGCTGATCCTTTTCCAGACAGCGGCGGATCTGCCGGCCCTCGTACGGCTCGTCGTCGCACTTGATCAGCTTCCGGACTTGCACGGCGCGCTCTTCGAGGGGCCAAGAGACTACCTGGCAAGCCAATCCCTGGCGCCTTCGATCGCTCTTGCGCCGGACGCCTTCCAGATCACCGCGGTCGATTTCTCCATCGTGCCCGAGAACCCCGAGGAGGCATGGTTTGGCATCGCCGAGCCCCTCGAAGGCCTGGTGTTCGAACCCAAAGGCGTTGGCATCTTCTACCGCAGCGTCGGGATGTTCATTCAGGAAGCGCGCGAGCCGGTAGCCGGCGAGACGGCCGGCGGAATGGGCGCGAGCGACGGGATCTCGATCCAGCAGATTGAGGACATGCTGGCTCTCATCAACCAGCTGTCGCCGGAAACCCTCAACAACCTTCGGACCGCCATGAAGGAGCTCAACAAGCTCCCGATCGACTCGCCGGAGCGTGCGAGCTTCCTGCACAACCCACGAGAGTACCTGCTGGGCAGAGAGCTGACTCTGCCCGCGTCGAAGTACCGCATCGTGGCAATGGACTTCGACCGCGCAGCTTCGGTCGAGGCTGTGAAGTCTGATCGCATCCGCGCTGGACTTGCGGTTATCCCTGAGGGCATTGGCGTGTTCGGAACGGAAGTGGGGATCTTCCTACAGCTCGCAATCTAGCAGGCTCAGGGCGGGTCTCCGGCGGAGGGAGAGAGGGCGCCGCGCGGCGGCGCCTGGGAGGCAAGGAGGTCGCATGCTAGCGGCGTTTGCTCGGAGCAGGGGGACGCAGCGCGTCCGGCGCGCTGCGTTCTGTGCGTTTGTAGCCGCCGCTCTCGCAACCGGCGGCCTCGCGGCGACGGGGGCCGACATCTCTGTCGAGTCTCTGCAGATCGGGCTTGTGGAAGGATCCGCCCAGGTGGATCGGTCCACGCTCGGTCTGGACAAGGGAGTGATCGGGGACACCGTCCGTGTGAGCGCACTTGTGCGGAATGACGGAACTGCGGCCGTCGGAGAATTCGAGGTCGACTTCTTCTTCACCGAGATCATCTCGGGCGAGCATGGCCGGCTTGGAACGCAGGTTGTGTCCGGACTTGCGGCGCAGGAAGCGAAGCGACCGGTCATCGCGTTCGACACGACGACGTTCTCGCCTGGTATCTATGCGTTTTCGGCGGAAGCAGACCCTCGGGATGCTTTGGGGGACTCCGACGTGTGCGACAACGCAGCGCCCCGGCACGCATGCGGTACCGGGGAAGCAGAGAGCGTGAGCAAGTACACGTTCACGCTGTTGCGCGAGGGGCGACACCTTTCTCGGCTCTCCGTTGCCGATCCGTTCCCTCTCTGTCGGATGGGTCGACTGCAGACGTCCTTAACGGTCGACGTGTACAACGTCGGCACCGAGACCCTTTCCGGCAGCAATCTCACGGTCTATGGCTACTACCGCCTGGGGTTGAACCCACCCGCCAACCAGTTCGCACCTCTTGTCACCGACTCGTCGGGGAACCCCGTCCAGCTCTCGAAGATCGTCTCGCTGGGGGAGCCGGGGAAAGCAGGCTCGATCGTTATCACGCTGAACTACGATGTGCTCACGCGTCTGTTTGCCCCAAGCAGCGCGGCCCGAGACGCCGGCGAAGTGCTTGGACGCCCGAGCCCAGCCCAAATTCGCATCACGGTCCAGCCGTCCGACGGCAGCGGGACCGCACAGGACCTCTTCCTGCCCGAGCAGTTCGAGCTGTCGTCGTTCTATTCCACCGTCGACCTCTGGACCTTCCCCGAGCGATCGACGTGCTGCGTCGCCGCCTGCGAGACTGCGGCGTCCGTGGGCGTCGAGCCTGCAGTGGCCGGCGGCTTGGTGTTCCACGTCGCCCAAGGTGATTCCGGCGAGCAGCTGTACGTGCTCAAGATCCGAACGGGAGAGCAAAAGGGCACGTGGCCCGCGCCGACGGGCAAGACTCTCGGGGCTTCCGTAGCTTCGTACAACGAGACAACGGAGGCCTACCGCGTCTACGTGGCTGCGAGCGATGGACGCATCTACGCGCTGGAAGGTACGGAGAAGGAGGAGGGCGAGTTCCTCACGAGTCTCTGGCCCACTGGGTCAGCCGACTCGGTCGTGAAGGGGGAGACACACCTCGTCCTCTCCGCAGACAAGACGAAGCTCATCGTTGGATCCGAGTCGGGCGCGTTTGTGCTCGACGTGACGAACGGACAGACTCTGCGCAAGGTCACCTCTCACCTCCCGGTGACATCAGCGCCTGTCTACGCGGACGCGACGGGTGACCTTTGGATTGCGGCCGACCAGATTGTGTACAAAGTCCCGGCGAGTGGGAGCGAGTGTTCGTTCGACGTCAAGGGCCGCATCACGACGGATCTTGTGAGGAACGCGCGCGGGACTGCTCTCTTCTTTGGGACAGAGACGGGCACCCTTTATGCTCTCAATCCTGCGACCTGTGCGAGTCTCGGGGATCTGTCTCTGCTGCGATCGGTGTCCGGCTTCGCGGTGGCGAGCAAAGATGACGACGCCGTCATCTTCGTGACCAGCGAGAACGGCGAGGCAGCACGGGTAGAGTACGATCACGGGCGCGGGTTCAAGAACGATGAGCTATCTGCTCGCGCGGTCCAGCCATATGCCATCGCGGGCGCACCCGCGATTCTCCCGAACACTACAGAGGACGACGCGCTTGCCGTGTTCTCTTCCGGCGAGCGACGCCAGGCCTCGACACTGCGTCCGATTCTCGTGGCATGGGATAAGGGGCTCCAGAAGTACAAGACCGTCACCGTGTGGGGAACTTCAGTGCCGTTCCTGTTCAGGCCAGAAGAGGTAGGGACCGCGCCTGAGCAGCTGTTGCCGCCGGTCGTCGACCCGGAGACATCCACGCTCCTGGTCGCGTCATCGGATGGGTACTTGTACGCGTTTGACCTGAGTCAGTGGACTCGGGTGGAGGAGTGAGGAGGAGCCGAAGCAAAGGGAGCAAGGGGGCGGGAATGCTGGCGGGCCGTTGGTGTGTTGCAGTGCTTCTCTTCTGTGGTGTACTCCTTGGGCTTGGCGTGTCTCTCGCCGGCCAGGAGTCGCTCGTCGACCTTCGCGTGTCCCAGATTGCGCTCGATCCTGACACAGCGGTTGCCGGGGTCGAGCCGGTCACTGCTTCGGTCGTTGTCGAGCGTTCCGGCCCTCCATTGGATCGGGACGCGGAGGTGCAGATCACGTGGCGGCGCCGGGACCGCGAGGAGCCGTGTGGCACGTCGGCCGGCGTCTTCCTCTCTGGAAACAGCCCGACGATGCAGACGTTCGTGACGACAATCCCGACCGCCGATCTGGCGCCTGGGGCCTACGAGGTCATTGCCATCGTCGACCCTGGAAACGCCCTTCTTGAAGCCAGCGAGTCGAACAACCGGCTCGCGGCGTCGCTCGAGATCTCGCCCCCGTTGTCTGAGCTCCACCCTGTGCGCGCCGAGATCGCTCCAACTCCTCCACTCTTGTGGGGCGAGACCGCCACCATCACCGTGGGTGTCGCAAACACCGGGCGGGCGACCGCGGGGCCGTTCCACGTCACGCTGGCGATGTTCCCCATCTACTGTGTGGACGAGAACACCGGAGAACGGTGGTCCGTTTCGCCGAGCCAGACGAAGGACGCACAGGGACTCTACACGCTCGAGTTCGCACCCGATCCGACCGGCAGCGCCGCGCCGCAGGCCGTAGGGCTCGCCTCTCTCGCCGACGCCCTCCCCGACGAAGTTTGGATCGCGTTCGCGGAAGAGCAGGCTTCTGGATTGGAACAGGACGGAGCGACGGATCTCCGTGCCGCGTTCTCGACTGGCCTGGCGTTGCGGACGCTCCTGACCACGTCAGGCGCGGAGGAGGGCGCCATTGCATCGTCGTCGATGGCCATCCTGCCAGCGGACGTAGCTGATCGCCTCGAGATCTGCACGACGACGTACGCAGTCCGCATCACGGTCGAAGACGCCTACGGAGCGGCGGACGAGGACCCTCAAAACAACGGCCTCGACATGGCTCTCAGCGTGCGTTCCTCATTGCTCGAACTGCCGGACCTCGTCCCGATTGCCGCGTCGTTCGATCGCTCGATGCCGCTCAATTGGGACGACGACGTGGCTGTGGAGGTTGTCGTCGCGAACCGGGGCGGCGGCGTGGCTCCCGCGGAGGGCACGTCGGAGATCGTCGTGTCCTTCCTGTATCGCCGCTCTGGATCTACGTCGTGGATTCCGTTTGCGACCGACACGATCTCCAGCCTTGGGATCGACGAGGGCACGAGCACAGAGAGTGTCGACGTGACGATCGACGCGAGCCAGGACGGACTCAACCTCGTCCCGGGAAGCTACGAACTCCGAATCGCCGTGGATGATGCGAAGGCAATCCCTGAACAGGACGAGTGGAACAACGAGATCGTCGTCGGATTCTCCGTCCAAGGAACCGAGCTGCATCCGGTCGGGCTCGAGGTGTCGTCGGCCTCCATTCGGCAAGGTGACTCCGTCGACGTCATCGCGACCATCGAGAACACCGGCGACCGCAGCTTGGAGGGGTTCAGCGTAGGGTTCTTCATCGGAGAGACGAGATTCGACACGTTCACGTACCGCGCGAGCCTCGCAGCCGACCCCGGCCTTGAGGAGGAAGATCGAACGCGAACCCAAGGGACTCTCAACACGGAAGACCTCGTCCCTGGGAAGTATTCGCTGCGCATCGCGGTCGATCCGGACAACAGGATTCCGGAGCTGGACGAGACGAACAACGAGATCCGGACGACGATCAGCGTTCTCCCGCCGGTTGAGCGCCTGGCCGAACTCTACGTCTCTGAAGTTACGCTCAGTCCCGGCTCGCCCATCGCGGTGGGGGAGCCCGTCGTCGCACGGGCACGCGTGCGAAACGGCGGCACGATGGACGCCGGACGGTTCTCGGTCGCGTTCCTGGTCGTTCGCGATGACGGGACAACGTGGACGACGGGGCGCGTTGATTGCTCCGCCGATGTTCCCTACGTCGAAGGCGCGCAGTCGTGCGCATGCCAGACCGCAGCCGGCCTCAGCCGCGGGTCCGCCCAGGCGCTCGACTACACACTCTGGACAAACGGCTGGCCAGAAGGGCGGTACACACTCCACATCTGGGTCGATCCCCCGACGCAGGACGCGATGGACGGCGAGGTCCGCGAGCAAGACGAGGCAAACAACGAGATGCTCATCGCCTTCTGGCTGGGGCGGCCGACGTCGGACACGGTCTCCGCTGGCGCGAATCTCGTCGTGGACGGCATCCACCTTCAGCCTGCGAGTGCCTCTGTCGGTGCGCCGAGCACGGTGCTGTTGGCGACGGTCGCGAATCATGGCTCGAGCTCGACGGGGCCCTTCATTGTGGAGACGCGCTGGGTGCGCGCGGATGGGGCACTGCTTGTTCTCGCACGCTCGCCCGTGGACGGGCTCAGCTCGTCGCAGTCGGTGGCCATACGCCAAGAGTTGGGACTGGGATCGATCGGCTTGATGTGCGGCAACCACACGTTCCAGCTCGTCGTCGACTCGGGTTCCAGCGTGACCGAAGCCAATGAAGCAGACAACGTGGCCTCGGGGATCTACCGCGTGGACTGTGGCGGGACCTCATCGTACGGACCGGACCTCACCGTGAGCCTGAGCGTGCCAAGAGCGCGCGACGGCGCCGTGACGGTCGGTTGCCCGGCGACGGCGGAGCTCGTGGTGGCCAACCGCGGGGCGCTGGCGGCCGGTGCGTTCCGCGTCGATCTTCGTCAGGGAGGGACTGTGATCGGCGGCCAGGATGTCGTCGCCCTCGCTGCACAGACCTCAACGACGATTCACATGGATGTCGGCACTTCGGCGCCCGGAACCGCCCGCCTGTCTGCTCGCGTGGACGGGGGCGAGCAGATCGTGGAGCAGAACGAAGACAACAACACGGCTGAGCTGACCGTTGCTATCGAGCCTCGCGAGGCTTCTGCAGTGACGCGGATCGGCGGGCCCTACGGTGGCGCCGTCGGCTTTGTGCTCCTCGACACCGCCTCCGGAATCCTCATCGCAGCGTCCGACAACGGGAGCCTGCATGCGTTCACGCGCGGCACCCCCGCAACACCGCTGTACGACATCGCGCTCGACGACGCCGCCAAAATCACAGGACTGGCACTGGACCGCGGAACCGCAGTCCGCACGGCCTATGTCACGACGGCTTCCGGGCTGCTCCACCGGATCGCCTTATCCACGGGCACGAGGGTTGGACCCGCTGTGCGGGTCGGGAGCACGGCGACATCTCTTGCTCTCGACGCGGCCGGCACGGCATACGTCGGGACCGAGAGCGGCATCGCCATCGTAAAGCGCGCAAGCGCTACCGCAGCGAGCGTCGCACTCAGTGCGCGCGTGGTATCGCTCGCCGTGGACGCGTCGGGCGCTGTCATC